>CAXUBE010000112.1:0-7844 GCA_964249215.1 uncultured Rhodopseudomonas sp. | reverse complement strand
GTATTAAAACGACGACCCCGGCGTCGCGTGCGCGCGGTCACACCCGCCAGTCATACAGCCAATCCGGCCGCGTCAGCAGCTTCTCGCCACCGATGAGTTTCATCGCGACGTCGCGGGCCAAGGCCGCGGGTCCCGTCAGGTGATAGATGCGCGCATTCAGTTTTGCCATGCGCTGCACCCGCGCCACCCGCGCGCGGCGCATCTGGGCGTAGCGCTGCAGCGAGGCCGGCACGCTCTGCACGTCGCCGTCGGCATGTTCGCCATGGCTGTCCGACAGGCATTTCGCCAGCACCGCGGCGTCCTCGATCGCCATCGCCGCGCCTTGCGCCGCGAATGGCAGCATCGCATGGGCGGCATCGCCGAGCAGCGCGGTGGCGCCCGACCCCCAGACCCCGCCGTTCGGCATGGTGAACAGCGCCCAGCGCGTCCACACGTCGACCGCGCCGACCATCATGCGCGCCGCCGCGGGCCAGCGCTTCGAGGCGAAGCGGCGGCGAATCTCGGCGGCGTCGCCGGGGGTGTTCCAGCCGATCCTGTTCCAGTCGCCGGGCACCACCACGACCATGTTGGTCTGCCGGCCGGCGGAAATCGGATAGGCGACCAGATGCGCGTTCGGGCCCATCCATAGCTGCACGCCGCGGGTGCCGAATTCGCGCGGCAATTGCTTGGCGTCGATGGTGCCGCGCCATGCGATCATGCCGCCGAATTGCGGCTGGATCTGCGGAAACAGATGATGGCGCACCGCCGACCAGATGCCGTCGGCGCCGATCAGCGCCAGCGCCGGCTCCTGCTGCCGCGTGGTATCCTTGCGCTGGCTGACGGTGATGCCCTTGGCGTGGCTGGCAACGTCCTCGAATTGGCAGCCGAGCCGCAGCTCGATCGAGGAATTGTCGTCGACCTCGGCCTTCAGCGCCGCCTGCAGATCGGCGCGGTGGATCACCCAATAGGGCGCGCCGGCGCGGAAGGTCGCCCCCGCGCCGAGCGGCAGCCGGACGACTTCCTTGCCGCGTTGTGCGCTGAACACCGTCACCGCATCCGGCACGGTGGCGCGCGCGGCAAGGCGGGCGCGCAGCCCGAGGTCGATCAGCACCCGGCTGGCGTTGGGCGATAATTGCAGGCCGGCGCCGGCTTCTTCCAGCCGTTCGGCCTTTTCCAGCACGATGACGCGAAAGCCCTTGCCGGCCAGCGCCAGCGCGGCGGTCAGCCCGCCGATGCCTGCACCAGCCACCACGATGGTGCGCGACCGGGCCACAGGTCCATTACGCGGCTTTGTCCTTCACCACGCATTCGGGCGGCCGTGCCTGACCCGGCGACAGGTCGGCGGCGAAGCGATACAGCGTCGAGCAGTACGGGCAGATGATCTCGTTGTCGTTGCCGAGGTCGAGAAACACATGCGGATGGTCGAAGGGCGGGTTGGCGCCGACGCACATGAATTCGGTCGAGCCGATCTCGATGATCGGAACGCCGGCGTCGTTGTGGAAGTGCGGAACCACGTGATCGGACATCGGTTACCTTCCGTCGCAACGTCGAGAATGCGGCGCACCATAGCGGCAAGTGGGTTTGGTTAATAGCGCAGCGGGTGCGTTGTTACCTCAGAAATTCGACACAAACCGCGTGTTTCCGAAAGCCCTTCTTTCGTCGGGGCAGGCGTGTTGTAAAATTAACCTCCCACATCCGGTGGGTCGTCGCAGGGCAGATCAATGACAACGCGCGGCATCCGACTGGCAAAGCTCGGCATCACGCTGTTCGCGGTGGCGTTCGTGCTGGTCCTGCCGCATGCCCGAGAGGGCGGTGCGATCCTGGCCGCGCAGGACGATCCGGTGTCGTTGTCCGATCTGCAGGTCGATTCTGTGCTGCGAAACGATCGCGACGCGCTGGCGCGCAATACCGCCGCCGCGCTGGACGCCAATGACGCCGACCTGGCGCAGAGCCTGAGCGACCTTGCGGCCGCCAAAAACGCGCCGCTGCCCGACGCCTTGCAGAACCGGGTCGCGGCCGCGGTGGCCGAGGAAAACTCGACCGCGCACATCGCCGGCAAGTTCGCCAACGGGCTCTTGACCGGCAACGCGGACGACGCCGCGAGCCTGTCGGGCACAGTCGCAGGCGACCTGTTCGTGTTCGGCGACATCCGCGACGTGGTACGCGAAAGCACGCATCTGGCGATGGGCGAAGATACCGATCATCTGATCCTGGGGCTTGCAACGGCGGGGCTTGCGATCACCGCGGCAACCTATGTCAGCATCGGCGGCGCGGTCCCGCTGCGGGCCGGGCTGACGCTGGTCAAGGACGCGCGCAAGGTCGGCCGGCTCGGCGAGGGCCTGACCAAATGGGCCGGCCGCTCGGCGGGCGAAATCGTCGACGCGTCGATGCTGCGGCAGGCGGTGGCGAACGGATCGCTGAACCGCCCCGGCGAGACCATCAGCGCGGTGAAGGCGGCCTTTCGGGCCGAAAAGGCCGGCGGGCTGGTGCGGCTTGCCAAGGATGTCGGCCGGGTCAGCGAAAAGGCCGGCACCCGCGGCGCGCTGGATACGCTGCGGATCGCCGAGGGTCCGAAGGACGTCACCCGCGCCGCACGGCTGGCGGAGGCCAAAGGCGGTCAGACCCGCGGCATCCTGAAAATTCTCGGCCGCGGCGCGCTGCTTCTGACGCTCGGCGCGCTGAATTTCACCTGGTGGATTTTCGGCGCGGTGATCGCGCTGCTCGGGATGCTGGCCTCGATCAAGTCCGGGACCGAGCGGATGACGCAATCCTGGATCGACCGGCGCAAGGCGAGGAACGTGCGCCGGATCTTGGCGCAGGCGCAGGCGCAGGCCGAGGTCGACCGGCGCAGCGCGCAGTTGCCGGGCATGCCCGCCGCTTGTTAGAGCGTGATGACTTCTCGTTCCCACTTTTCCGTGTCGCGCTTTGATGGCACCGCAGCCGCGCCTTCACTCTTTCCACACCCGGACGACCGATGCCGAGCTTTGACCATGGCGGCGTGCAGATCGCCTATCTCGACGAAGGCGAGGGCGATCCGATCCTGCTGATCCACGGCTTCGCCTCCAGCAAGGCGATCAACTGGGTCTATCCCGGCTGGGTGTCCGAACTCGTTCGCAACGGCCGTCGCGTGATCGCGTTGGACAATCGCGGCCATGGCGAATCGACAAAGCTTTACAAGCCGGAAGACTATGAACTTCAGGTCATGGTCGATGACGCGGTCGCGCTCATGAGTCACCTCAAGATTCAGCGTGCCGACGTGATGGGTTATTCGATGGGCGCGCGCATGGCCGCGCAGCTCGCGCTGCGGCTTCCCGGCTTGGTCCGTTCCGCGATCTTCGGCGGGCTCGGCATCGGGCTGATCGTCGGTGGCGGCCCCGGCGATAACGTCGCGCTCGCGCTCGAGGCGCCGTCGCTTGTGGACGTCACCGATCCCATGGGCCGCACCTTCCGCGCCTTCGCCGACCAGACCAAATCCGACCGCCGGGCGCTTGCCGCCTGCATGCGTGGCTCGCGGCGGCTGATGAGCGAGGCGGAGGCCGCCAGCATCGCCGTGCCGGTGCTGATCGCGGTCGGCACCGCCGACGAGGTCGGCGGCTCGGCGCAGGCGCTGGCGGACATCATTCCCGGATCGCAAGCGCTCGACATTCCGAACCGCGACCACATGCGCGCGGTCGGCGACAAGGTCTACAAGGCCGGCGTGCTGGCGTTTCTGGCGCGGCGTCGCTGAGCGACGCTCGGCTGCCACGGCGCGAAAAGATTTGTTGACCGCAACTTGATAAAATCCTGCGGCCGACCACGTTGATGCGGCCCGGCAACCGCGCCGAAGCGGCCGTGTATTTCAAAACTTTCGTGTGTTCAATACGTTGGGGGCGAAAGCCGCAATCCTGATGAGCCATCGGCGTAGCGACAGCGCTGTACTTGCCGTGCTATAAGCGGACCTGCAACGACAGAACAAGAGACCCCTATGGCAATGCATCAGGCCAATCCGCAGAATTCGAAACTGGCGGCGCTCGATCCGATCTGGCAGCGCGTGCGCATCGAGGCGGAAGACATCGTCCGCCGCGAGCCCGAACTCGCGTCGTTCATCTACTCGACGGTGTTGCATCACGACCGGCTGGAGGATGCGGTGGTGCATCGCGTCGCCGAGCGGCTCGATCATTCGGCGCTGTCCGGCGACCTGATCCGCCAGACCTTCGACGAGGCGCTGCGCGACGAGCCCGACATCGGCAACGCGTTCCGCGCCGACATGGTGGCGGTGTTCGACCGCGACCCGGCGACCACGCGCTTCATCGATCCGCTGCTTTACTTCAAGGGCTTCCACGCGATCCAGATTCACCGGCTGGCGCACTGGCTGCACAAAAAGGGCCGCAAGGATTTCGCCTATTATCTGCAGAGCCGGTCGTCTTCGGTGTTTCAGACCGATATCAATCCGGCGGCGGCAATCGGCCGCGGCATCTTCCTCGACCACGCCACCGGGCTGGTGGTCGGCGAGACCGCGGTGATCGAGGATGACGTCTCGATCCTGCACGGCGTCACGCTGGGCGGCACCGGCAAGGAAAACGAGGACCGCCACCCGAAAATCCGTCACGGCGTGATGATCGGCGCCGGCGCCAAGATACTCGGCAATATCGAGGTCGGACATTGCGCGCGGATCGCGGCCGGCTCGGTCGTGGTCAAGCCAGTGCCGCACAACGTCACCGTCGCCGGCGTGCCGGCCAAGGTGGTGGGCGAAGCGGGCTGCTCGGAGCCGTCGCGCACCATGAACCAGATGCTGAACGCGATCGGCATTTAGCGCGGCAAGCCGCTGCGCGGGGCTTGCGGCGCGCCCTTCAAGACAGTAGCAAGCTGCGGCGATGCCCGGCGGGCGCGAGCGGATCGGAGACGGCGATGGACGTGCAGGAAGTCAGGAAGCTCGACGCCTACCTCAAGCGGGTGTTCGGCAATCAGAAGATCCGCGTGGTGCCGCGCCCGAAAAAGGACGATTCCGCCGAGGTTTATATCGGGGAGGAGTTCATCGGCGTGCTGTTCGTCGATGACGAGGACGACGACCGTTCGTTTCAGTTCCAGATGGCGATCCTGGAAGACGACCTGGTCGACAACGGCTGAGCTTTGCGCGTTGCGGAATGACGCGCGCTACTTGCCAGTTCCGTAAAGCTGCGCGGTGAGGCGCTCCATCGCGCCGGCAACCTGTCGCCATTGCGCCAGCCATTGCCGCGGAAACCGAAAGATCAAATCCGCGCCCTGAATGCGCCGTTCGCTCAGGCACATCCCCGGCGTGATGCCGTCGCGGGTACAGCGCGTCACCAGCATCGGTTCGCTCGCCGAAAACAGATCCTCATTGCCATAGGGCGAGCCGTCCTTGAACGCGCGCGTCACAAGGCCGTCCTGCACCACGGGCGGAGCGGGCGACAGATAGCGCGGATAGATCGTGCGCAAGCGCTGCTCCGGCGACAACGCGTCGTGATGCGCGGCGATCGACAGGAAAATCCGGTCGATCGGCTGCGGCGCCTCCCCGACGTTGTCGCTGCTGACGTGCCGGGCATGCGCGGGTGCCTCCAGCGAGGGATAGTCGAAATTCAGGTCGACGCGTTCCTGCGGCCCGGAGTGCTGCTGCAGCTTGATCCGGAACGCTTTGGTCGGGACGTTGAACAGCGTATTGGCGATGCTGACCGGGATGTGCGCGGGCGCGCTGGCATCTTCCGCGCGCCAGGTCGGCCAGAGCAGATACGCGACCGCAGCGATCGCCGCGGCCGCGAGCAATCCGCCGCAGATGATGATCGGCAGACGATGGCCACGGCGGCGCTCGCGGGGGCTGCGGCGCGCGAGTTGTGCCGATGTCAGAAGGGTCATGCGGCGCTTTCAGTTGCATCGAATCAACCCCGATTATGCCACGCGCCGCGACGGTCCAGAACGGCGCCGGCCGGACAAGCGCCCCGCGAGCCGAGCCCGCAGCGCCGTTCCGGTTCGGGCGTTAACCCTTCTTTAAGGATGGAGTGGCGGGCGACGATGCGTTTTGCGACACAGCAAGCGTGAGTGCCGCGTAACGAAAGCCGTCGATGCCGTCGGATGTGATCGATAATTTCTTCTCGCTGCTGATCGGCTTTGCGTTGGCGGGCGCGCTCGCCAGCGGATATCACGCGCTGCTGAAGCAGCCGGCACGCTTCGCGCTGCTGCAAGACGGCAGGGCGCCGAAGGCTTTCGCGCTGGTGCCGTTCCTGGTGTTCGCCGCGCCGTTCCTGATCATGCGCTCGACGCTGCGGGGCCGGCGCATCGAGCGCCGCCGTGCCGAATTCGTCATGATGGCGACGGTGCTGGCCGGGTTCTGGAGCCTGATGTCGGGCACCTTCGTGCTCAGCATGCTGAAAGCGATCGGCGCCTTCGCCTGAAAACCGTTGCCCTGCGCCGCCGCCGTCGCGAAGAGTAGTGTCGCAACAGGAGATGCAGATGGCGATCTATCAGCTTGACGGGCAGAGCCCGGAATTTCCCGACGACGGCAATTATTTCATCGCCGACACCGCGACGGTGATCGGCAGGGTGCGGCTGTTGCGATCCGCAAGCATCTGGTTCGGCGCGGTGCTGCGCGGCGACAACGAATGGATCGAGGTCGGCGAGGGGTCGAACGTGCAGGACAATGCGACCTGCCACACCGATGCCGGGTTTCCCTTGACGATCGGGAAGAACTGCACGGTCGGCCATAATGTGATCCTGCATGGCTGCACGCTGGAAGACGGTGCGCTCATCGGCATGGGATCGATCGTGATGAACGGCGCGCGGATCGGCCGCAACAGCGTGGTCGGTGCCGGCTCGATCATCACCGAGGGCAAAGCGTTTCCGGAAAATGCCCTTATCATCGGCGCGCCGGCACGGGTGGTGCGCACGCTCGAGCCTGCGCACGTGACGGCGATGGGAGGTGCCGCGACATTTTACGCCGCCAACGGTCCGCGCTTCACCAAAAGCTTGAGAAAGATTGGGTAAAATATTTTTTTGATTGGAAAAACGGCACAGATCGACATCAGGTGCCTTCGCCTTCGCCGGCTTCGATCTCGGCCGCGATGCGCTCGTGCCCTGCGGCCCACAGCGAATGCTCCTCGCTGCCGTCGCGGTATGGATTAGCTTCGGCCGGGATGCCATCGCGCGCGGCGCGCTGGCCCAATTCAAACGGATCGTCTGACATCGGCTCGCTTTCTCGATGATGACCTGCCGGGTGACAAATTGTGTTTTGCCGCGGCGACCTTGCGCGGCGCGGCCGTTGGTTTTGCAGATGCGCCGCGCGTGGCTTTCGACGCTGCCGCGCTCTTGCGCAGCGCGTCCTTGAGGTCGATCGGCACGCCGTGAGCTTTCAGGAGCGCCACAAAAGCTTCGTCCGCGAGCTCCTGCAGCGTCGCCATGCGGTCGCGGCCGAGCTGCTTGAGCTTGTCCAGCGTGTCGTCGTAAATGTCGATCAGCTTGCGCATCGGCCCATTGTCCCCATCCTCAAGCGTTGCATCCGGAAATCGTTCCGCTTCCGGAACAGCCATACGGCTTTGGCATTGAACTTTTCCAAGGAGACAATCATGACACCTTTCAATCGCATGACCAGGCCGCTGGCGGTCGCTCTGGCCGCCGTCTTGATGTCCTCCGTCGTCGCATTGGCGCAGGGCAGCGGAGGCGGCGGTGGTGGTTCTGCAGGGGGCGGCGCGGGTAGCAGCGGCGGTGCGCTCGGCGGCAGCGCCTCCGGCACAAACGCGTCCGGAACAGCGATGCCGGGCGGTCCGGCTGCCGGTACTCCCGGCAACGGCATCGCTGCGACCGGGCAGGGCAGTGGTCCCGCCGCGGGGAATGGCGCGCCCGGCCCCGGCGAGGCCGCGGGGGATGCCGAAGACCGC
>CAXUBE010000111.1:0-7980 GCA_964249215.1 uncultured Rhodopseudomonas sp. | reverse complement strand
CGCAGCCGGTTGTCGCGCGGACGCAAGCAGATCGACGCCCGCATCGATCTGCACGGCATGACGCAGTCGCGCGCGCATGGCGCGCTGCTCGGATTCCTGCAGCGCGCCAGCAGCGACGGATTGGACTTCGTGCTGGTGATCACGGGCAAGGGCCGCAGCGTCGGGCCGCACAGCGAGCGCGGCGTGCTGCGCCGGCAGGTGCCGCTCTGGCTCGGTCTGCCGGAATTCCGGGCGCTGGTGGTCGGCTTCGAGGAAGCAGCCATCGGCCACGGCGGCGAAGGCGCGCTTTACGTGCGGGTGCGGCGGGCGCGATCTTAACGGGCAATCCGCAGGCCGCCGTCATCCCGAAGTGCGCGCGGCAAGTGCGGCTTCGCATCTCAGGATGACGGCTTGTCTGGTATCGTCTTTCACAAGATAAACCGGCTCAGATCCGCGTTCTTCGCCAGATCGCCGACGTGCTTCTGCACGTAGTCCGCGTCGATCCGGATGGTGTCGCCGTTGCGGTCGGGAGCCGTGAACGAGATGTCGTCGAGCACCCGCTCCATCACGGTCTGCAGCCGCCGCGCGCCGATATTTTCCACGCTCGAATTGACTGCCACCGCGACATCGGCCAGCGCGTCGATCGCGCCGTCGGAAATATCGAGCGTGACGCCCTCGGTCCGCAGCAGCGCGACATATTGCTTGATCAGCGAGGCTTCCGGCTCGGTGAGGATGCGGCGCATGTCGTCGCGGGTCAGCGCCCGCAGTTCGACGCGGATCGGCAGCCGGCCCTGCAGCTCCGGCAACAGGTCGGAGGGCTTGGCGATGTGAAACGCGCCCGACGCGATGAACAGGATGTGGTCGGTCTTCACCGCGCCGTGCTTGGTGGAGACCGTGGTGCCCTCGATCAGCGGCAGGAGATCGCGCTGCACGCCCTCGCGCGATACCTCGCCGCCGCTGCGGCCGTCGCGCACGCAGATCTTGTCGATCTCGTCCAGAAACACGATGCCGTTGTTCTCGACCGCGCCGATCGATTCCTGCACCAGCTGATCGCTGTCGAGCAGCTTGTCAGCCTCCTCGTTGACGAGCAATTCGTGCGAATCCAGCACCGTCAGCCGCCGAGTCTTGGTACGTCCGCCCATCTTGCCGAAGATGTCGCCGATCGAGATCGCGCCCATCTGCGCGCCGGGCATGCCCGGAATCTCGAACATCGGCGTGCCGCCTGACGACTGGGTTTCGATCTCGATTTCCTTGTCGTTGAGTTCGCCGGCGCGCAGCTTCCTGCGAAACGAGTCGCGGGTCGCGGCGCTGGAGTTGGCGCCGACCAGCGCGTCGAGCACGCGATCCTCGGCGGCGACCTGCGCGCGCGCCTGCACGTCCTTGCGCTTGCGCTCGCGGGTCTGCGCGATCGCGACCTCGACGAGATCGCGGATGATCTGTTCGACGTCGCGGCCGACATAGCCGACCTCGGTGAATTTCGTCGCCTCGACCTTGATGAAGGGCGCGCCGGCGAGTTTCGCCAGCCGTCGCGCGATCTCGGTCTTGCCGACGCCGGTCGGGCCGATCATCAGGATGTTCTTCGGCAGCACTTCCTCGCGCAACGCGCCGGTAAGCTGCAGCCGCCGCCAGCGGTTGCGCAGCGCGATCGAGACCGCGCGCTTGGCGTCGGTTTGCCCGACGATGAAGCGGTCGAGTTCGGAAACGATCTCGCGGGGAGAAAAGTCTGTCATGTTCTTCTTTGCTGCACGCCGTCGCCCTTCGAGGCTCGGGCTGCGCCCTCGCACCTCAGGGTGACGGCAGGTCGGTGTTTTCCGTCGTCCCGAGGTGCGAGCCGTTTTTAGGCGAGCCTCGAATCACAAAGGAACGGATCGCTCTAACTTTCCAGCGTCTCGATCGTCACGTTGCGGTTGGTGTAGACGCAGATGTCGGCGGCGATATCGAGCGCGCGGCGCACGATGGTCTCGGCGTCCTTGTCCGAATCCACCAGCGCGCGCGCGGCCGCCAGCGCGTAGTTGCCGCCGGAGCCGATCGCCATCACGCCGGCCTCCGGCTCCAGCACGTCGCCGGTGCCGGTCAGGACCAGCGACACGTCCTTGTCGGCGACGATCATCATCGCCTCCAGCCGCCGCAGATAGCGGTCGGTGCGCCAGTCCTTGGCGAGTTCGACCGCGGCGCGGGTCAGTTGCCCGGGGTATTGCTCGAGCTTGGCTTCCAGCCTTTCGAACAGCGTGAACGCGTCCGCGGTGGCGCCGGCGAAGCCGCCGATCACTTCAGAACCGGGCTGGCCCTTGCCGAGCTTGCGGACCTTTCGGGCGTTGGATTTGATCACGGTCTGGCCGATCGACACCTGGCCGTCGCCGCCGATCACCACGCGGCCGTCTTTACGGACGGTCAGGATGGTGGTGCCGTGCCAGACCTGCGGCGCGCCGTCGCCGGATTGCGGGTGTGCGAAACTCATGAAGCCCTCATTAGAGCATGATCCGGAAAAGTGGGTGCCGGTTTTCCGAAAAGATCATGCTCGAACATAATGATAGAGCGGGATGGCTAATCGAAGAGAAGTCATCGCGCTCTTCGCGTGCTGATCTAGGCACTGCGATGCGCGGATGCAAATCGCAGGTCTTGTCATCCGATTCCGCTCACCATAAGCCGAACTTCGCGCCCGGAGCGGCCAGCCGGCGGTGGCGAAGCCCGGCTCGGCCTGTTAGAAGGGCTCGTTTTCCGACCAAAGAGCGTGTTTCGATGCGGACGGCGACGATCAAGCGCAAGACCAAGGAGACCGACATCGAGGTGTCGGTCAACCTCGACGGCACCGGCAAGTCCGAGGTCGCGACCGGGATCGGCTTTTTCGATCACATGCTGGACCTCTTCGCCCGGCATTCGCGTATCGACGTCGCGGTCAAGGCCGATGGCGACCTGCACGTCGATCATCACCACACCACCGAGGATGTCGGCATCGCGCTCGGCCAGGCGGTCCGGCAGGCGCTCGGCGACATGGCCGGCATCACGCGCTATGCCAGCATTCACATGCCGATGGACGAGACGCTGTCGCGCGTGGTGATCGACATCTCCGGCCGTCCGGTGCTGGTGTTCAAGGCGGCGTTTCCGCGCGACAAGATCGGCGAGTTCGACACCGAGCTGGTGCGCGAATGGTTTCACGCCTTCGCCATGAACGCCGGCGTGACTCTGCATGTCGAGACCCTATATGGCGAGAACAGCCACCATATCTCCGAATCCTGCTTCAAGGGGCTGGCGCGGGTGCTGCGCGCGGCGGTCGCGATCGATCCGCGCAATGCCGGCGAGGTGCCGTCCACCAAGGGTCAGCTCGGCGGCTGACTGGCGTTGATCATCGATCGAGAGGTCCCATGCCGGTCTTTACGGTTCACGCGCCTCTGGCGCCCGACAACGAATCCCGCAACGCCGCGGATCGCTTCGTGTTCATTCGCGACGGGTTTTACGTCTGGGCGTTTCTCGCCGGGCTGTTCTGGCTGGTGTATCACCGGCTGTGGCTGGCGCTGATCGGCTATATCGCCGTCAACGGAGCGATCGTGGCGGTGCTGTCGGCGCTGCATGTCGGCGGCGACATCCGGCTCGGCGTCATGTTGCTGATCGAGCTGCTGATGGGGCTGGAGGCCGCGACGCTGTGGCGCTGGACGCTGTCCCGGCGGCACTGGCGTCAGCTCGACGTCATCGTCGCCGACGACAGGGAGCAGGCCGAGCGGCGTTTCTTCGATCGCTGGGCGGGTTCGCGCCAGGCCGTCGGCGGCTATCAGCCGCCGGTCGATCGTGGCGAGCCGCCGCCGGTGCGGCGGATGCCGCTGCCGGCGTCGTCGCTGTATCCCGACGTGGTCGGCTCGTTCCCGCGCCCGGGATCGGGGCGGTGAGCGTCGCGATCATCGATTACGGCTCCGGCAATCTGCATTCGGCGGCCAAGGCGTTCGAGCGCGCCGCGCGCGGCATGGACGTGCCGGACAAGATCGTGGTGACGCGCGATCCGGACGCGGTGTCGCGCGCCGATCGCATCGTGTTGCCCGGCGTCGGCGCGTTCGCCGATTGCCGCAGCGGGCTCGATGCGCTCGACGGCATGGTCGAGGCCATGACGCAGGCGGTGCGTGAGAAAGCGCGGCCGTTTCTCGGCATCTGCGTCGGCATGCAGTTGATGGCGACGCGCGGCCGGGAGCACGTCACCACCGACGGGCTCGGCTGGATCGCCGGCGACGTGGTCCGGATCGCGCCGCACGACGACGGCTTGAAGATCCCGCATATGGGCTGGAATACGCTGGACCTGGTCCGCGGCCATCCGCTCCTCGAAGACTTGCCGCTCGGGCCGGACGGCCGTCATGCTTACTTCGTGCATTCATATCACCTCGATGCCCGCGAGGATGCCGACGTGATCGCGCGCGCCGATTACGGCGGACCTGTCACCGCGATCGTCGGCAAGGACACCATGATCGGAACGCAGTTTCATCCTGAAAAGAGCCAACGCTTCGGGCTGGCGCTGATCGCGAATTTTCTGAAGTGGAAGCCGTGAGTTCTCTGGTAATCGAACGGAGCGCCGGCCGTCTCCCCTCCCCCCGCTCTTGCGGTGGGGAGGAGAGTTTGCCGTGCCCGCCTCCAGTGTACGCCCCATGATCCTGTTCCCCGCGATCGACCTGAAGGACGGCCAATGCGTGCGCCTGGAGCAGGGCGACATGGCGCGCGCGACGGTGTTCAGCCTCGATCCCGCGGCGCAGGCGCGTACATTCGCGGCGCAGGGCTTCGAATATCTCCACGTGGTGGATCTCGACGGCGCCTTCGCCGGCAAGCCGATCAATGCGCAGGCGGTCGAATCGATGCTGAAGGCCGTCGCCATGCCGGTGCAGCTCGGCGGTGGCATCCGCGACGTGCGCACCATCGAGGCCTGGCTCGGCAAGGGCATCGCGCGGGTGATCATCGGCACCGCGGCGGTGCGCGATCCGGCGCTGGTGAAGGACGCGGCAAAGCGCTTTCCGGGCCGCGTCGCGGTCGGGCTTGATGCCCGCGACGGCAAGGTCGCGGTCGAAGGCTGGGCGGAAGCGTCGCAGTTGACCGCGCTTCAGATCGCGCGGCGGTTCGAGGATGCCGGCGTCGCCGCGATCATCTTCACCGACATCGCCCGCGACGGCCTGCTGAAGGGCCTCAATCTCGACGCCACCATCGGCCTGGCGGCGAGCATATCGATTCCGGTGATTGCGTCGGGCGGTTTCGCCTCGATCGAGGACGTCAAGGCGCTCTTGCAGCCGCGCGCAAAAAGGCTCGCCGGCGCGATCGTCGGCCGCGCGCTGTATGACGGGCGGCTCGACCCGGCCGCGGCGCTCGCGCTGATCGGCGCGCAGGCCGCGTAGGAGCGCCATGTTCAAAGTCCGCGTCATTCCCTGCCTCGACGTCAAGGACGGCCGCGTCGTCAAGGGCGTCAACTTCGTCGATCTGCGCGACGCCGGCGATCCGGTCGAGGCGGCGGTGGCCTACGACGCCGCGGGCGCCGACGAACTGTGCTTCCTCGACATCACCGCGACGCACGAGGATCGCGGCACCATGATGGACGTGGTGCGCCGCACCGCGGAAGCCTGCTTCATGCCGCTGACGGTCGGCGGCGGTGTCCGCAGCATCGACGATATCAACGCGCTGCTGCGCGCCGGTGCCGACAAGGTGTCGATCAATTCCGCCGCGGTGGCGAACCGCCGCTTCGTCAAGCAGGCCGCGGAAAAGTTCGGCGACCAGTGCATCGTGGTGGCGATCGACGCCAAGCGCGTGCAGGCTCCCCACGGCGCGGACCGCTGGGAGATCTTCACCCATGGCGGGCGCAAGCCGACCGGCCTCGACGCCATCGAATTCGCGCAAGAGGTGGTGTCGCTCGGCGCCGGCGAAATCCTCTTGACCTCGATGGACCGCGACGGCACGCGGCAGGGCTTCGACCTGGCGCTGACGCGGGCGGTGGCGGACGGCATACCGGTGCCGGTGATCGCCTCCGGCGGGGTCGGCAACCTCGATCATCTGGTCGAGGGCATCCGCAGCGGCCACGCCACCGCGGTGCTGGCGGCCTCGATCTTCCATTTCGGCGAATACACCATCCGCGAAGCCAAGGACCGGATGCGCCGCGCCGGCCTGCCGATGCGCCTCGATCCCTAGCCTAACGTCGCCCGGAGCGATACGCTGCGGACCGTCACGACAGGCGGAGATGTGATGGCCCGCTTCACGATTCACGACCTCGCCGCCACCATCGACGCCCGCGCGGCGTCGGGCGGCGAGGCGTCGTATACCCGCAAGCTGCTCGACAAGGGCGCGGAGCATTGCGCCAAGAAATTCGGCGAAGAGGCGGTCGAGACCGTGATCGCCGCGGTGGAGAACGACCGCGGCCATCTGATCGCCGAAAGCGCCGACGTGCTGTTTCATCTGCTGGTGCTGTTGAAGTCGCGCGACGTGACGCTGGAACAGGTCGAGGCGACCTTGGCGCAGCGCACCGCGATGTCGGGGCTCGACGAGAAGGCGGCCCGCAAGCGCGACTGATGCGTGCGAAGCCGTGACGCGTGTGTGAGGACGGTTCGATGGATGCCCGCTCGGAGCTGCAATATAATCCGTACCGGATCTTCACGCGGGCGCAGTGGGCGAAGCTGCGCGACGACACGCCGATGACGCTGGATGCCGGCGAGATCGCGGCGGTGCGCTCGATGTACGACCGGCTCGACCTTACCGAAGTCGAGGAGATCTACCTGCCGCTGTCGCGGCTGCTGTCGATCTATGTCGCAGCCACCCAGCAGTTGTATTTTTCGCAACGCCGGTTTCTGAACATCGTCGACCGCAAGGTGCCTTTCATCATCGGCGTCGCGGGCTCGGTCGCGGTCGGGAAATCCACCACCGCCCGCGTGCTGCAGGCGCTGCTGGCGCGCTGGTCGCCGAAGCCGAAAGTCGACCTCGTCACCACCGACGGATTCCTGCATCCCAACGCGGTGCTGGAACGCGAAGGCATCATGCAGAAGAAAGGCTTTCCGGAAAGCTACGATCTGCCGGCGCTGCTCGGCTTCCTCAGCGACATCAAGGCCGGCCGTCGCCGGGTCCGCGCGCCGGTCTATTCGCATCTGACCTACGACGTGATCCCGCACCAGTGGGTGACGGTCGATCGCCCGGACATCCTGATCGTCGAGGGCGTCAACGTGCTGCAGACCGGCCGGCTGCCGCGCGACGGCAAGGCGGTGCCGGTGGTGTCGGACTTCTTCGACTTCTCGGTCTACATCGATGCCGACGAACCGGTGCTGCGGGATTGGTACGTGCGCCGCTTCCTGGCGCTGCGCGACACCGCGTTCCACGATCCGCGATCGTATTTCAACCGCTACGCGCTGTTGTCCGACGAAGAGGCGACCGCGACCGCGGTCGCGATCTGGGAGCGGACCAACCTCGCCAATCTGGAGGACAACATCCTTCCGACCCGCCCGCGCGCGACGCTGATCATGAAAAAGGGCGCCGACCACGTCGTCGAATCGGTATCGCTGCGCCGGCTCTGACGTTACGCCGGCAAGTGGTTCGACGCGGCGAGCGCCTTCAACGCGTCGACCAGCCTGTCGCGATCGAGCGGCTTGACCAGGAAACCGTCCATGCCGGCCGCGAAGCAGGCGGCCCGGTCCTCCGCCAGCGTGTTGGCGGTCAGCGCCAGGATCGGCGTGACACGGCCGGTTTCCCGCGCGCGAATCCGCTTCGTCGCCTCGATCCCGTCCAGCACCGGCATCTGCACGTCCATCAGCACCAGGTCGTAAGGCTGTTCGGCCGCCTGGGCCGCCATCCAGGATTCCAGCGCCTCTTCGCCGTTGACGGTGACGGTCGGGCGATGACCGAGCCGCGTCAGCAGCGAGCGCATCAACAGCGCGTTGATTTCGTTGTCTTCCGCGACGAGGATGGACAGCGCGCGTTCGGCGACCGCGGTTTCAGCGTCGACCGCTTCGTTTACCGGCGCGTCGCCGTCGGCGATGCCGGGCGCGATGGTCTCCTGCGCCG
>CAXUBE010000110.1:0-7996 GCA_964249215.1 uncultured Rhodopseudomonas sp. | reverse complement strand
TTGCCGCGCGCGCGCGGCGTCGCGGCGCTGGCACTTGCCTTGCTATTACCGGGCGCGGCGCTGGCGCAGGCGGTCCCGAAATCCGCGCCGGCGGCGAAGTCGGCGCCGCCGCAGCAGAGTGTCGCGCCGCCCGTTGCTGCCGCCTCTGCGCCGCAGGCGGTGCCCGGATTCTGGGATCCGCGCCGCCGCCCGGACCGGCCGGATCTGTCGCGGCTGGGCGTGATCCGCTTCCTGACCGAGACCGACTATCCGCCGTTCAACTTCACCGGCGCAGACGGCAATCCGGCGGGCTTCAACGTCGATCTGGCGCGCCTCTTGTGCGAGGAAATCAAGGTCACCTGCACGGTGCAGATGCGGCGGTTCGAAACGCTGCTCGACGCGATCGGCAGCAATCGCGGCGACGCCGTCATCGCATCGCTCGCGGTGACGCCGCAGATGCGCGCGCGCCTCGACTTCACCGATCCGTATTACCGCGCGCCGGCGCGATTCGTGTCGCGGCGCGACGCGACCCTCGCCGACATCCGTCCGGAACTGCTCGAGGGCAAGAAGGTCGGCGTGATCGCCGGTTCGTCGCACGAAGCCTATCTGAAGGCGATGTTCACCGACGCCGAACTGCACGCTTATCCGAACGACGACGCGGTGCGGCTGGCGCTGCGCCGCGGCGAGGTCGATTTCATCTTCGGCGACGGAATCTCGCTGGCGTTCTGGATCAACGGCACCGATTCGGCCGATTGCTGCGCGTTCAGCGGCGGGCCCTTCGTCGAGAGCCGCTATTTCGGCGAGGGCATCGGCATCGCGGTCCGCAAGGGCAACGATCTGCTGCGCCAGTCGCTGAACTGGGCGCTGTTCCGGCTTTGGGAGAAAGGCCGCTACACCGATCTGTGGCTGCGCTATTTCTCCGTCAGCCCGTTTTGAAAGGGAGTCATTGTCCGCAATGACGCCCCGACAAGAGACAAAACCGATGCCCGACGCCATGTCCCCGAGCGATCTGCGCGCGCTCGCCGAACAGTCCAATGCCTGGCCGTTCGAGCAGGCGCGCGCGATCGTGGCGCGGCTGAAGAAGCATCCGAAGGACGAGGTGCTGTTCGAGACCGGCTACGGCCCGTCCGGGCTGCCGCATATCGGCACCTTCGGCGAGGTCGCGCGCACCACCATGGTGCGCCACGCGTTCCGCGTGCTGACCGACGACCGGATCGGGACGAGATTGCTGGCGTTCTCCGACGACATGGACGGGCTGCGCAAGGTGCCGGACAACGTGCCCGACAAGGAGATGCTGGCGGCGCATCTCGGCAAGCCGTTGTCGCGCATCCCCGATCCTTTCTCGAGCGACTATCCGTCGTTCGGCGCGCACAACAACGCGCGGCTGCGCGCATTTCTCGACACGTTCGGCTTCGACTACGAGTTCGCCAGCTCGACCGATTACTACACCTCCGGCCGGTTCGACGCCGCGCTGCTGCGCGTGCTGGAACGGTTCGACGCGGTGATGGCGATCATGCTGCCGAGCCTGCGCGAGGAACGCGCGGCGAGCTACTCGCCGTTTCTGCCGATCTGCCCGCGCACCGGCGTGGTGCTGCAGGTGCCGATCGTCGCACACGATACCGCGGCGGGCACGGTGTCCTACGACGATCCCGAAACCGGCGAGCGCGTCAGCGTCCCGGTCACCGGCGGGCACTGCAAGCTGCAATGGAAGCCGGACTGGGCGATGCGCTGGACCGCGCTCGGCGTCGATTACGAGATGGCCGGCAAGGACCTGATCGATTCGGTGAAGCTGTCCGGCAAGATCTGCGCGGCGCTCGGCGGCGTGCCGCCCGAGGGCTTCAACTACGAACTGTTCCTCGACGACAAGGGCCAGAAAATCTCGAAGTCGAAGGGCAACGGCCTCACCATCGACGAATGGCTGCGCTACGCCTCGCCGGAATCATTGTCGCTGTTCATGTACCGCGAGCCGAAGGCGGCGAAGCGATTGTACTTCGACGTCATCCCGCGCAACGTCGACGACTACCAGCAGTTCCTCGACGGCTTTGCCCGGCAGGACGCCAGGCAGCGGCTCGCCAATCCCGTCTGGCACATCCATGCCGGCGATCCGCCGCGCGCCGACATGCCGGTGACGTTCCAACTGCTGCTGACGCTGGTGTCGTCGTCGAACGCCGAGAACGCCGACACGCTGTGGGGCTTCATCGGCCGCTATCGGCCGGGCGTGACGCCGCAAACGCATCCGAAGCTCGACGCGATGGTCGGCTACGCCATCAATTACTACCGCGACTTCGTGGCGCCGACCAAGACCTTCCGCGAGCCCGGCGCCGGCGAGCGCGCGGCGCTGCAGGATCTGCGCGACGCGCTGTCGCGACTGCCCGCGGATGCGAGCGCCGAAGCGATCCAGGACGTGGTCTACGAGATCGGCCGCCGCGAGCCGTTCCTCGACCACAAGAAGGCGGCAAAGGACGGCAAGCCCGGCGTCGCGCTGGACTGGTTCAACATGTTGTACCAGGTGCTGCTCGGCCAGGAGAAGGGCCCGCGGTTCGGCTCGTTCGTCGCGGTCTACGGCCTTGCGAACGCGGTGGCGATGATCGACGGCGCGCTGGCGCGGAGCGGGGCGTAGCGCGCCTGCAGGCGAAAGCCGTCAGGATGACGCTTACTTCGCCGCCGCATCCGCGGCGTTGACCGGGCGCACCGGGTCGCCTTCGCGCAGCATCGCGCCGGCGCGGGCAACCACCGTGTCGCCTTCCTGCAGGCCCTCGCGGATTTCGACGTTGCCGCCGGACATCAGCCCGACCTCGACGCGGCGGGTCTCGATCATCTGCCGCCGCACCACCTGCACCACCGTGCCGCCGGTTCCGTACAGCACCGCGGTCAGCGGCACCGAGATGCCGCAGCTCTCGCCGGTCTTGATCATCGCGCGGCCCGACGCGTTGCTGAGCAGCCGCTTCGGCGACGTCACCGACACCAGCACCTGGCCGAGCTGGCTGTTCGGGTCGACGGTGGCCGCGATCCGCCGCACCCGGCCGTTGACGTCGTCGGCGCCGACGATCTTCACCTTTGCGGGCTGGTTGACCTGCAGCTTCGGCAGATTGCGCACCGGCACCTGGCTGACCAGATCGAACTCGCTGCGCGCGATGATGCTGAACAGCGCCTCGCCCTTGCCGGAGGCGACCGCGCCGACCACCGCCGACGAATTGCTCACCACGCCCGCGACCGGCGCCAGCACGTTCGCGGTGCCGCCATCCGGCGTGCTCAGCCGCGCCATGACCTGATTGACGGTGACGCTCTCGCCGGCGTCGACCATCACGTCGGTGACCTTGGAGCCGGGACGGTCCGGGCGGACCGCGACTTCCTCGCGCGGAATCAGAATGCCGAACACTTCCACGATCGCCGAGAAGCAGGATTTGCTCGCCTTCAACACGGTGACGGTGGCGCCTCGCGGCGCCTGCTCGGCATCGTCCGCTGCGAGCGCCTGCGAAGACGCGGCGCCGATCGCTACCAGCATCGCGCCGCCGACCAGGTGCGTCAGCGACTTTATCCGCATGCCGCGGGTCACGCTTCCCGCGAGACGTCCGTCCATTGCCATGTCCTTCTCGCAACTCCGAAAGCCGAACGCGCCGGACTGTATTCAAGCGCGATGCCCGCGCCAAGACCCCAGCGGAAGGTCAGCATGTCGGGCCTCCGCGAAATGCGACCCGGATCACGAAGAGGCGCCGTTGACCGCCGACAGTTCCGCCGGCGTAGCGGTCTCGCCTTCGGCGGTCTCGTGCCAGCCGAGGATTTCCACCGCCGGCACCGGACGGCTGAAGCCCTTCAGCGTCAGCGGTTCGATCGGGGCCGCCTGCGCCCATCGCTCGACCATGCCATAGGCGCGCTGGCTGACCACGATCTGCCCGGACTTGGCTTCGTCGCACAGCCGCGAGGCGAGGTTGGTGACGCTGCCGATCGCGGCGTATTCGAGCCGGCGTTCGAAGCCGATCTGGCCGAGCGTCGCGTAGCCCAGCGCCACGCCCATGCCGAAGCCGAGGCTGTGGCCGCGGTTGCGCCATTTCTGGATCAGCACGCCGATGCTGGCGCGCATCTCCACCGCCATCTTCACGGCGCGCTTGGTGTGGTCGGGAAACGGAATCGGCGCGTTGAACAGGATCATCACGCCGTCGCCGGCGTAGCGGTCGAGCGTGCCTTCGTAGCGGAAGATCAGTTCGCCGAGTGCTGCGTGATACTCGCGCAGCACGTTCATGGCTTCTTCCGGCTCCGAGCTTTCGGTGAACGCCGTGAAGCCGCGCAGGTCGCAGAACACCACGGTGACTTCGCGGCGGTGGCTGTCCAGCAGCGCGTCGTGGCCGTCGGAGGACGCGATCAGTTGCGCGACCTGCGGCGCGAGAAAGCGTTCCAGCCGCCGGATGCGCTCGATCTCGCCGAGCTGTTTTTCCACGCGCTCTTCCAGCGAACGATTCCAGTTCAGGAGTTGATCGGTCTGTTCCTGCAGCTTGGCGGCCTGCTGCTGCACGGTGCCGTGCGCGCTGGCGAGTTCGCGGCCCTTCTGGTCCACCTCGTGGAACAGCCGCGCATTGCGCATCGCCAGCACCGACTGATGCGCGAAGGTGCGCATCAATCCGGTGAGGTTGGCGGGGAATTCGCCGAGGCTCTTGCGCAGGACGATCAGCGAGCCGAGCACGCCCTGCTGGTCGACCAGCGGCACCACCAGGACGGAATGGAAGCCGGCGGAAATTGCCAGATCCTTCAGCGGATGATCGGCGGCGGCGGCCAGATCGGCGATCGCGATCGGCCGCCCGCGGGTGGCGGCGTTGCCCAGAATGCTGGTGGCCTCGTCGATCGTGGCGTAGGCGGCGGCGCGGTCGGGGGCGGCGTCGATGCCGATCGCCTCGACCAGGTCGAAGCGGTGTTGCGCGGAATCGTAGCTGTAGATCAGCACCGCGTCGGCCTGCGTGATCTCGCGCGCGCGCGCCGCCACCGTCGGCAGCACCGCGTTGAGGTCGAGCGACGACGACACCGCGCGGCCGACCTCCTCGAGCACCTTTAGCTCGTTCACCGAGCGCGCGAGATCCCGCGTGCGCTCCTCGACCTTGGTCTCGAGGCCGGAGTAGGTCTCCTGCAACTGCCCCGCCATGCTGTTGAACTGATCGGCGAGTTCTTCCAGTTCGTCGGCGGTATGCACGTCGATGCGGTGCTCGAAGTCACCGGTGCCGAGCCTGCCGGCGCCGGAGCGCAGCGCCTGGATCGGCACCAGCATGCGCCGCGCCAGCACCATGCCGGCGAGGATCGCGACGATCAGTCCGAGCGCGATCAGCAGCGCGATCCGCAGCAACAGGTCGCGCACCGGCGCCAGCGCCTGGCTGCGCGGCTGCTCGAACAGCACGTACCAGCCGACCCGCGGCACCGGCCGCGCCGACGCCAGCACCGCGTTGTCGTCGAGATCGCGGCCCGCCGCGGTGGGTTCGCTGCCGGTCTTCAGCAATGCGGCGACCTGCGGCAGGCCGGAGACGTCCTTGCCGATCACCTCGGCGCTGCCGGAACTCGCTAGCACCTTGCCCTTTGGATCGATCAGATAGGCCGAGCCGACCTTGCCGACCTGGGCGTCGCTGACGAAGCGCGACAGGAAGCCGAGATCGATCTCGGCGACGGTGACCGCCGCGTCGCGCCCGGAATGCGCCACCGCGATCGACATATAGGGCCGCGAATCGCGCAAGAACGCGCTGCCGAAATAGACCCCGCGCAGCACGGTCTGGGTGAAGCGCGGATCGCGCGAGAAATCCTCGCCGCTGCCGATCGACACCGTGGAGCGGGTCAGCCGCAGCGCCTCGCGGCCGGAGCCGTCGATCTGGAACAACTGGCTGACCGACGGCACCTGCTGCATCAATTGGGTGTAGTCGGCGCGGCGCTGGTCGATGGTGCCGACGCTGGCGCGGGTCACCCAACTGATCTGGCGTTCGAGGTCCGACAGCGACTGCTCGACCCGGCGCGCGGTGGTCTCGGCCTTTTCCGACATCGCGTTGATCAGGGAGCTGCGGGTCTCGCGGTAGCTGATCCAGACCTCGAGCCCGCCATTGACGGCGAGCACGAACACCACCAGCCCGACCAGCGACATCACGTATTTTGCGAACAGCCCGCCGGCTCGAAACCAGGTATCGTGTCTGACGCCGAGCATGCCGGTCCCTCGCGCGCGGCCCAAAAGTCGGCGCTGCGAAAAATTGCGTCGCGGACGCGGCGCTTGCAAGAGCGTTCGGATGGCGCCGGGCCGCGCGGCCGATCGCGGCCACGCCCGGTCTTACCACAAATTGTGCCAGAAAATGGATCGGCCGGGCCGGACGGCGGCAAATCGGGATCAGGGTCAGCGGCCGAATACCTGCTTCATGATGGCATTCATGGTGGCGTCGCCGTCATGATTGACCGGCGGCGATTGCGTCTGCGACGGCGGCGGCGCCGCTGCAGTCGGCGAAGCTGGTTGATTGGCCGGAGGCGGCGCGGCATTTCCCGGAGGAACTGCGCCCTGACTTTGGCCGCCAATCGCTTGCCCGCCAATCGCTTGCCCGCCAAGTCCCTGCTGGATCAGCCTGCCCAGCGTGTCGCCGAGGGGTCCGTTCAGCGCCCCGCTCAGGGGAGCGTCGGCGCCGCCCGGCGGACTGGCTCCATTGCCGGCGCCGCCGAGCATGCCGAACAGCCCCTGGCCCATCTCGCGCAGTTTCGCGTAAGTCGCATCCGGATTGTCCATGATGCCGGCCACGTCGGGAAAAATCTGCGGCGCACTCCATGGCCCCTGCACCGCGACCGGAATGCCCAGCCCGACCGGATCGCCGGCGGCGCCCTGGCCCTGCGTCGTCATCACCAGTTTCGGCTCGACCCGGAATGCCAGCGACTTGGCGCCGAGATCGACCGTGCCGGCGCCGGTCATCCGCACCAGCGGGCCGACCAGCGTGAGGTCGGACGACGCGGCGCGGCCCTTGTCGATCCGGAACGAGGCGCTGAGCTGCGACAGGTCGGTCGCCTCGGTGCTGTTCTCCTGCCAGCCCGACAGCGTGCTCGCGGTCAAGGCGCGGATCATCCGCGCCAGATTGAGGCCGCGGACTTCGCCGTCGCGGAAATCGACGAACGCGGTACCGGCGATGTTGGACATGATCGCGTGCTGGCTGGAGCCGCCGGAGCGCGCCGCGATCTTTGCCTGCATCTTGCCGTCGAGCTTGTCGAACCCGGCAAGCCCCGACAATAGCGGCAGCGCGCGCACCCCCTCCAGGTCGCAGCGCATCGCGAAAATCGGCGTATGCGCCGAGGCGTCGATGCCGAATTCGACGTCGGCCTCGCCGCCATAGACGCCGAGATGCGCGAGCCGCGCATTCAGCACGCCGTCGACGATCTTGGCGTCCACCGCAGCCGGCGCGAACCGCGCGTCGCCGACGTTCAGCTCCGCGGCCGAAAACCGCATCTCCGCATCGGCGTAGTTCAGCCCTGCGAGATCGAGCGGCGCGTTGCTCCAGGGCGCGTCGGCCGGCGCCGTGGCGCGGCCGAGCGCGATGTCCAGCCGCTGGAAATCGAGGTCCAGCTTGACCAGCGGCTTGCTCGCCAAATCCGCCGAGGCCCAGCCGTTGAACCGGCTGTCGCCGAGCGAGCCGCCGAGGCCGTTGATCAGCAGCAGACTGCCGCTGAGCCGGACCTCGGCCTTGGCGGCCAAGCGCGACGCCAGCAAATCCGGCGCCTCGACCATGACCTCCGCCGGGATGCTCTGCCGCTCCAGCGGCGGCGGCGGCATCGCGGCCTTCAGTTCGAACTTGACGCGATGATCGTCGATCCGCGCACGGCCGGTTGCGGCGATGCGGCGGTCGGCGCCGTTGGAGATGTCGACGTCGAGGCCGTCGATGCGGGTCTCGACGCCGTCCCGCGGGTTGGAGAACACCACCGCGCCGTCGGCGACGCTGATCGTGTCGATCGCGATCACCTGCCGCGGTCCCGGCGCGGCGGCCGCCTTCGTCCGCCTCTGCGAGCGGATGTGACCGCCATGTCG
>CAXUBE010000109.1:0-8042 GCA_964249215.1 uncultured Rhodopseudomonas sp. | reverse complement strand
GCCCCGCGACCGCCGTGGCGCTGGCGCCCGGCGCGGTCGGGCCCGCCAAGCGCTGGAGCTATTACGCCGATGCTGCGCAGGCGCTGACCGACATGGGCCTCGACGTCTGGGTAATCGGCGGCCCAGGCGAAAAGCAAGCCGCTGGCGAGATCGTCGCGGCCGGCGGTCCGCGGGTGCGCGACCTCACCGGCACCGATTTGCGCGACGGCATTTTGGCGCTCGCCGCGGCGGATTTGGTGATTTCCAACGATTCCGGCCTGCTGCATGTCGCGGCCGCGATCGGCAGCCCGACGATCGGTATTTTCGGCCCGACCAGCGTCTATCTCTACGCGCCGCTCAATTCGCTGAAGGGCGTGATCGAAACCAAGACCGATGTCCCCTGCCGGCCGTGCCATAAGCCGGTCTGCCGGATGCTGCATCACCGCTGCATGCGCGACATCCCGGCCGCCGACGTGGCCGAGGCGGCGATGCACGCCTTGCAGCATGCCGGTGTGAGGCCGGCATGAGCGCGCCCGAATGGCGCGCCCGCAAACCCGCGGCGTTTCTCGACCGCGACGGCGTGGTCAATCACGACGATCACTACATCGGCAGCCCCGACCGCATCCGCTGGATGCCGGGGGTCGCGTCCGCGATCCGCCGTCTCAACGAGAGAGGCTACTACGTCTTCATCATATCCAACCAGTCCGGCGTGGCGCGCGGGATGTTTTCCGAGGACGATGTCGAGGCGCTGCACCGCTGGATGCGCGCCGAACTGGCGCGACAGAGCGCGCGGATCGACGACGTGCGATATTGTCCCTATCATCCGCAGGCGCTGGTCGCGGCCTATCGCCAGGACAGCGATCTGCGCAAGCCGAAGCCCGGGATGATCCTGGACCTGATGGCGATGTGGCCGATCGCCGCCGCGGACAGCTTCCTGATCGGCGACAAGACCAGCGACATCGACGCCGCCCGGGCCGCCGGCCTGCCGGGCTACCTGTTCGGCGGCGGGGATCTCGATCTTTTCATCGCGCGCATTCTCGCCGACCGCGGGCAGACCGATTAGCCGAGCAGCCTATGCGCCGCGTCGATCACGTCGGCCGCCGTCGGCGCGACACCCCTGCCGCCCAGAACGGTCATGGCTCCGCTGCCGAGCGGGCCGGTCAGCGCCGGATCGGTGCTGACGAACACCGCGACCAGCGGTACGCGATAGGCCGCAGCAAGGTGCATCAGGCCGGTATCGACGCCAACCACCAGCGCGGCGTCGGCGATCACCTTCGCGGTGAGGTCGAGCGGCTGCCGCGGTAGAATCTCGCTGCCCTCGATCGCTTGCGACAGCCGCACGCAAAGCTGACGTTCCGTTTCCGAGCCCCATGGCAGCACAACGCCGAGCCGGAGCCGCCGCAGCGCGCGGCCAAGCGAGATCCATTGCTCGTCGCGCCACTCCTTGGCCGGCCGCGACGTGCCATGAAGCAGCACCGCGTAAGGCGATCGCGTCGCGTCGCGCGGTCGCAGCAGGCCATAGTCGACATCGGCATCCGGCGCGTAGCCCATTGCAAGGCCGGTCAGCAGACGATTGCGCGCGACAGCGTGCAGATCGCGGCGGACCGCGTGATGAACATCGTAAAACCGCGCGGCGAGCCGCTCGCGCACGCTTGCGCTGTCGTAGCCGTGACGCTCGCCGAGCGCCATCCGCGCGATCAAGGCCGAACGCAGCAGCCCCTGGCTGTCTATCACTTTATCGAAATTCGGCCGCCGCAGCCGCGCCTTGAAACCCAGTACCTCGCGCCAGGTCGCGGCACTCGCGAGCTGCGATCGCCAGCGCCGTGTCGCCACCGGGATCACGTCGGCGACCGCAGGATGCAATTTCGCGAGCGGCGCGAACGCCTCCTCCACCACCCACGA
Organism: uncultured Rhodopseudomonas sp.; assembly: GCA_964249215.1. Lineage (GTDB taxonomy): Bacteria > Pseudomonadota > Alphaproteobacteria > Rhizobiales > Xanthobacteraceae > CAXUBE01. The sequence continues at coordinate 6,161 of CAXUBE010000109.1, read as the reverse complement.
AATCCGCAAGCCCGGAAAGCGCGACGCCGCATCGGCGATCGCAGGCATCTGATGCACCACGTCGCCGAGCGACGATGTCTTGATGATGAGGACTGATGCCATCGACGATTGTCGGGATGAGGGTGGACCTCGTTACAATCTGGCAACCATAATGTCGATTCCCGGCGCCGCCGCGCGAAAACATCGCGACGGCGGATCGCGATACACCCTTATTGCACGCTTTGCCGCGAGGCTCTTGCAGTTCGGCCGCCTACATTCCGACCGGTGGCCTCAATTCAGGATGATGTCATGTCCGTGCTCGTGACCGGCGGTGCAGGCTATATCGGAAGCCACACCGTGCTCGCGCTGGTGGAAGCCGGCGCGGACGTGGTGGTGATCGACAATCTGAGCACCGGATTTTCCGCGCACCTTCCGGAAGGCGTTCCGCTGTTCATCGGCGACGCCGCCGACGAGAACCTGGTGGAAGGCGTGATCGCCTCGCACGCGGTCGCATCCATCATTCACTTCGCCGGCTCGGTCGTGGTGTCGGATTCGATGCGCGATCCGCTGGGTTATTACCGCAACAACACCATGACCACGCGAAGCCTGCTGAACGCCGCGATCACCTGCGGCGTCAAGCGCTTCATCTTCTCGTCGACCGCCGCGGTGTACGGCAACCCGGATCAGGTCCCGGTGCGGGAAGACGCGCCGACCCGGCCGCTGTCGCCTTACGGCTGCTCCAAGCTGATGAGCGAGATCATGCTGCACGATGTCGCCGCGGCGCATGACATGAACTACGCGGTGCTGCGTTACTTCAACGTCGCGGGCGCCGATCCGCAGGCCCGGATCGGGCTGGCGACCGCCGGCGCGACGCATCTGCTGAAGATCGCAGTCGAGGCCGCGACCGGACAACGCGGCGCCATAGACGTCTACGGCACCGATTACCCGACACGTGACGGCAGTTGCATCCGCGATTTCATCCACGTCGCTGACCTGGCGCAGGCGCATCTTGCGGCGCTGTCATACCTTAACGCCGGCGGCAATCCGGTGACGCTGAATTGCGGCTATGGTCGCGGCTATTCGGTGCTGGAAACCGTCGATGCGGTGCGGCGCGTCGCCGGCCGGAACTTTCCGGTCCGGCCAGCCGGGCGCCGGGCGGGCGACATCATGACCATGATCGCCGATGCCAGCCGCATTCGCGCCACGCTGGACTGGACGCCGCGTTACGACGACCTCGACACCATCGCGGCCCATGCGTTGGCCTGGGAAGAGAAGGTGCTGCGCGCCCGCCAGCAGCGCGCGGAGCCGATGGCGATCCCGGCATAGCCGAATCGCCGGTTTTGGCTTGAAAAGCATCGCCAGTGGAGGCAATGAGACGGACGTTTCGCAGCAACCGTGACGCGCGGACGAGACGCGCCGTCAATGGAACGCGGATGACCGGCAAGGCTCCACGCAAACTCACCGACGATCCTTACGGCGCAGCGCAATTGGTGCGCCGGCTCGTCACCGAACAGGCCGCGGTATACTGGAAGCGATATTTGCTCGCTTTCGCGCTGATGGGCGTGTCGGCGGCTGCGACCGCCGGATCGGCCTATCTGCTCGGCCAAGTGATCAACCAGGCCTATGTCGAGCGCAACCTGCGCGGCATCATCTTGCTGTCGCTGCTCAGCCTCGCGATCTTCGCCCTGAAGGGTGTCGCGACCTACGGCCACTCGGTGATCCTCACCCAGATCCGCAACGCGATCCTCGCCAACAATCAGCGCCGGCTGTTCGACAAGCTGATGCGCGAAAGCATCGGCTTCTTTGCGCAGCGGCATTCCTCCGAATTTCTGGCACGGCTGACGGCGGGCGCAACCTCCGTGACCGAGGTGCTCAGCCTGCTGATCAACGCGGTCGGCCGCGATCTGCTGTCGCTGATCGGCCTCGTGATCGTGATGGTGTCGCAGGATCCTTTCATGGCTCTGTTCGGCGTGCTGATCGCGCCGCCGGCGGTGTTCGTGATCCGCAAGCTGGTCCGCCGGGTCAAGGGACTGGCCTACACGCAGTTCACCGGCAACGCTGAAATCCTGGAGACGATGCAGGAATCGCTGCAGGGCATCCGCACCGTCAAGGCGTTCGGGCTCGAAACCATCATGCGCGAGCGGATCGACGCCAGCGTCGCGGCGGTGGAGCGCAACGCCAACAAGATGGCGCGGGTATCGAACCGATCGAGCCCGCTGATGGAGACGCTCGGCGGTTGCGCGGTCGCGGCCTCGCTGATGTATGGCGGCTACCGCGTGGTCGCGACCGGCGCGACGCCGGGCCAGTTCTTCTCTTTTCTCACCGCGTTTCTGCTGGCCTATGAGCCTGCGAAGCGGTTGGCGCGGCTCAACATCGAACTCAACGGCGCGCTGGTCGGCGCGCGGATGCTGCTTGAGATCGTCGACAGCCCGGCCACCGAGCCTGACGACGGCGACAAGCCTGACCTGAAACTAACGGAAGCGCGGGTCGAACTGCGCGACGTCACCTTTGCCTATCGCTCGAACGAGATCGTTCTTGATCGCATGAGCTTCATGGCCGAGCCCGGCAAGGTCACCGCGCTGGTCGGGCCCTCCGGCGGCGGCAAGTCGACAGTGCTGTCGCTGCTGCTGCGGCTCTATGACGTGCAGTCCGGCGAAATCAGGATCGACGGCCAGTCGATCGCGGCGGTATCGCGGGCGTCGCTGCGCCGCCAGATCGCTTATGTCGGGCAGGACGTCTACCTGTTTCGCGGCAGCATTCGCGACAACATCGCGTTCGGCAGACCGAACCTGACCGAGGACGAGATCGTCGCCGGCGCCAAAGCGGCCTGCGCGCACGATTTCATCATGGCGTTTCCGCTGGGTTACGACACGCCGGTCGGCGAGCACGGCGCGCAATTGTCCGGCGGACAGCGCCAGCGCGTCGCGGTCGCCCGCGCGCTGGTGCGCAACGCGCCGATCGTGCTGCTCGACGAGGCCACCGCGGCGCTGGATTCCGAATCGGAGCGGCTGGTGCAGGAGGCGATCGAGCATCTGTGCCGCAACCGCACCACCATCGTGATCGCGCACCGGCTGCACACCATCATGCACGCGGACGCGATCCTCGTCGTCGAAGCCGGCGCCATCGTCGAGCGCGGCCGCCACGACGACCTGCTCCGCCGCAGCGGGCGCTACGCCTCGTTCTTCAAATTGCAGCAGCGCGATGCCGCGCCGCTGGCTCCGATCGACACCCCGGCGTAGATTGTCGCACGTTTTTCGCCGCTTCGCATATCCGGAAACGCTTCATGAGCACCAACGCTTACGTCATCGCGCCGCTGCCGCAGCCCGCGCTCGCCGTTCAAGGGGACGACAAGACTTTCCCGGTGCGCCGGATCTGGTGCGTCGGCCGCAACTATCTCGAGCACATCCGCGAACTCGGCAATGACGAGCGCAATCCGCCGTTCTTCTTCGCCAAGCACGCCGACATGATCGCGCCCGACGGCGCGGTGGTTCCTTATCCGACGCTGACCAAGGACATGCAGCACGAGGTCGAACTGATCGTCGCGCTGAAAAGCGGCGGCCTCGACATCGCCGCCGACAAGGCGCTCGATCACGTCTGGGGCTACGGCGTCGGCGTCGACCTCACCCGCCGCGACCTGCAGACGGCGTCGCGCAAGAAGGAACAGCCCTGGGAGATCGGCAAGTCGTTCGACATGTCGGCGCCCTGCGGCGCGCTGGCGCCGGCGTCGAAGATCGGCCATCCCGCCAAAGGCAGGATCTGGCTGTCGGTCAACGGCACCGAACGGCAGAACGGCGATCTGTCCGAGATGATCTGGAACGTGCCGGAGATCATCGCCAAGCTGTCGCTTCAGGTCGCGCTCGGCGCCGGCGACATCATCATGACCGGCACGCCCGCCGGCGTCGCGGCGTTGCAGCCCGGCGACAAGATGACCTGCGGCGTCGAGGGGATCGGTACGCTCGCCTGCAGCATCGGCGAGCCGGCCTTGCGTCGATGAGCCCCACGCGGTCCGCCCCGCTGTCGCAGCCTTGCCCGGCACGCTTTGCCGCAGGTCAAGGCTGCCTATGACAATCCGGCCGGTGCTGTCGATCGTCCTGCCGGCCCATAACGAGGCCCGCAATGTCAGCGCGATGGCGGCACGTCTTGCCGAGATTGCCGCGCCGCTCGGATCCTACGAGATCCTGTTCGTCGACGACGGCTCGACCGACGACACGCTGGCCGAAATTCGAACCCTCGCCGCAAATGATTCGGCGATCCGCTATGTCGCCTTCACCCGCAATTTCGGGCATCAGGCCGCGCTGCGCGCCGGACTGCGCTGTGCGCGCGGGCAGAGCGTCGTGGTGATGGATTGCGACTTCGAACACCCGCCCGAGGTGGTGACGCAACTGGTCGCGCACTGGCGTGCGGGCGCCAAAATCGTCGTGACCCGCAGGCTCGACACCGACGGCCATACGGCGATCGCCAAGCGGACGCTGTCGCGGCTGTTCTATCGCGTGCTCGACGCGCTCGGCGACGTGCGGATCGAACCCGGCAGCGCGGACTTTCTGCTGCTCGACCGCGCCGCAGTCGACGTCATCAACGGCCTGGAGGATCAGGACGTGTTCCTGCGCGGCCTCGTGCGCTGGCTCGGATTCCGGATGGCGAGCGTATCCTATGTGCAGGGTGTGCGGCAGGAGGGATCGTCGAAATTCACGCTGCGGCGGATGATCGATTTTGCGCTCACCGGCATCGTGGCGCACAGCGTCAAGCCGCTGCGCGTCGCGATCCATCTCGCGCTGATCTTCGCGGCGATCGGGCTGTTGCTGCTGGCGTATTCGGTCGTCAGCTTTCTGTTCGTCCGCCATACCGTCGCCGGCTGGTCGTCGCTGATGGCGGTAATGGCGATCCTGGGCGCCGGCCAATTCCTGGTGCTCGGCATCATCGGCGAATATGTCGGCCGCATCCTGCGCGAGACGCGCGGCCGGCCGGTCTACATCGTAGCCAGCACGGAAGCGGACGATCGCGGCGCGGGACCGCCGGCGTGACCACGCGCCGGTTCGACCGCTTGCGCAACTTCTTCGAACGGCTGGCGGAACGTCTCGCGGGCCCGCACGCCGCCATGACCGCCGCGGCGATCATCGCGGCCTATGTTGCCGCGTGGTGGGTCTACGCGATCATCGCCAAGAGCAGCCAGGATATCCATTTCGACATGGGCGAGACGGTGTCATGGTCGCTGGTGCCGGCCTATGGCTATCCGAAACATCCGCCGTTTCCGGCCTGGGTCGCGACGCTGTGGTTCGCGGTCTTTCCCTATCGGGATTGGGCATTCTACCTGCTCGCGATGGTCAGCGTCGGCGTCGCGCTGTGGTTCGTCTGGCTGATCGCGGCGCGGTTCGTCGACGGATACAAGCGCGCGCTGGCGCTGGCCTTCCTGATGTTCTCGCCGGGCTTCAACTTCCAGCCGCTGAAATTCAATTCGAACGCGCTGCTGATTCCGGTCTGGGCCGCGGCCTGCTATCTGTTCACGCGCTCGTTTCACGAACGCACCCTGCTCTGGGGCATCCTCGCCGGGATCGGCGCCGCGCTGGCGATGCTGACGAAGTATTGGTCGGTGTTCCTGATCCTGGGCTTCGTGATCGCGGCGCTGCTGCATCCGCGACGCTGGGATTACATGCGATCGCCCGCGCCATGGGCGTCGATCGCCACCGGCGCGATCATCTTCGTGCCGAACCTGGTTTCGCTGGTGAACTACGACTTCCAGCCGTTTCGTTATGCGACGGCCGCGCACGACGTCCATAGCTTTTCCGGCGTGATGACGTCGTTCGGGGACTATTTCGCCGGCGCGCTCTATCTGTCGGGCGGTGTTCTGGCGCTCGCGATCGCATGCCGCCCTCGCGCGGCGGCGCTCGGCGACATGCTGTGGCCGCGCGAGCCGGACCGGCGGCTGTTGATGATCGTCACCTTCGTGGGCATTTTCGCGCCCGTCCTGCTGGCACTGGCACTGCGCACGCGCCTCGCCACGCTGTGGACCATGCCGCTGTGGTCGATGCTGCCTGCTCTATTGATGTCGGCACGGCCGCTCGACCTCACGCGCGAGAAAGCCGCCGGCGTCCTCGCCGCCGCCGCCGCGCTGCCGCTGGTCGCGATCCTGGTCGCGCCGTTGGTCGCCTATCTGATCCACGTGCAGAGCCCGGCGAACCACGCCG
>CAXUBE010000108.1:2269-8066 GCA_964249215.1 uncultured Rhodopseudomonas sp. | reverse complement strand
AACTACTTCGCTCATGCAGGATACGCGTAAACTCAACCAGAAAATGCTCTAGTTGCGGCGAACGGCGTCAGGCGGTCGCGGTTGATCGCGCTACCGCCAGCGGCGATGCAGCCATAACCACTGCTCGGGGGTCTCGCGGATCCAGCCTTCGATCACGCTCGTCACCGCCTGCATTGTGCCCTGCACGTCGATCCTGCCGTCGGCGTCGCGCGCCGGCACGATTTCCTCGGTCATCTCGGCGCTGAAACGGTGTCCTGGCAGCCGCACGATCCGCACCCCGTGCAGCGGGCATTCGATCTGGCGCAGCAGCCGCGCCAGCAGCGGATTGGCTTTCGCGGGACGTCCGAAAAACGTCACGTCGACGCCGCGCGAAAAATGCTGGTCGACCAGCATCGCGACGTGCTTGCCCTGCTCCAGCGCCTGCGCGAGCCGGATCGGCGCGCCGCTGCCGGCCGCGATCATGGTGCCCATCTTCACCGCGCGCAGGTCCTGCACGATGCGGTCGGCGGAGGCGATGTTCGGCCGGCGGAACAGCACCGCGGTGTCGAGCCCGAGCGCGACGGCGGCCACCGCCGGCAATTCCCAATTGCCGAGATGAGCGGCAAATATCAGCGCCGGCTTGCCGTCGTGCCGCAGCGTCTCGATCAGTTGCTCCGAGCGCGGCGTCGCCTCGATGCGCGTCGGCTTGTCGCGATGCGCCAGATCGAAATCCCAGACCCGATCGAGGTGGGCGAACTCGGCGCCGACGCGGCCGAGGTTTTCCCACGCGCCGGCCAGAATTGTTTCGATCTCGGCGGGCGATTTCTCGGGAAACGCCGCGGCGAGATTGGCGCGGCCGATCTCGTGTTCGGGCAACAGCGGACCAAGCCTTCGGGCGACCGCTCCGAAGAAATCCGCCGTCTTGATCCAGTTGAAATGCCGAACCAACCGCAGCAGCGCGATCGCCAGGTGGCCGACCAGCCAGCCGCCGACGCCCTTGCCGGCATTGCGCAGCCGCGTCCGCGCGCGAAGCAGCCACATCCGCATCAGAAATGCACGACGATCTTGCCGAACACCTGACGGCTTTCCATCCGCTTCAATGCGGATGCGACGTCATCCAGCGCGACCTCGGTGTCGATCACCGGCCGCATGCCGGCGGCCATCTTGTCGAGGCTTTCGGCGATGTTGCGCATGGTCGCGCCGAACGAACCGAAAATGCGATATTGCTGCTGGAATAGCTGCATCAGGTTGATCGTCGCGGTCGGACCCGAGGTCGAGCCGCATGTGACCAGGCGTCCGCCGCGCTTGAGCACCAAAAGGGAGCCGTTGAAAGTATCGGCGCCGACGTGTTCGAACACGACGTCGACCCCCTTCTTCCGGGTGATCTTGCGGGTCTCGCCCTCGAAGCGATCCTTGCGGTAGTTGATGACGTGGTCGGCGCCGAGCGCCTTGACGCCCGCGATCTTGGCATCGTCGCCGACTGTGGTGATCACCGTGCAGCCGATCGCCTTCGCCATCAGGATTGCAACCGTGCCGATGCCGGAGCCGCCGGCGTGCACCAGGATGGTCTCGCCGCCTTGCAGTTTCGCATTGTCGAACAGCATGTGCTGCACGGTGGAGAAAGCGATCGGCGCGCAGGCCGCGTCGCGGTCGCTGACGCCGCCCGGCACCGGGATCACCAGCCGCGCCGGCATGTTCAAAAATTCGCGGGCAAATCCGTCGACATGAAAGCCGATCAGCCCGCCGACATTCTCGCAGAAATTATCGCGGCCCTCGCGGCACGGCGCGCACGCGCCGCAGGTCAGCGCGCCGTACATCACGACCTTCTGGCCGGGCGTGAATTGCGCGACGCCGTCGCCGACCGCGGCGATCTTGCCGGAGGCTTCCGCGCCGACCGCGATCGGCAGCTTGCGCTTGACGAACGCCATGCCGCGATAGCCCCACACGTCGATGTGGTTGAGCGCGATCGCGCGCACGCGAATCTGCACCTCGCCGGCCGCGGGCGGCGGCGGCGGCGCGATATCGACGACGCGCAATTCGCGGTCGGCAACCAGAGTCAGCGCACGCATCGAAATCGTGTCCCGGCGAAAGGCCATTTGCGGATGGATGCGTATCGCCGGTTCACGCCAGCGCGTCAACCGCCGCGAACGTTGCGGTCAGACCGGCTCGCGGGTGAGGATCAGCGATGCGTTCTGGCCGCCGAAACCGAACGAATTCGACATCACCGCGGTGACCCGCGCGTCGCGCGCCACGTTCGGAACCACGTCGAAGGGAATCGTCGGGTCCGGGATGTTGTAGTTGATGGTCGGGGGAATCCGCTGATGCGCGAGCGTCAGCAATGAGAACACAGCTTCGACCGCGCCCGCGGCCGACAATGTGTGCCCGACCATCGATTTGTTGGAGGACACCGGGACGCTCTTGGCGCGCTCGCCGAACACGCTGGAGATGCCGAGAAATTCCATCTTGTCGTTTTCCGGCGTCCCGGTGCCGTGCGCGTTGATGTAATCGATCTGATCAGGGGAGAGGCCCGCGTCGTCGAGCGCGTTGCGCACGCAGCCGATGATCGGCTTGCCGTCGGGGCTGGAGCGGGTGCGGTGAAACGAGTCGGCGCGTTCGCCGCATCCGGCGACGATGCCCAGAATTTTCGCGCCGCGTGCGATCGCGGCCTCGTGGCTTTCCAGCACCAGCGCGCCGGCGCCTTCGGCCATCACGAAGCCGTCGCGGTTTTTCGAGAACGGTTTTACCGCGCCCTGCGGCGGATCGTTCTGGGTCGACAGCGCCGACAACAGCGAGAAGCGCACCAGCGCCTCCGGGTTGACCGAGCCGTCGGTCGCGACGCACAGCGCGGCATCGGCTTCGCCGCGGCGGATCGCCTCGACGCCGAGCTGGATCGCGCTCGCGCCCGAGGCGCAGGCGGTGGAGAGCGAAATCGGCGAACCCTTGGTGCCGAAAATTTCCGCCAGATGATCGGCGACCGAGCCGAACAGGAAACGGCGGTGGTAGGGCGCAAAGGCGCCGCCGCCCGAATGTCGCAACATGGTGTCGTAGTCGATCGCGATGTCGGCGCCGACCAGGCGGGCGACGCTGAAGCGCGGCTGCCATTCCAGCTCGACGGGCGCCACCGCCAGAAACAGCGGACCGGGAAAGTCGCCTTTGCTGCCGATGCCGGCTTGCGCGACGGCTTCCTCGACGGCGATATCGGCGAGCTTTTCCGACAGCACGGTCGAAGAGAACGGCTCGAGCGGGACGAAATCGACGGTGCCCGCCATCGTCGATTTCAGTCCGTCGGTCGGAAATCGCGTGATGGTGCGGATTCCGGATTCGCCGGCGGTCAGCTTCTTCCAGTTGTCCGCCTTGCCCGCGCCCAGCGACGTCACCACGCCGATGCCGGTGACGACGACGATCGGCCGGCCGGATTTGTCGCGCACTGTCGTCATGGTGTCCCCATCGCTGCGCCGAGGCGGTTCAACGGATGGCCTCGACCAGCGCCATACCTTCGCCGCGCCAATGCCCGGTGCCGATCACGACAATCTGGTCAGGAGCCGCGGACATTTCAATCTCGACGCCGCCGCCGTCGTTTGGCGGATAAAGCGCGCCGCGCGACAGCGAGATCGCCGCAAGCGCGAGACCAAGCGGAAATTGCGTTTCCACCAGATGGCCGAAACTGGTGGCCGTCGCGCGCACGGCGCTGTCGGGATGTCCGCGCAAAAACGCGCGTTCCTCGGAAGTTGCCGGTTCGGCCCCGGTGACGCCGGTGATGATGGCGGCATCGGCCTCGGCGCCGAGCTTCGTCCATAAATCGTCCAGCCGCGCGGTGATCTCCCCCGGCGTGCGGCGGGGGCCATGATCGGCGACCACGCGGCGAAGCCGCGCGAACGGTTTTGCGCCGCGGGCCTGCGCATGCGACTTTGACTCCAGCACAAGAAACGCGCCGCCCGAGCCGAGCGCGAAGCCGCCGTCCGGCGCGCGGTCCCAGACCGGCTTGAACGAGTGCTTCAGGTTGAAGTCGCCGAATTCGTACAGCATCAGCAGGTCCTGACGCTCGCCGTTTTGCGCTGCGCCGATCAGCGCGATGTCGCTTTGGCCGGCGGCGATCCGCGCCAGCGCGATGCGCGCGGCGTCGATGCCGGCGGCTTCCTCGCCCATGAAGGTGCGGGACGAGCCGGTGACGCCGTGCACGATGGCGATGTTGCCGGCGAGCAAGTTCGAGAGCTGCGCCAGAAACAGCGTCGGCCGCAGATCGTTCATCAGCCGCTCGTTGAGGAACCCCGGCGCCGCGTTGCCGCGGGCGTGGGCGTTGAGGATGCCGGAATCGACCGCCAGATCGCGCTCGCCGCCTCCGGCCGCGACGATCATGTCCATCCGCGACAGAATCTCGGCGTTGCCCTTGACGCCGGCGGAGTCCAGCGCCAGCCCCGCGGCGTAGGTGCCGATCCGCTGCCACGCCTCCATCTGGCGCTGGTCGCCCTTTTTCGTGATCTGCTGGTCGAACGAGACAGGTGCCAGCGGATGGACCAGATACGGCGCAAAGCTCTTCGCATCGACGTTGACGCGGCGTTGCGCCAACGCGTCCCAATGCGCGTCGATGCCTTCGCCGAGCGAGGTTGCAACGCCGATGCCGGTAATCCACGCTTCGACCGGCGGTCTGATCGCGTCAGCCATCGGACATCGGCCGGTCCGGAAATCCGATGCGTCGGGCCATGCCTTCCATGTGCATCCGCAAATCGGGATGCGGAAACGGCACGTGGCGAAACATCAGGGTCGCGTTGCAGGCGCGCCTGCCGCCGCTGGTGATCGTGGCCGACGTGACGGTGAAGCCGGATCCTTCATGCACGATCGCAGCGTCAATCACGAGCCGCTCGCCGGGGTGGACGAAAGCGCGCATCTTGGCTTCCTTCACCGCAGCGAGAAACGGCATGCGCTCGAACGCCATCAGAGCGATTTGCAGCCAGCCGGAGGTTTGCGCCATGGCTTCGATCAGCAGCACGCCCGGCATCAGCGGATAGCCTGGGAAGTGTCCCTCGAAAATCGTGCTTTGCTCAGGCACGGTGGCCCCGACCGCAATGGTCTTGTCCTCGAGGTTGAGCGCGGTGATCCGATCGATCAGATGGAAATATTCGAGATTCATGCGGGCGGTTAGCCGCCCTTGGCGGCGACCAATTCGTCGATGCGCGCGCTGAGATTGCTGAGAACGAAATACTGCTCGGTGGTGGCCTTGCCGTCATTGACTTCCTGGGTCCACTTCTCCAGCGGCAATTTGATCCCGAACGCCTTGTCGATGGCGAACGCGATATCGAGGAAGTCGAGGCTGTCGATGCCGAGGTCGTCGATCGCGTGGCTCTCCGGGGTGATGGTGTCGCGCGGAATATCGCAGGTCTCGGCGATGATGGTGGCAACCCGATCGAATGTGGTGGTCATCACGAAGCCTTTGAAACTTTGAATGAAAAATCGCCCGGCCGAGCGCCTTGAGTGCCCGGTATCGGCGGCTTGGCGGCAGTGAATGCCCGTATATCGGAGCGCCCGGCCGAGTTCAATGGCAGGTGGATGCCGCTTTGGAGGACGGTTGGATTGTACGGCGCGCTTGAGATTAACTTGCGGGGGAAGCAATATGGGCGCAATCGCGCCTGCCCGTCAGCACGCAATCCTGGGTCTTGCGCATGTCGGCGATGCTCATCGCGAGCCAAATGCCGACCGCGGTCAATGCCACCGTAAAGGCGAAAGCCGCGGCATTGGCGAGCATCCGGTGCTTGAAATCGTCCGGTTCGTCGCGGCTTCGTTCGTAGCGCGACAGATCGTTCGGCGGCCGGAGCGGGGAGGC
>CAXUBE010000108.1:0-2259 GCA_964249215.1 uncultured Rhodopseudomonas sp. | reverse complement strand
GGGGAGGCCTCGCCGCGGTGCGGCGCGCCGTGAGCGCCTCCCGACGTCGCCGAAGGGCGCGGCCGGAATTGCAGCACGCGATGCTCGTCGTCGGAAATGCTGGAGCGCTGGTTGTTCACGGTCGGCGGTCCGCGCTGTTGCCCATGGCGTCGTAACACATCTTCGGATGCGCGGGTCAGTTAAACCGCGCAGGGTACGAATGCAACAACCGCTCGGTCCCGCCGGTGTTTTGGAACCGGCACTGTCGACCTTCGATTAAGGTATCATGACCAATGCCGAGAATGTCGGCGTAATGGTGGCTGAAACGACTCGCCTCACGAAGATATGTCGATGCCGGCCGGTCTCGTAGGATCGAGCCGGTCGCGATTTTCCGCGGCGTCGTGACTTGTTCGTCAAGACCGCCATGGCATACTCGATCGTCCGCCGCAGATTTTGCAAGATCGCCAAGCGACCATGACCAACACCCGCGAGCCGATCCTACAGCCGGTCCCTATCTCGTCGCTGCGGCCGACCCAGATGACGGTCGGCATGCGGGAGGTGCGCGAGAAGCGCAAACGCTGGCGCGCGCGTAAGTCGAAGCGCAAGCAGGCCGAATCGCTCGGCAAGCACCAGATTCCCGTGGTGCTCGGCCCCGACGGCCGGCACTACGTCGTCGATCACCACCATCTGGCCCGCGCGCTACACGAGGAGGGGGTCAAGGACATCCTGGTCTCGGTGATCGCCGACCTCACGATGGTAAATCGCGCGGCGTTCTGGGGCGTGCTCGACAACCGCCGCTGGGTTTATCCGTATGACGCCAAAGGCGAGCGGCGGCATTTCCGCGAGATTCCGAAGTCGATCGCGGAGCTGAAGGACGACCCGTTTCGCAGCCTCGCCGGTGAACTGCGCCGCGCCGGCGGCTACGCCAAGGACACCACGCCGTTCAGCGAATTCCTGTGGGCCGATTTCCTGCGGCGGCGGATGTCGCGCCGCAGCGTCGAGGCGGATTTTGCCAAGGCGGTCGGCAAGGCGCTGACGCTGGCGAAAGGCAAGGACGCGGTCTACCTGCCGGGATGGTGCGGACCGGCGTCCGACGACTGAGGCTCGCCGCTACTTCGGCAGCCGGCCCATCAGATAGAACTCGTCGTTCGGACGCATGCCCGTGACGTTCGCCATGCGGTTCGACAGCGCAAAAAACGCGGTGATGGCGGCGATGTCCCAGGCGTCGTCGTCGGTGAAACCGTGGGCGGCAAGCTGTCCGAAATCCGCCTCCGCCACCGACTCGGCCTGCCGGCTGACCTTCATCGCGAAATCGAGCATCGCCTTTTGCCGCGGCGTGATGTCGGCCTTGCGGTAGTTGACGGCGATCTGGTCGGCGATCAGCGGGTTCTTGGCGCGGATCCGCAGGATAGCACCGTGCGCGATCACGCAGTAATGGCACTGGTTGGCGGCGGAGGTCGCGACCACGATCATCTCGCGCTCGGCCTTGGTGAGGCCGCCGTCCTTTTCCATCAGCGCGTCGTGATAGGCGAAGAAGGCGCGGAATTCGTCCGGGCGATAGGCCAGCGAAAGAAACACGTTCGGCACGAAGCCGGATTTCTCCTGCACCGCGAGAATGCGGTCGCGGATGTCGTCCGGCAATGTGTCGAGAACGGGAGCGGCAAAGCGTTTGACGGAATCGGTCATGGCTCAAAATCGGTCGGCGCGCCGGGGCTGACTCCGAGCATAGGCGATGACGACGTGCGCGAACAGTCGCGGAAAACGATCAGCGCAGCGGCTTTTTCAGCAGCGAGAAGCGGTCGGGATCGAGCCCGAGCGATGGCTGCAGCATCGGCGACTCCACGGTGCGCGCGACCGGGCGCTCCATGATGCCCGGATCGTTCGGCACCTCGCGGTGCGAAGTGGCGCCACGCCAGCGCTCCAGCACCGCGCCGACGAATTGCATGTCGTGACCGGCGGCGACCGAGGGCACCGTCGCGATGGTGGCCTCCGAGCGCGGCAATTGATGCGCCGGCACTTCCTTGAAGCGCAACCGGGTCGGCAGCGCCACGCCTTCGCCGAACGCCAGCACTTCGCGGGTGCCCAACGAAGGCACGAACGACAACAGATTGGCGGCGGCATCCGACACCGCCGAGCGCAACAGCGCCTGGTCGCGGTCGTTGGCGAGCCGCATCGCGAACAGCGTGTTGCATTGGGAGATGATGGTGGCGTCGAGTTCGGCCGGACGCTGCGTCACGAGGCCGAGATAGACGCCGTATTTGCGGCCTTCCTTGGCGATGC
>CAXUBE010000107.1:0-8075 GCA_964249215.1 uncultured Rhodopseudomonas sp. | reverse complement strand
GGAGAAGGCCGGCTCCGCGCCGAATGAGGCGCTGGCGGGCGCCACGCCGTATCTGCGGCTGTTCGGCTCCGCGCTCGGCGGCTGCATGCTGGCCGGCGAGGCGATCGCAGCGCGCAAGCTCGACGGCGGCGATCCGCAGCGCTACGCGATGCTGGCGCGGTTCTTCGCCGAGAATATCGCGGTGCAGGCCGGCGCGCTGGAGCGCACCGTGATCGACGGCGCCGAGGCGATGGCCGCCGCCGACCGCGTGCTGCTGGCGTCGGCGTAGTGTGCGCAAGAAACGCCTTGCAACGACGTCTCTCACGGAACGAACTCATGCACCGAACACGTCGTCTGTTCTGCGTCCCTCTCCCCGTGAGGGAGAGGGGAAGTCGCATTGCCGATGACGGGACGCTTGGGCCGACCTGTTAGCTCTGGCTTTTCATCCCAGCGGCTTCAGGCCGGCTTCGATCTGCGCGCGGCGCGGTTCGAGAAACGGCGGCAGCGACAGCTTCTCGCCGAGGCTCGCCATCGGCTCGTCGGTGGCGAAGCCCGGGCCGTCGGTGGCGATCTCGAACAGGATGCCGTTCGGCTCGCGAAAATACAGACTGCGGAAGTAATAGCGGTCGATCTCGCCGCTGTTGCGGATGCCGAACTCGTCGAGACGCCGCGCCCAGGCATGATAGCCGGCCTCGTCCGGCGTGCGGAACGCGACATGGTGCACGCCGCCGGCGCCCTGCCGCGCCATCGGCGCATCCTTTTGCTCGACGACGTGCAGTTCGGCGGCGGCTCCGCCGTCGCCCATCGCGAACACGCGGACCGGCGCGCTGGCGTCAGGCGACGCGTAGTCCCGGACGCGCGTCATGTTCATCACCTCGGTGAGAACCTGTTCCAGCCGGTCGAAGCCGGCGACCTCGAGCACGATCGGACCGAGCCCGCGGATCTGATGCTCTGCCGGCACCGGGCTTCTGTCCCAGGGCGAAGATTTTCCCGCGCCGCCATCGTCCACCATCACCAAGCGCTGGCCTTCGCCGTCCTCGAACGCCAGCGTCATGCGGCCGTCGACCTCTGCCGCGTCGGCCACCGGCACATCCGCGCCTTTCAGCCGGTCGTGCCAATAGGCGAAGCTCGCCTCGCCGGAAATGCGCAGCCCCGTGCGCGAGATGCAATTGGTGCCGCGCCGCTCCGGCGCCGCGCGAAAGTCGAAGAACGTCAGGTCGGTGCCGGGGTTGGCCTCGCCGTCGGCGTAGAACAGGTGATACGCGCTGACGTCGTCCTGGTTGACGGTCTTCTTCACCAGCCGCATGCCGAGCACGCCGGTGTAGAACGCAAGATTGTCGCGCGGCCGCGCCGAGATCGCGGTGAGATGGTGGATACCGGTGAACTGCATCGCTTCGCCTCGGTTGAAAACCGGCGCGGCCGGTTTCTGTGGTCTGCCGGATCATGTATGCTGGATCGCGGCCCCTGCCAATCGCCGTTCGGAGAGGTTTAGCATGCGCGGGCACCTGATGGTCACCGATCGGTTGCAGTGCCGATTTCGCGGAAACTGCTGCGGCGGCGGCCGGCGGATGAAACCCACGCTGCGGTCGCGGCGTTCGAGCGGTTCTTCACCCGCCAACCGCCGCGCATGCCGCGAAAAATGATCCGGTCCGGGATTCCGGTCGCCGCGCTGATGGCGCTGAGCCAGGCCGCAATGACATTCGCCCAGGGGCAGACCTTACAACCGCCGGCGCCGGTCGCGCTTCGCATTCTTGCGATCAATGATTTCCACGGCAATCTGAAACCGCCGCCCGGCGGCATCGCCATCAACGATCCCGCCGATCCGACAAAAAAGATCACCGTGCCGGCCGGCGGCGCCGAACGGATCGCGACATTGGTGGCGCAATTGCGCGACGGCCATCCGAACAGCGTGTTCGTCGCCGCCGGCGATCTGATCGGCGCGAGCCCGTTTCTGTCGGCGATGTTCCACGACGAGCCGACCATCGAGGCGCTGTCGCTGATGGGGCTCGAACTGGCGTCGGTCGGCAATCACGAATTCGACGAAGGCAAGGACGAACTGCTGCGGATGCAGAACGGCGGCTGCCATCCGGTGGACAAATGCCAGGGTCCGCATCCGTTCGCCGGCGCGACGTTCGGATATCTCGCCGCCAGCACGATCGACACGTCGACCGGCGGCACCGTGTTTCCGCCCTACGCGATCCGCGAATTCGGCGGCGTGAGCGTCGCCTTTATCGGGCTCACGCTGAAAGGCACGCCGGGCCTGGTGTCGCCGCGCAGCGTCGCCGGCCTGTCGTTTCGCGACGAGGCCGCGACCGTCAACGCGCTGGTGCCGGAATTGAAAGCGCGCGGCGTCGAGGCGATCGTGGTGCTGATCCATGAAGGCGGTTTCCCGAGCGGCGACTACAACGAATGTCCGGGCGTCTCCGGCCCGATCGTCGACATCGTGAAGGCGTTCGACAAGGCGGTCGATGTCGTCATCACCGGCCACACCCACCGCGCCTATGTCTGCGAGATCGACGGCCGCCTCGTCACAAGCGGCGACAAATACGGCACCATCGTCACCACGATCGACCTCACGCTCGACCCGGTGACGCGCGACGTCGCGAGCGCGCGCGCCGACAACGTCATCGTTCACAGCGCGGTCCTCGCAAAAGACCCGCGGCAGACCGAACTGATCGCGGCCTATGACAGGCTCGCCGGCCCGATTGCCGCGCGTCCCGCCGGGCGCGTCACCGCGGCGCTGTCGCGCGTGCCCAATGCCGCCGGCGAAAGCCCGCTCGGCGACGTGATCGCGGATGCGCAGCTTGCGGCCACCGCCGCCGATGCCGGCGCGCAGATCGCGATGACCAATCCGGGAGGCATCCGCAACGACATCGCCGGCCTGGCCGACGGCGCCGTCAGCTATGGCGACGTGTTCGCGAGCCAGCCGTTCCGCAATCAACTGGTGACGCTCGGTTTTCGCGGCGCGCAGATCAGGGCCGCGCTGGAGCAGCAATGGCGCGATCCGACGCGTCCTCGCATCCTGCAGATATCGCGCGGTTTCAGCTACGCGTGGGATGCGAAGGCCGCGGAGGGCCAGCGCGTGAGCGAGATGCGGCTCGACGGCCGGCCGATCGATCCTGACATGATCTATCGCGTCACCGTCAACGAGTATCTCTCGCTCGGCGGCGACGGATTTACCGCGTTCACTGCCGGCATTGCACCCCGCGTCGGGGTCTATGATGCCGACGCGCTGTTTCAGTATGTCAAGTCGAGCTCTCCGCTGACGCCGATGCCGCTCGCGCGCATCAGGCGGCTCGAGTGAGCATGCTGATTCCGACGCCGTCGCGGCACGCGCCCCGCCCTTTCGGAACGTTCCGCCAGCCTTTACATTGCGGCATCGTGACAACAACCGCGCATCGCGCGCGCAAGGCTTTCGCATGACGACGCTTCTGCTGACCCATTCCGCGTTTCTCGACCACGCGACGCCGGAGGGCCACCCCGAGCGCGCGGATCGCTTACGCGCGGTCGACCGCGCGCTGAGCGCGGAGCGGTTCGACGCGCTGCAACGCGACGAGACGCCGCTCGGCGCGCTGGAAGACGTCGCGCTGTGCCACAGCGACCATTACATCGGCGAACTGCGCCACGTCGCGCCGACCAGCGGCCTCGTCTATCTCGACGGCGATACCTCGATGTCGCCGGGAACGTGGGAGGCGGCGTTGCGCGGCGTCGGCGGCGCGGTCGCCGCGACCGACGCGGTGATGACCGGCAGGGCGCACAACGCCTTTGTCGCGAGCCGCCCGCCCGGCCATCACGCCGAGACCGCCAAGCCGATGGGCTTTTGTTTCTTCGACAACGCCGCGATCGCCGCGCGCTACGCGCAGCGCAGATATGGCATCACCCGCGCCGCGGTGGTCGATTTCGACGTCCACCACGGCAACGGCACGCAGGACATCTTCTGGGACGACAAGACCGTGATGTACTGCTCGACGCACCAGATGCCGCTGTTTCCCGGCACCGGCGCGAGCGGCGAGCGCGGCGAGTTCGACACCATCGTCAACGCGCCGCTGGCCTCGGAGGACGGCGGCGCCAAATTCCGCGCCGCGTTCGACAATCTGATCCTGCCGCAACTGCGGAAATTCGCGCCCGAACTGATCATCATCTCCGCGGGCTTCGACGCGCACTACCGCGACCCGCTCGCCAGCCTCAATCTCGAAGCCGGCGATTTCACCTGGGTCACGAAGAAGCTGATGGATGTCGCGGATGCGACCGCAGGCGGGCGGATTGTCTCGGTGCTGGAGGGCGGCTATGACTTGCAGGGCCTGACGGAATCGGTCGCCGCCCACGTCACCACGCTGATGGGCGCCTGACCCGTCGTCCATTCCCCCTGCAGGAGCATGCCATGGTCGACGCCACCGCCGCGGATGTCTCCGGGCTCAGCTTCGAGCGCGCGATCGAGGAACTCGAGACCATCGTCAAACGCCTCGAAGACGGCAAGGTGCCGCTCGAGGAATCCGTCACGATCTACGAGCGCGGCGAGGCGCTGAAGCGCCGCTGCGAGGAGTTGCTGCGGCAGGCCGAAGCGCGGGTCGACAAGATCACCACCGACGCCTCGGGCGCGGCCAGCGGCACGGTGCCGCTTTAGCGCCGTCGCGCGCCGCGCCATCAACGGCCGCTTCGGGGCCTTCCGGCAGAACCAACCGTGGGTTCCCGGTCGGGAACATGGCGTGAACCCGGCCGCGATATTGCGCGGCATGATCAACCGCTGGGCGGCGCGCCGGTTGGCTTTGGTTTGCACTTTGGTGTAAGACTAGAATTGCTATGCGCTGAAGCTGGCGTCTTCCGTAACGACGGGACGGCAACGCGACGGACTTGGCGGACGGACTGCGGGGTTAAAGTGACGCAGGTCACTTCGATCCGACGAAGCCGAGGCTAGGATTCGAACGATCATCTCCCCCGTTTGCGGGAAGCGGGGTCGGGTGGGGCTCCAGCAGGCGAGGTCCGGACCGTTCGTCATCGGGGCGTCACCCTTGCCCATTGCTGAGACTGGGATATCGCCGTGACCGACATGAGCAAGACGCCGCTTCTCGACACCATCCGCACGCCGGAAGATCTGCGCAGGCTCGGGATCGACCAGGTCCGGCAGGTCGCCGACGAATTGCGCCAGGAGACCATCGACGCGGTGTCGGTGACCGGCGGCCATTTCGGCGCGGGCCTCGGCGTGGTCGAACTCACCACCGCGCTGCACTACGTGTTCGACACCCCGCGCGACCGGCTGATCTGGGACGTCGGCCACCAGGCCTATCCGCACAAGATCCTGACCGGACGGCGCGACCGCATCCGCACGCTGCGCACCGGCGGCGGTCTCTCCGGCTTCACCAAGCGCACCGAGAGCGACTACGACCCGTTCGGCGCGGCGCATTCCTCGACCTCGATTTCCGCCGGCCTCGGCATGGCGGTGGCGCGCGATCTCGCCGGCGCCAAGAACAACGTCATCGCGGTGATCGGCGACGGCTCGATGTCCGCCGGCATGGCCTACGAGGCGATGAACAATGCCGGCGCGATGAATTCGCGGCTGATCGTCATCCTCAACGACAACGACATGTCGATCGCCCCGCCGGTGGGCGCGATGTCGGCCTATCTGTCGCGGCTGTATTCCGGCAAGACCTACCGCTCGCTGCGCGAGGCCGGCAAGCAGCTCGGCAAGCATCTGCCGAAGCTGATCGCGGACCGCGCCGGGCGGGTCGAGGAATATTCGCGCGGCTTCATGGTCGGCGGCGGCACGCTGTTCGAGGAACTCGGCTTCTACTACGTCGGCCCGATCGACGGCCACAATCTCGATCATCTCTTGCCGGTGCTGCAGAACGTCCGCGACATGGAGACCGGGCCGATCCTGGTCCATGTCGTGACCCAGAAGGGCAAGGGCTACGGCCCGGCCGAGGCCTCCGCCGACAAGTACCACGCCGTGGTCAAGTTCGACGTCGCGACCGGCACCCAGGCCAAGGCCAAGTCCAACGCGCCGTCGTACCAGAACGTGTTCGGCGCGAGCCTCGTCAAGGAAGCGCAGAAGGACGACAAGATCGTCGGCATCACCGCGGCGATGCCGTCCGGCACCGGCATCGACCTGTTCCAGAAGGCGTTCCCCGCGCGCTCGTTCGACGTCGGCATCGCCGAGCAGCACGCGGTGACCTTCGCCGCGGGGCTCGCCACCGAAGGCTTCAAGCCGTTCTGCGCGATCTATTCGACCTTCCTGCAGCGCGGCTACGACCAGGTGGTGCACGACGTCGCGATCCAGAGCCTGCCGGTGCGCTTCGCGATCGACCGCGCGGGGCTGGTCGGCGCCGACGGCGCCACCCATGCGGGCTCGTTCGACAACGCCTATCTCGGCTGCCTGCCGAATTTCGTGATCATGGCCGCGGCGGACGAGGCCGACCTCGTGCACATGGTCGCGACCCAGGTGGCGATCAACGACCGCCCGAGCGCGGTGCGCTATCCGCGCGGCGAAGGCCGCGGCATCGAGATGCCCGAGGCCGGCGTGGCGCTGGAGGTCGGCAAGGGCCGCATCATCCGCGCCGGCAGCAAGGTCGCGCTGCTGTCGTTCGGCCCGCGTTTGGCCGAATGCGAGAAGGCCGCCGACGAACTCGCCGCGCACGGTCTGTCGACGACGATCGCGGACGCGCGCTTCATGAAGCCGCTCGACCTCGACATGATCCTGAAGCTGGCGCGCACCCACGAGATCCTGATCACCATCGAGGAAGGCTCGATCGGCGGCTTCGGCAGCCATGTGATGCAGACGCTGGCCGAACACGGCCTGCTCGACGGCGGCGTGCGGATGCGCGCGATGGTGCTGCCCGACGTGTTCCTCGACCACGACACCCCGGCGGCGATGTATGCCCGCGCCGGCCTCGACGCCAAGGGCATCGTCACGAAGGTGTTCGAGGCGCTCGGCAAGGACGTCGCGGCCGAGACCGTCAAGCTGGCGTAAGGCCCGGCGGGCGCGTGACCACGAGCAAGCGCGCGGATGTCGTGCTGGTCGAGCGCGGGCTGTTCGAAAGCCGCGCCCGCGCGCAGGCCGCGATCGACGCCGGCTTCGTGGTAGCGAACGGCAAGCCGGTCGCGAAAGCCTCCGAAGCGATCGCCGCCGATGCGCTGATCGACGCGCGGCCCGCGCACCCTTGGGTCTCGCGCGGCGGCGTCAAGCTCGCGGCCGCGCTGGAACGCTATCCGATCGCGATCGAGGACCGCGTCTGCCTCGACGTCGGCGCTTCAACCGGCGGCTTCACCGAGGTGCTGCTCGCCAACGGCGCCGCGCTGGTGTTCGCCGTCGATGTCGGCCGCGCGCAACTGCACGCCTCGCTGCACGGCCACGGCAGGATCGTCTCGATGGAAGAAACCGACATCCGCAGCCTGCAAAACCGCCGGCTGCCGGCGCGGCCGGACGTGGTCGCGATCGACGTCAGCTTCATCTCGCTGAAGGCGGTGCTGCCGGCGGCGCTCGAGCTTGCCGCGGCGCCGACGCAGTTGTTGGCGCTGATCAAGCCGCAATTCGAGGCGCCGCGGCGGCATTCCAAGCGCGGCGTCATCCGCGACGCCGGCGTGCATCGCGCGGTGTGCGAGGAGATCGCCGCGTTCGCCGCCTCGCTCGGCTGCGACGGCATCGAGACATTCCCGTCGGCGATTCCGGGCGGCGACGGCAATGCGGAGTTCTTTCTCGGCGCGCGTCGTGGTTGACACGCTTGCGATCGAGCGCGTCGGCCATCACGGCGACGGCGTCGCGCAGGTCGCCGGCGCTTCGGTGTTCGTGCGCTACACGCTGCCGGGCGAGCGCGTCGCCGCCGAGCCCGAGCCCGGCCATCCCGATCGCCGGCGCCTCATGCGCATCGATACGCCGAGTCCGGAACGGATCGCGCCGTTCTGTCCGCATTTCGGCGTCTGCGGCGGCTGCGCGATCCAGCATTGGCAGCCGGATGCGTATCGCGCCTGGAAGCGCGCTTTGGTGGTCGAGACGCTGCGGCAGGCCGATATCACGTGCGAGGTCGCGCCGCTGGTCGACGCGCACGGCGCCGGCCGGCGGCGCATCACGCTGCACGCCCGCAAGGGCGCGCACGACGTGCGCG
>CAXUBE010000106.1:0-8167 GCA_964249215.1 uncultured Rhodopseudomonas sp. | reverse complement strand
GAGCACATCACCGCGTTCGGCTGGGCGACGCCGCAGGAGATCGACGACATCATGGCGCTTGCGATCCGCGTCAACGATTTCCTCACCGGGCTGTTTCTCGGCATCGGCATCCGCCTGGTCGATTTCAAGATGGAATGCGGCCGGCTGTTCGAAAACGAGATGATGCGGATCATCGTCGCCGACGAGATCTCGCCGGATTCCTGCCGGCTGTGGGACATCAAGTCGAACGAGAAGCTCGACAAGGACCGTTTCCGCCGGGATCTCGGCGGGCTGCTGGAAGCCTATACCGAAGTCGCAAGACGGCTCGGCATCCTGATGGAGAACGAGCGCCCCGCGGGAAGCGGCCCGGTGCTGGTGAAGAGCTAGTTTCAAAGTCGCGTCGTCATGCCCCGCCTTGTGCCGGGCATACATGTCTTCTTTTGTCACGTCGCAAGACGTGGATGGCCGGGACAGGCCCGGCCATGACTGCGACAGGTTCGTCATGAAAGCGCGCGTCACCGTCACGCTGAAATCCGGCATCCTCGATCCGCAGGGCAAGGCGATCGAGGGCGCGCTGAAATCGCTCGGCGTGGAGGGCGTCGCCAGCGTGCGCCAGGGCAAGGTGTTCGACATCGAGCTTGCCGGCGCCGACCGGGCCGCGGCCGAGGCCGCGTTGAAGGACGCCGCCGACCGGCTGCTGGCAAACACGGTGATCGAGAATTACCGGGTCGAAGTTCTGAGCTAGGCCTGGCGCGACGAAATATTGGCGGCGATGAAATCAGCGATCCTCGTCTTTCCCGGCATCAACCGCGAGCGCGACATGGCGCGCGCGCTCCGGCTGGTATCCGGACATCAACCGGCGATGGTCTGGCACGCCGACACCGGGCTGCCGAAAGGCACCGACCTCGTGGTGGTGCCCGGCGGCTTCTCCTACGGAGACTATCTGCGCTGCGGCGCGATCGCCGCGCGCGCGCCGGTGATGGATGCGGTGCGCAAATTCGCCGGCGATGGCGGGCTGGTGCTCGGCGTCTGCAACGGATTCCAGATCCTGTGCGAATCGGGGCTGCTGCCCGGCGTGCTGATGCGCAACGCGTGGTTGAAATTCATCTGCCGCGACGTGCACCTCAAGGTCGAGCGATCGGATTCGCCGTTCACCCGCGGCTACAAGCCCAAGCAGGTGATCCGGGTGCCGGTCGCGCATGGCGAAGGCAACTACGCGGCCGATGACGAGACCGTGGCGCGGCTCGAAGGCGACGGCCGCGTGCTGTATCGCTATTGCGCGGCGGACGGCAGCGTCGGCGAGCCCAGCAACCACAACGGCGCGGCGCGCTCGATCGCCGGCATCGTCAACGACCGCGGCAACGTGCTCGGCATGATGCCGCATCCGGAAAACCACGTGGAGGACGCCATGGGCTGCACCGACGGCCGCGGCCTGTTCGCGGGCCTGGTCGCGCATCTGGAGCGGGCGGCTTGAATTGTGTACACAAAAAGTGTACATAGATGTTCGAATGGGACGAAGACAAGCGCCTGGCAAACGTCGCCAAGCATGGTGTCGACTTCGCCATCGTTCCTGAAATCTTCGAGGGCGAGTATGCCGAAGGCAAAGACGGCAGAAACACCGCGGAAGAAGCGCGTCACCTCGCCATCGGCGCGTTCGAACGCCGCTCTTACGTCGTCGCGTTCACATGGCGCGGCGAGAACCGCCGCATCATCTCGGCCTGGGAAGTCGGAGAGCGAGGCCGGAAAAGATATCAGACAATACTCGCTCGAAGATCTTCGTAAGATGCGCGAGCGCGGCGAAGTTTATGAAACGCGTCCCGATGCCACGAAGTTCGATCCTCCGGACGAATTCTGGAAGACCGCCGTGCTTTATCGCGGAGGCAAGCGGACGACGTCGGTTCATCTGCGCATCGACAACTACGTGCTGGACTGGTTCAAGAAGGAAGGCAAAGGCCATCTGACGCGGATGAACGCGGTGTTGCGCGCCTACTACGAGGCGCATCGGGGAAAATGAGCGCCGGGGCGGGCCCGGCTCGCCCGCCTCGTCGCGCATCCAAAGCGGACGGCTGGAATTCATGAATATCGGCGTCGGCATCGATTTTTCGGGCTATACGACGGGCAAGACATCCCTCGCCTTTGTCGAGATCGACGGCGATACGATCGCGGCGACCCTGCTTCGCGGTTCTGCGCTATCGCAGAAGCGGAAAACGAGCGATGCGCTGGCGGACGTGTTGCCCGCCGAGGCGCGGGTCATGTTGCAATGCCTGCAGATCGGCTGCGTCGCGGTGGATATTCCCATCGACCTCCAAGGGCTGCCGGGCGCGAAAACCGCGCACGCAATCTGGCAGCTCACGCGGCGGCCCATCGATCACGCGATCGGCGCAATGCCGCCATTCGCCGATCGCATCGGCGCACCCGTGGCGCGCTTCGCCGCCATCATGCGCGCCGGAAAATTCGGACATCAGCTCGGAAAGAGGTTGTTCGAGGCTTATCCCGCCGGGACCTTGAAGCTTCTCGACATTGAAGCCGGAGCTTACAAAGGTCCGAACGGGCTCGATGCGCTGCGGGTCCTTTGCGGCCGGTTGAACGTCCAGAGCAACATCGAAAGCGATGACGATATCGATGCGGTGATCTGCGCAATCACCGCGGCGACGCCGGCTGATCGTCTCTATGACCTTGGTCGATTCGCCATTCAGGGCGGCCTGCCGAAAGGCTTCCGTATTCCGGCCAGGCTCGCGTTTTCCAGTGTACGCGTCACCGGATGCGCGTTTGACGACTGGTTTCGGAAAATGCATCGATGACGCGCGGCGGCGAACACAAGTTCGCGATGAATCGCACTGGGCCATTGCGGCATCTTCCGCGTCGAATAAAAGCCGCACAAAGTGCTAGCATGATCCGGAAAGCAGGTAGCGGCTTTCCGAAAAAGATCGTGCTCGAACATAACGATAGAGCGGGATGACGAATCGAAGGAAAGCCATCACGTTCTAGTCTCGGCAAAGCTCGCCGGCATCGGACCCCCGTTGCCCGATGCCGCAACAACACCGGACTTTCCCAAGTGGACAAAGCGCCCCGCGAACAATTCCTCGTCGCCTTGCTGGAGCAGCGGTTTCCGCAGGTGCATTTCTACAACGCATCGCTTGTCGAAGTGCAGCCGAACGTTGCCATCGGTGCGGGCTCGCGCGTCGGCTCGTTCACGCTGATCCATTCGGGCGCGGTGATCGGGTCGCGTACCACGATCGGCTCGCATTGCAATATTTGCGACTGCCGGATCGGCAATGACGTCTCGGTCCAGACCGGTTGCCATATCACGCGCGGCGTCGTCATCGAGGACGGCGTTTTCATCGGGCCCGGCGTGACGACGCTCAACGACAGGCTGCAGGGCTCCGGCGCCAGTCATTTTCCGCGGGTCTGCCGGGGCGCGAAAATCGGCGGCGGCAGCGTCTTGCTGCCGGGCGTCTTGATCGGTGCGGGCGCCGTCATCGGCGCGGGCAGCGTGGTCGCCTCCGACGTGCCGCCGGGTGCGGTTGTCTATGGCGATGCGGCGCGGGTCCGGGCGGCGGACCCGGAATGACGGATGCCGTGCCCGAAGCGACCCAGCCGCGGCGCGGCCTGCGCATCCTCCTGACCAACAACACGTTGTCGTGGCGGGCCGGCTCCGAACTGTATCTGCGCGACGTCGCGATCGAACTGATCAAGCGCGGCCACTTTCCGATCGCCTACAGTCCGTTGCTCGGCGACGCCGCGGCCGAACTTGAACGCGCCACCGTGCCGGTGATCGACGACCTCGCCAAGCTCTCGCAGCCGCCGGACGTCATTCACGGTCAACATCATCTCGAGACGATGACCGCGGTGCTGCGGTTTCCGCGCACGCCTGCGATCTACATCTGCCATGGCTGGCTGCCGTGGGAGGAATTGCCGCCGCTGTTTCCGACCATCGCGCATTACGTCGCGGTCGATGAACTGTGCCGCGAGCGGCTGCTGACCACCAAGGGCATCTCGCCGCACAACGTGCGCGTCATCCGCAACTTCGTCGACACGACGCGGTTCACGCAGCGGCGCGGTTGGGCGACCCGGCCGCGGTCGGCGCTGATCTTCAGCAATTCCGCGGCGCTGGACGATTCCCGCACCCGCGCGATCAAGCGCGCCTGCGCCGCCTTCGGCATCGATCGGGTCGATATTCTCGGCATCCATTCGGGCAACCCGCATCAGGCCCCGGAACAGGTATTGGCGGAATACGACATCGTTTTTGCAAAGGCCCGGTGCGCCATCGAGGCGATGGCTTGCGGCGCCGCGGTTATCGTCGCCGATCACGCTGGCCTCGCCGGCATGGTCACGTCCGATGATTTCGAGCATTTGCGTTCGTTGAATTTCGGCGTGCGGACATTGCAGGCGCAAACCATCACGCCGGAGAATATCCTCGCCGAGCTTGCGCGGTACGATGCGCAGGATGCGGAGCGGGTCAGCGATCTGATCCGCGCGGAGTCCTGCCTTACCTCCGCCGTCGACGACTGGCTGTCGCTGTATCAGCAGGCGATCGCGGACGCCGACCGCCGAAATGCCGTGCTGTCGCCGTTCGCGACCGAGCAGATGTCGGCCGCCTCGCAATATCTTCGCTTCCTGGCGCCGGCCTTCAAATCCAGGATCGACGCCGAGATCAAGCGCGGCGAAGCGGTAGGCCTCGCCGCCGAGGCATCGCAGCGCAGCCACGAGTTGGAGGGCCAGGTCGCGGCGCTCGTTGCGGCGAACGACCAACTCACCGCCGACATCGCCGAGCGCGACCAGGCGCTGCGTGCGCAACGTGCGCGCGACGATCGCGACGTTGCGAATCTGCACGCGCAGCTCGCCGCAAGCCGCGGCGAGTTGCAGGCGGCGCAGGCTTCTGCGGCTTCGGCCCGCGGTGAAATCCACGCTTTGCAAAACGCCGTGGCCTCGTCGCAAAGCGAGCGCCGCGCGATGCAGTCGGCATTGGCTTCGAGCCGCCGCGCGCATGACGCCGCATTGTCGGAATTGAACATCGGCCGCGGCGAAAACCGCGCGCTGCAATCCGCGCTGGCCGCAAGCCGCCGCGAACTCGACGCGATCCGCTCCTCGCGGGCGTGGCGAGCCGTGATGCGCTATGGCAGGATCAAGCAATGGCTGCGGATGTGATGTCGGGCGAGACGCGCGCCCGGCGCAAAGCCGTGCAAAAATCGCTTCCCCCGCCGGACCGATCTTCCTAAGAACGGGCAACGTCAGACCGCCCGCGTCCGTCGCCGGCCGTCCATCAGCGTTCCGGGAATAGCCTCGATATGCCGTCCACCGACCCCGCGATCACGCCCGACCTCGTCGCCGCGCACGGCCTCAAGCCCGACGAGTACCGGCGCATTCTCGACCTGATCGGCCGGGTGCCGACATTCACCGAACTCGGCATCTTTTCGGCGATGTGGAACGAGCACTGCTCGTACAAATCCTCGCGCATTCATCTGCGCGGGCTTCCCACCAAGGCGCCGTGGGTGCTGCAGGGGCCGGGCGAGAACGCCGGCGTGATCGACATCGGCGACAATCAGGCCATCGTGTTCAAGATGGAAAGCCACAACCATCCGAGCTTCATCGAGCCGTATCAGGGCGCGACCACCGGCGTCGGCGGCATTCTGCGCGACGTCTTCACCATGGGCGCGCGGCCGATCGCCTGCCTCAATGCGCTCTCGTTCGGCGCGCCGGAGCATCCGCGCACGCGGCATCTGGTGTCGGGCGTGGTCGCCGGCGTCGGCGGTTACGGCAATTCGTTCGGCGTGCCCACGGTGGGCGGGCAGATGCGTTTCCACACCCGCTATGACGGCAACATCCTGGTCAACGCGATGGCGGTCGGGCTTGCGGATGCCGACAAGATCTTCCTTGCCGCGGCGTCCGGCGTGAACATGCCGATCGTCTATCTCGGCTCGAAAACGGGCCGCGACGGCATCCATGGCGCCTCGATGGCCTCGGCCGAGTTCGACGACGACAGCGCCGAGAAGCGCCCGACCGTGCAGGTCGGCGATCCGTTCGCGGAAAAGCTGCTGCTGGAGGCCTGCCTCGAGATCATGGCGGCGGATTGCGTGATCGCGATTCAGGACATGGGCGCGGCCGGGCTGACCTGTTCGGCGGTGGAGATGGGCGCGAAGGGCGATCTCGGCGTCGATCTCGACCTCGACGCGGTGCCGACGCGCGAGACCGGCATGAGCGCCTACGAGATGATGCTGTCGGAAAGCCAGGAGCGCATGCTCATGGTGCTGAAGCCCGAAAAGGAAAAGGAAGCCGAGGCGATCTTCCGCAAATGGGGGCTCGACTTCGCCGTGGTCGGCCGGACCACGCCGGGCAAGCGTTTCGTGGTCAGGCACGGCGGCAAGGTGATGGCGGACCTGCCGATCAAGGAATTGGGCGACGAGGCGCCGCTATATGATCGCCCTCATCTGCCGTCGCCGCATCTGCCCGTGATTCACGCGCGCGACATCGTGGCGCCGATGCCGATCGCGGACGCGCTGGAACGGCTGATCGCGACGCCGGAACTGTGCAGCAAGCGCTGGGTGTGGGAGCAATACGACCACGTCATCGGCGGCAACACCGTGCAGCGCCCCGGCGGCGATGCCGCGGTGGTGCGGATCGAGGACGGCCCGAAGGGCCTCGCGCTGACCGTCGACGTCACGCCGCGCTATTGCGAGGCGGACCCCTATGAAGGCGGCAAGCAGGCGGTGGCCGAAGCCTGGCGCAACATCACCGCGGTCGGGGGCCGGCCGCTGGCGATCACCGACAACCTCAATTTCGGCAATCCGGAGCGGCCCGAGATCATGGGCCAGTTCGTCGGCTGCCTCAAAGGCATCGCGGAGGCCTGCATCGCGCTGGATTTCCCGGTCGTGTCCGGCAACGTCTCGCTCTACAACGAGACCAACCGCCGCGGCATCCTGCCGACACCCTCGATCGGCGGCGTCGGCCTGCTGGATGACTTCACCAGATCGGCGACGCTGGCGTTCAAGGCCGAAGGCGAGGGGATCCTGCTGATCGGCGCGCATCACGGCTGGCTCGGCCAGTCCTGCTACCTGCGCGATGTCTGCGGCCGCGAGGAGGGCGCACCGCCGCCGGTCGATCTCGCGGCCGAGAGGCGCAACGGCGACGTGGTGCGCGGCATGATCCATGCGGGCACCGCCACCGCGGTGCACGACCTCTCCGACGGCGGCCTCTTGATCGCGCTCGCCGAGATGGTGATGGCGTCCGGTATCGGCGCCGTGCTCGACGCGGCGCCGGACGCGATCGTGCCGCACGCGTGGTGGTTCGGCGAGGACCAGGCGCGTTACATCGTCACGGTGCCGGAGGATGAACTGCTCGGCGTGATGACCAAGCTGAACGCGGTCGCGGTGCCCTGCGTGCAGATCGGCATCACCGGCGGCCACAGCATTGCGATCGGCGATGAGCGCGCGGTTCACGTCGCGGCGCTGCGGAGCGCGCATGAAAGCTGGCTGCCGGCCTACATGGGCGGGAAGGGTTGAGCAGCCGTCATTTAAGAAAGACAGGATTGCTTCGGCGCAAGAATGTCTCGCAATGACGTTGTCGGAGCGCCTACAGCACCCGCGTCGCGCCGGGAATTCTGCGCAGCGCCGCGGTCGCGGCCCAGCTCAGCGCCAGCGTCAGCGTCAGCACGATGGCCGCCTTGAGAATGGCGTTGGCGACAGGCTGCGGCGCCAAATCGAGATCGAACAGCCCGTATTGCAGCCACAGCACCGGAATGTAGTGGATCAGATAGATGCCATAGGCGCTGTCGCGCAGCGGATCCAACACGCTGCCGCCGTGATTGTTGAATCGCAGGAACAGCGCCAGCATGTTGAAGGTCTGCGCCGCGCTGTAGCTCACAAACGCCAGCGCGTAGCCGACCAGCCACCAGGCCGGCGGGTGGTTGACGTCGGCCAACAGATCGTGCCGCACATAGACGAGGCCGACGATGCACAGATAGCTCGCGACCGTCGCCGCGAGCCATACTCGCCAGCGTTTCGCCAGCGCGCCGTCCCCCGCCAGCAGCCCCTTGTCGAAGCCGATCGCGCCGATCCCGACGCCGGCCACGAAATACACCGCATAGAGCAGAACGCGGCTCGCCTGCACCGCGACCGGTCCGATCGCGAACCAGCGCGACGCGCCGACATGCATCACCGCCGGCACATAGGCCACGGCCGATGCGCCGAGC
>CAXUBE010000105.1:0-8497 GCA_964249215.1 uncultured Rhodopseudomonas sp. | reverse complement strand
CTATATGCCGGTGCTCGACAGCCCATTCCAGCACCGGCATATAGAGCCGGTGCAGCATCCGCATCACCCACGTTTCCGTCTCGTGCATATGCGACGGCAGGATGATCGCGCTCAGCGCCGGCGTGACCGTGAAGGTCGCGATCAGGCCGCCGGCCAGCGCATACGCATAGGTCTTCGCCATCGGGCCGAAGATGTTGCCCTCGACGCCGCTCAGCGTGAACAGCGGCAGGAACGCCGCGATGATGATGGCCGCGGCAAAGAAGATCGACCGCGAAACGTCGGCGGCCGCGCCGAGAATGGCGTGGCTCTTCATGCCCATGATGGTTTGCGACGAGATCTCGCCGCGTTCCGCCTCGGACAATTCGGTGGTCTGCGACAGCCGCCGGAAGATCGCCTCGACCATGATCACGGTGGCGTCGACGATCAATCCGAAATCGATCGCGCCGACCGACAGCAGGTTGGCGGATTCGCCTCGAAGCACGAGGATGATGACCGCGAAGAAAAGCGCGAACGGAATGGTCGCGCCGACGATCAGCGCGCTGCGCAGGTCGCCGAGAAACATCCATTGCAGCAGCACAATCAGGAGAATGCCGACCACCATGTTGTGCAGCACGGTGCTGGTGGTGGTGTCGATCAGGTCCTTGCGGTCGTAGATGCGCTCGATCCTCACCCCGGGCGGCAGGATGCTCGAGGCGTTGATCGATGCGACCATCTGCTCGACCCGCGCGATGGTCGGCGAGCTCTGCTCGCCGCGCCGCATCAGCACGATGCCCTGCACGATGTCGTCGTCCTGCCCGATCCCGGCGATGCCTAGCCGCGGCTTCTCGCCGACGGTGACGGCGGCGACGTCGCGCACCAGCACCGGATTGCCGTTGCTCGCCGACACCATGGTCGTGGCGAGGTCGTCGATGGTGCGGATCAGCCCGACGCCGCGCACCACCGCGGATTGCGCGCCGATATCGACGGTATTGCCGCCGACATTGATGTTGGAATTGCCGACCGCTTGCAGCAATTGCGGCAGCGTCAGGCCGTACGCGATCAGTTTCGCAAAATCGACCTGCATCTCGTAGGTCTTGGTCTTGCCGCCCCAGCCGGTGACGTCGATCACGCCGGGCACCGCGCGAAACCGCCGTTGCAGCACCCAGTCCTGCAGCGTCTTGAAATCGAGCACGCTGTAGTTCGGCGGTCCGACCAGCCGGTAGCGGAAGATCTCGCCGATCGGACTAAGCGGGGAAATTCCCGGCTGCGCATTGCCGGGCAGCGGCGGCAATTGCGACAGCCGGTTCAGCACCTGCTGCAGCGCCTCGTCATAGGTGTAGTCGAACGAGAATTGCAGTTTGACGTCGGACAAACCGTAAAGCGAGATGGTGCGGATGGTGCGTAGGTTCTTGATGCCCGCGACCTGGGTCTCGATCGGTATGGTGATGTAGCGTTCGATCTCTTCGGACGACAGCCCCGGCGACTGGGTGACGATGTCGACCATCGGCGGCGTCGGATCGGGGTAGGCTTCGATGTTCAACTGCTTGAACGCGATCAGCCCGCCGATCATCACGACGGCGAACAGGCCGACCATCAGGAAACGGCGGTTGACGGCAAGGGCAACGAGACGATCCATCGGATCCTTCGGGACGGGAGCGCGCGGGCCCAATAGCCTGGATGAGGCTTAGAGCGCGATGACTTCTCTTCGAATCGTCATCCCGCTCCATCCTCACGTTTGAGCGTGATCTTTTCGGAAAACCGGTGCCCGCTTTTCCGGATCATGCTCTAGCTGCCCGACGCCGCGCGGTCGATGAACAGGCTGCCCTTGGTGACGATGCGCTCGCCGGGATTGAGGTTGCCCGCAACCTCGACCAGCGCTCCGCTGATCAGTCCCGGCTTGATCATGCGCAGTTCGATGGTCCTGTCGTCATGCGCGACCCAGACCCTGACCTGGTCGCCCTCGTAGATCAACGCGGTTTTCGGCACGCCCACCGCGGGGTGATCGGCGGCCGAATAGAGGGTGACGGTGGCGAACATCTCCGGCTTCAACTGACCGTCGGGGTTGTCGATCGTGGCGCGCACCATCAGCCTGCGCGTCGTGGGATCGAGCGCCGCCGAGACGTAGTTGATCCGGCCGCTCAGCGCGCGGCCCGGCAGCGCCAGCACGCTGAAGCTGATGTCCTGTCCGACCGAGACCAGCGTGGCTTCGGTTTCGCGCACGAAGGCGGTGAGCCACACGCTCGACAGATCGCCGATCACGAACACCGGATCGCTGGCGCCGGCATTGACGAACTGGCCGGGCCCGATCTTGCGCTGAACCACGGTGCCGGCGATCGGAGCGAAGATCGTGGTCTCGGGGTTGATGCGGCCCTTGTCCTGAAACGCGGCGATGGCATCCTCGCTCAGCCCCAGGATGCGCAGCCGGTTGCGCGCGGCTTCCAGCGCGGTCGTCGACGAGCGCAGATCGTTCTGCGCCGCGATCAGTCCGGCCTGGGTCTGCTGATAATCCTTCAGCGGCACCGCCTTGCCTTCGAACAGATCGTGCGCGCGCTTGTCCTGCAACTGCGCCAGATCGAATTGCGACTGCGCCTTGTTGAGCGCGGTGGCGGCGGCGACGAAATCGTTCTGCGCCTGCACGGTGTCGGCGGCTTCGATGACGAACAACGGCTGGCCTTGCGTCACGCGATCGCCGGGCCTCGCCAGCAGCTTGGTGACGCGGCCGGCGTAAGGCGAAAACACCGGCGTGGAGCGGTCCTCGTCGATCGCGACCTTGCCCTCGGTGACAAGCTCGGCGCGGAAGGTGCGGTCGACCACCGGCTCGATGGTCAGGCTCGCCCATTCGGCAGCGCTCGGCGTGAAGCGCCCCGGCGCGCGGCGCGACTGGCTCGACACGTCCGAGTGGCCCTGCGGCACTTTAGGATCGGGCACCAGCTCGTAACCGGCGACGGCGCACAGCATCGCGACGCCCGCGGCGATCAGCCACCGCTTGCGAACAACAACCTGCAATCGTTCCCTGAAATCTTTTGGCATGGACCCTGATCGAACCGGCGCTGGTGTTGCGGCATCGCCTGTCACGCAAGCTAATAGTGCCCAATCGATGTTTCAAACAAACTAAAAAAGCCGGCCGTTCGGCGATTTAGCTTAATTTCTCCGTGACGCGGCCGACCGGCGCGCACGGCCTGCTTTTTCACACTCAATTTTAGCACCGCAAGCGGGTCAAAACGCTTCGCGTTCATGCACGGTTCATCATCGCGTCGGCCATGCCGGCGGATCGTTGCCGAGCGGCACCGCCGGCCGCGACCAATGCGCCGGTGTATGCGCCAGCACCGCCGCCGGGCGGACCGCCTTCAGCGTGCCGAAGCCGGACGGCATCTGCTCGAGATACGGTGCGATGGCCTCGGGCCTGAGGTCCTCGGCGTCGAGTCCGCCGACGAGGCGGCCCATCTCCCATAGCCAGTTGCCGGTGCCCGCGAGCGAAACCTGGACGTGCCAGGAACCGCCTTCCCGC
Organism: uncultured Rhodopseudomonas sp.; assembly: GCA_964249215.1. Lineage (GTDB taxonomy): Bacteria > Pseudomonadota > Alphaproteobacteria > Rhizobiales > Xanthobacteraceae > CAXUBE01. The sequence continues at coordinate 5,010 of CAXUBE010000105.1, read as the reverse complement.
GCCTGACGTGCCTTGGCCATCATCGCGCCGAACGCCATGAGATAGCCGGTGGCGTGATCGAGCATCTGCGCCGGCAATTCCTTCGATCCCTCGACGCCGGCGGCCTCGCTTTCGGCGGCATAGGCCGCGGTCTCGAACGCCTCGCCCTTCCAATGCATCAGCGCGGCCTGCACCGCCTCGCGCTCGAGCTGGCAGGCCAGCACGCTGCAGACCGCGTCGCGGTGATGCGGAAAATTGGTATGCAGCCGCACGTAGCGTCGATCACCGGTGCGGTAGACGCCGGCGATGACGTCCCACGCAGGCGGAGGCGGTTTGCCCTCGACGCGCAGATAACGCTCGCTGCGGCATTCGACGACGGCGTGGCGCATGTCGACGCCGACGGCTTGCGCGCTGCCGGTTCGCAGCCGCCAGATTTCGGAAGCAGCCAGCGCGGACGCCGCGATGCTGACCTGCCCGGCCACCGCGACGCGAAACGACGACGGCAGTTGCGGCTCGTCGCCGGTGAGGGTGACGGCATCGAGCGCGGACGGGTCGCCGCCGGCAGATGTCCATAGCGTATCGAGGATTTGCGCGGGCGTTTGCATCACAGAGGGTTGCGTATTCGTCATCGGCAGATGCAATTATCCGCGGCTTTGCATGGCGCGCTCAATGAAAATCGCGTGAGCGCGGCAGGATCCGCACGTCGCGCGGATGGCGGATTTTCTGCGCCGGATTGTCCGGATGCTCGCGGCGGTCGTCATTGAGCGGCTCGTAGACATTCGCGGCCGCCGGAAGCGTCGCGGCGGAGGGCAGCGTATCGGACAGGCGGCCCATGTCATGGCTGCGGTCGATCAAGCGCTCGGCGACCAGATGCACGACGCCTTCGGGGCTCGACTGGATCCGCCCTTCCACCAGCACCAGCCGCGCCCCCATCACCTCCTTGCGGAACCGCTCCATGATCGCGGGCCATACCACGATGTTGGCGATGCCGGTTTCGTCCTCCAGCGTCATGAAGACGACGCCCTTGGCGCTGCCCGGCCGCTGCCGCACCAGCACCACGCCGGCGCAGCGCGCGCGCCGGTTGTTGCCTATGCCCTCCGACACGGCACGGCAGGTCGTGACATTGTCGCGATCGAACGCCGGCCGCAGGAATTGCATCGGATGCCCCTTCAGCGACAGCCGGATGGTCTGGTAATCGGCGACGACATGCTCGGCGAGCGGCATCTGCGGCAACGGCTGCGCGATCTCGTCGGGCTGCTCGCGCGCCGACGCCGCGATAAACAGCGGCAGCGCCATGTCGTCGGGCTGCCGCCGGACCGCCCATAGCGCCGCGCGGCGATCGAGGCCGATCGATCGGAACGCGTCGGCATCCGCAAGCAGGATCAGCGCGCGTTTCGGCAAACCCGTGTCGCGGGCAAAATCCTCGATGGTGCTGAAAGCCCGCCTGCTCCGCGCCGCGACGATCTTCGCGGCCCAGTCGTCGATCACCACTTGGATTGACTGCCCTTCAAACGACTCGGGCTCGCGCCCGCGCCGCTGCCGCCGCCGCTCTTCGTCGGCGTCGATCCAGTGGAAGCCGTCGATCTGGCGAAAGCCCAGCCGCACGGCGTGGTATTTTCCGCCGGTCTCTTCCAGCGTGTTCTGCGCATGGCTGAACGACACGTCGATCGGGCGGACCTCGACGCCGTTCTTGCGCGCATCGCCGACGATCTGCGCCGGCGCGTAGAAGCCCATCGGCTGAGCGTTCAACAATCCGCAGCAGAACGCGTCGGGATGAAAATGCTTCAGCCAGGACGACACGTAGACCAGTTGCGCGAAGCTAGCGGCATGGCTCTCCGGAAAGCCGTAGGTGCCGAATCCCTTGATCTGGTTGAAGCAGTTGTTGGCGAACTCTGCCGGATAGCCGCGCGCGATCATGCTATTCACCATCTTCTGTTCGAAATTGCCGATGGTGCCGACGTTGCGGAACGTCGCCATCGCGCGGCGCAGGCTGTTGGCCTCCGCGGAGGTGAATTTCGCGGCATCGATCGCGATCCGCATCGCCTGCTCCTGGAACAGCGGCACGCCCAGCGTCTTGCCCAGGATATTGCGTAGTTCGTCCGGATCGCCATGGTCGCGCGAGGGAGAGGGATAGCTCACGACCTCCTTATGGTTTCGGCGCCGCAGATAAGGATGCACCATGTCGCCCTGGATCGGCCCCGGCCGCACGATCGCGACCTCGATGACGAGATCGTAGAAGCAGCGCGGCTTCAGCCGCGGCAGCATGTTCATCTGCGCGCGGCTTTCGACCTGGAACACGCCGAGCGACTCGCCGCGCTGCAGCATCTGGTACACTTCATCGTCATCCTTTGACTTGATGTCCTTCAGTCGGTAGCGCCGGCCCTTATGGACCTCGATCAGTTCGAGGCATTTGCGGATACAGGTCAGCATGCCGAGCGCCAAGACGTCGACCTTCATCATCCGCAGCGCGTCGACGTCGTCCTTGTCCCATTCGATGAAAGTGCGGTCGTCCATCGCCGCATTGCCGATCGGCACGTAGCTGTCGAGCCGGTCCTGGGTCAGCACATAGCCGCCGACATGTTGCGACAGATGCCGCGGAAATCCGATCAGTTCGGAGGCCAGATCGACCGCCCGCGCGACGGTGGGATTGTGCGGCGACAGCCCGGCCTGCTTGACCTGCATCGCATTCAGCCCGGCGCCCCAGCTTCCCCACACCGTGTCGGCGAGCGCGGCGGTGACATCCTCGGTCAGGCCCAGCGCCTTGCCGACGTCGCGGATGGCCGAGCGCGGGCGGTAATGAATCACGGTGGCGATGATGGCGGCGCGATCGCGACCGTAGCGGCGATAGACATACTGCATCACCTCCTCGCGGCGGATGTGTTCGAAATCCACGTCGATGTCCGGCGGCTCCAGCCGCTCCTTGGAGATGAAGCGTTCGAACAGCAGGTCGATCTCGGCCGGATTGACCGAGGTGACGCCGAGCACGTAGCACACCGCCGAATTAGCCGCCGAGCCGCGGCCCTGGCATAGAATCTTCTGGCTTTGCGCCCATTGCACGATGTCATGCACGGTCAGGAAATAATGCGCGTACTGCAATTTGCGGATCAGCCGCAATTCCCTGTGCAGGATCTTTTTGGTCTTCGGCGCGATCCGCACCGGAAAATGCCGGTGCGCGCCCGCCCAGGTCAGGTCCTCGAGATGGCGCTGCGCGGTCTTGCCGGGCGGCACCGGCTCGTCGGGATATTGATATTTCAACTGATCGAGCGTGAAGCGGATGCGGCGGGCGAACGCCATGGTCTCGCGGATCGCCTCGGGCAGGCTGCGAAACAGCCGCGCCATTTCCTGCGCCGGCTTGAGATGCCGCTCGGCGTTGCCTTCGAGCCTGCGGCCGATGGTCTCGATGGTCTGCTTTTCGCGAATACAGGTCAGCACGTCCTGCAGCGGGCGCCGCGCCGGATGGTGATACAGCACGTCGTTGGTGGCGATCAGCGTGACGCGGGACGTGGCCGCGATGCGTTGCAGCCGCTGCATGCGGCGGATGTCGTCGCCGCGATAGAGCAGGCTCGCCGCGAGCCAGACGCCGTCCGCGGCACTCGCCTTCAGCGCGTCGAGCGTGTTTCGCATCGCGGCGGCCGCGAAGCGATGCGGCGGCATCAGCACCATGAGCTGGCCCTCGGCGTAGTCGATCAGATCGCCGAGCCGCAGATGGCATTCGCCCTTGATCGCGGCGCGCTTGCCGCGGGTCAGCAACTGGCAGAGCCGGCCGTAGGCGGCGCGGTCGGTCGGATAGACCAGGATGTCCGGCGTGGCGTCGACGAACACCAGCCGCGCCCCGACCAGCAATCGCGGCTTGTGCCGCAGGTCGTCATTTTCCAGTTCCTTGTAGGCGCGCACCACGCCGGCCAGCGTGTTGTGATCGGCGAGACCGATCGCCGGCAATCGCAGGTCGTTCGCTTGATGGACATAGTCCTGCGGATGCGAGCCGCCATGCAGGAACGAGAAATTCGTGGTGATGCCGATCTCGGCATAGGCGATGCTCATGCGAACAGCCCGTGCATGTACCAGCCGGGCGGCAATGGCCCGCCTTGCTCGGATCGCACCTCGCCGAACAGGCCGTCGCGATAGACCCAGAAGCGCTGGCCGTTTTCGTCTTCGACGCGGAAGTAATCGCGCGTCGGCATCGGCTCGGCGGCGCGCCACCATTCCATCGCGATCCGCTCCGGCCCCTCCACACGCACCACGGCATGCTGCATGCGGCGCCAGCGAAAGCTCGCCGGCGGGCCGTCCGGCACCGCGGCGATGACGTGGATCGATTCCGGACGTTCGAACAACCGCAGCGGCCGCAGCGGCGGTTCGTCCTCGCAGCGCGCCGGCCAAAGCGCGCGATGCGCGGCGTCGAGGGAATGCTGCGCCGCGACCGGGAGCGCCGCGCGCTCCGGAATATTTCGGTCCGGCTCGCGCCGAGACGAATGAGATCGAAGCCGAAGCCGGGATCGAGCGGATCGGCCAGCGTCTCCAGCCGCTCGCCGAACAGCCGTTCGACCACGCCGGCTCTGGTCACCGGCTGCCCGGCATCGACGAAGATGGTGCGCACCGCGCCGTCGGTGCGAAAGAAGCCGGCCTCGAGCCGGCGCGCGCCTTTGCCCTGGCGCTCCATCGCCGCGACCAGCATCCGCGCCAGCGCCGCCAGCGAGGCGGCAATGCTGTCGGCGGTGGCGATCGGCTCGGCGAAGCGCTTCTCCACCATGAAATCCGGAGGCGGCTTGCGCGGCGAGATCGGCGCGTCGCGCAAGCCCAGCGCCTGGCCGAGCAGCGCGGTGAACGCCTCGCCGAACCGCGCGGTGATTTCGTAGGACGGACGCGCGGCGACGTCGCCGACGGTCTTCAAGCCCGCACGGCGCAACCCGCGCGTGATCGCATCGACGGCGCCCAGCGCATCGATCGGCAGCGTCCTCACCGCGTCCGCCTCGCAGCCGGCGGCGACGATGCGGCCGGGCACGCAACGCGTCAGCGTGCGGGCGCAGACCGGCG
>CAXUBE010000104.1:349-8566 GCA_964249215.1 uncultured Rhodopseudomonas sp. | reverse complement strand
TACCCGGGCAGCACGCCGGCGTGCATCGCCACGCCCGACCAGGTGATGCGCTGCATGTAGGGCATCGGCGCGCCGCTGTAGATGTTCGAATGATGGAATTTGTGCTTCTGGATGATGCTGAACACGCCCATCGGCGTCGGATGCCCGCGCATCCCGGTCGAAATCGGGCTTTCGGCAAACAGGCCGTTGGCGTCGTAAAGTTTCAGCCGCTGGCGGTCGATCGAGATCGAAATGATCAGCGGGCCCTGCGGCTTTGCGGCCTGTCTTTCCAGCTTTTCGAGCTTGTCATCCTGCTGGCGGCGCGCCTTGCGGCGTTTCACCACCGGGCGGGCCGGGCGCTCATATCCGGGATCGCTGCCTGGCCAGAACATCGAGGTTGCGGCCTTCGCATCGGGCGAAGCGGCAAACGCTCCGGCGAGGGCGAAGACGCTCAACCGGATAAATGGCTTGAACATGGTCGGTCGTTTCCACAATGCGCTCCCCGGAACCGGCTGCTGCCGTTCCGGAGCAATGGGTGTATTTCGCCGCATGCGGGTGATTCGAATCCGCTGCGTCTGAATCGGAGCGCAACTTCGCAGACGCGGGAGCCATTCGCCACGGTCGGCACGGCGCGCCGGCGGATTTGCCCAAGGCGGTGCAAAAAAGTCTCACACCCGGACGGCCGAGGCCGCTCGCTGCGCCTTCCTTTGGCGCCGTGCCACCCCACATGAAGCCGGCGTCCACGGAGACACCGATGCATCCCCGACACTCTCGTTCGTCTTTCCTCCGGTTGAGGTTCGCCGCGCTCGCGGCCGTTGCCGTTGCGAGCGTTGCGGCGGCCTTAGCGCCTGCACCCGCCCGCGCCGCCGACGAGCCCGATCTGATCTTCCGCCGCTCCACGGTCTTCAAGCTGTTGAGCCCGAACGACAAGCTTGCAACCTACGCCGTCGACGATCCGGAGGTCGAAGGCGTGGCTTGCCACTTCACTGTCCCCGAGAAGGGCGGCTTCAAGGGCTGGCTGGGGCTTGCGGAAGAGGTTTCCGACATTTCGCTCGCCTGCCGCCAGATCGGCCCGGTCAAGTTCAAGGACAAGATGGAACAGGGCGACGACATGTTTCGCCAGCGCCGCTCGCTCTTCTTCAAGAAGATGCAGATCGTTCGCGGCTGCGACGTCAAGCGCAACGTGCTGGTCTACATGGTGTATTCGGACCGGCTGATCGAGGGATCGCCGAAGAACTCGACCTCGTCGGTGCCTATCATGCCCTGGGGCACGGCCGGCGACGTGCCCAAATGCGCTGACTTCTTCAAGTAACGCTCGCGCTTTCCGACCTAACGGCTTCAGTTATTTCGCCTAAACGCGCGACTTCGGTTTTGGTGCGGCAGGACGGCGTGGGCGTGCCGGATCCCGATGCCCGACCAGCCGCAATTGCGCCTGCGGTGCTGACCCGGTGCCATGGTGGCAAAGGTCTTGCTGGGTCATCTCGCCCGGCGCCTCGTCACGCGGGACGCTGACGACGGCGTCATCTTCGCCGGCCGGATCGTGCTTTGAATCCGGCGAAAGCGGAGCCTCGGGCGGAGTGCGCGGGGGATGATTCACGGCCGCCATCCTTTTCGTGGGAGGTATGGATCAACGCCGGGGCGCTGGCGCGGTTCCTCCTCCATGTGCGCTGGCCGCAACGATCGGCGCTGAAATCGCTCGATTTTTCCGCTGCTCTGTTTCGCGGTCCCGACGTCCGCAACATATTCGGTCCTGCGACGAAACCATTTTCCGTTTCGGCGCAGACATCCGGAAACAGCGCGTGGTTATCAATCCGTCAACGAAACGGCAGACAAGGCCGGCCGAAACGGAGACAGTCACATGCGATCCATCAGCTTCATCCTCGCCGCGCTGTTCGTTCTGGCCGGCCCCTCGCTCGCGGGCTCCGCCGACGGCAACCTGCCGGGCATCGGCACCTTCGCCTATTCCGGTTCGCCGATCGCGGTGGCACCGGCTCCGCTCGTCGTCGCCGCGGTTCGCTGAGTACCGGCATCCCTGTCTCGAGAGCCGGTTGGTCATCGATGTTCTATCGCCTCGCGCCGTTCGCCCTCGGACTGCTGTTGCTCGCTTCACAGCCGGCGCAGGCCCAGGTGCTCTCACGCCTCAAGCTGGTCGATCAGCGCGTCGAATTCATCCGCCAATGCACCGTGCACATGACCGGCCGCTGGGCGCATCCTGACACCGTCTGCGGTTGCCTGCATGACCACGCCGCCGCGATGGTCGAGGATACCGATCTGCGCGAAGCTTTGTTGCGCGGCATCAGCGAGAGCGGCGTTCCAAATATCGATGCCGGATGGGTGCCGGTGGCGAAGCAGTCGCAGATCAGCGCGACCTTCACCGTGATCGCCAAGCCGACGCTGCAATGCATGTTCGAGCCGCTGCCGTAACGGAGGGTTCGGCGCGGGTTCGCAGCGTGTCCGTCTATTTCTTGGGAAGGCCCAGCCGCGGCACGCATTTGCGGGCGCGGGTCACGCCGCTCGCGGTCAGCGTTGTGCCGTAGATTTCCTTGATCTGCCCGGTGGGGCAGGAGCCGTCATCGACCATGATGCGCTGGCCGAGCCGGATATCGAGGATGTCCTGTTCGCGCGACACCTGCTCTGCGCTCGCCGCATCGGCCATTGCCAGGGCGGCCAGCATTGCCGCGATCAGCGCGACGCGAAACACCCCGATCATTTGTTCTCGATCTTGAGGCCGCTCGGTCCGACATTGATCTGCAGGCCGCTCGGTTCCTTCTTGGCCTGGTAGAGATTGTATCCCAGCACGGCGATGCCGACGATCAGCGCGCCGATGATCAAAAACATGACGTTGCGGTTTCCAGGCATGTGGTCTCCTTGCGTGCGCGCCACTCTATGCGGGTATCTTGATTCTCAAAACACCGCGCGCTGCAAATACCGCCGATCTGTGGTTTGATCGCCGCAGACATCGATGCAAAGGCGAGTGCGCATGAATCTGACCGACCAGCAACGCAATATCCTCGACGCCGTCGATACGAATTTCGACGCCCAACTCGCCACCACGCGCGATTTCGTTGCGATCCCGAGCACGCGGGGTGCCGAAGGCCCGTGTCAGGATATGTTTGCCGATCTGCTGCGCCGGCGCGGCTATGAGGTCGACGACTGGCATATCGACGTCGGCGATCTCAAGGATTTGCGCGGCTTCGGCCCGATCGAACACGATTTCTCCAAGGCGCGCAGCGTGGTCGGCACCTATCGCCCGGCGGCCACCGCCGGACGCTCGCTGATCCTGCAGGGCCATTGCGACGTGGTGCCGGCGGGTCCGCTCGAGATGTGGGAGACGCCGCCCTTTGCGCCGGTGGTCAAGGACGGCCGGATGTACGGCCGCGGCGCCTGCGACATGAAATCCGGGACGATCGGCGCGCTGTATGCGCTCGACGCCATCAAGGCCGCCGGCCTGAAGCCGGCCGCGCGGATTCATCTGCAATCGGTGATCGAGGAGGAGAGCACCGGCGTCGGCGCGCTTTCCACGTTACAGCGCGGATACCGTGCCGATTGCTGCTTCATTCCGGAGCCGACGTCGGGTGAGATGATCCGTTCGCAGGTCGGCGTGATCTGGTTCCGGCTGAAGGTGCGCGGTCATCCGGTGCACGTGTTCGAGGCCGGCTCCGGCTCCAACGCGATCACCGCGGCCTATCATCTGATCCACGCGCTGGAGAAACTGGAGGAGGCGTGGAATGCCCGCGCCGTGAACGACAGGCATTTCAAGAGCGTCGCCCATCCGATCAATTTCAATCCGGGCATCATCAGGGGTGGCGACTGGGCCTCGAGCGTGCCGGCCTGGTGCGACGTCGACTGCCGGATCGCGATCCTGCCGGGATGGTCGGTGTCGGCCATGCAGGCGGAAATCCAGGCCTGCATTTCGGCGGCGGCGCGCGATCATCGCTTCCTGTCGAACAATCCGCCGCAGGTCGAATGGTCCGGATTTCTGTCCGAAGGCTACGAATTGACCAATTCGGCCGGGCCGGAGGCCGCATTCGCCAAGGCGTTCGACGCGGTCTATGGCGGCGAGGTGCCGGACCGCGCGTTCACCGCGCTGACCGACACGCGGTTCTACGGGTTGAACTACAACATTCCGAGCCTGTGCTTCGGCGCCCATGGCGGCGCGATGCACGGCTTCAACGAATGGGTCGATCTCGAGTCGCTGCGCAAAACCACCAAGGCGATGGCGCTGTTCGTCGCGCAATGGTGCGGGGTGGAAAACGCGTAGTTCAATTCTCGGCCGCGACGGTCGCGTCGAGCCCGTTCGGGCGGGCTGGTACGGGAGGTTGCAGGATGACATCGCTTGAACGCATCAATTCATATCCGCTGCCGTTCGCGGCGCTGTTGGGCATCACCTTCACCGACGCGGCGCCGGAACGCGTCAGCGCGACGATGCTGGTGCGCCCTGATTTGTGCACGCTCGGCAACGCGATCCATGGCGGCGCGGTGATGGCGATGGCGGACACGGTGGGCGCGGCGGCGACCATCATCAACCTGCCACCGGAAGCCAAAGGCACCACGACGCTGGAGAGCAAGACCAATTTCATCGCTGCCGCGAAAGCCGGCGGCGTGGTGCGCGCCACCGCGACCCCTATTCATCGCGGGCGGCGCACCCAGGTCTGGCAAACGCGGGTGGAGACGGACGATGGCCGGCTGGTCGCGCTGGTGACCCAGACCCAGATGGTGCTTTAACTCTAAATATCGACGATTAGGTATAATTTTGTGCCGCGCGCAATTCGGTCAAGCAGCGTTCGGTTTGAACTTGAAAATAATGCTGCAATGCACAACATAGAGGCCTAGGGAATCGAACGCATCCTTGGAGGCTCCCTGAAGGAGCTATCCGATGCACGACGAGATCATCGCGGGTCTGACCGGCAGCAAGGGCACCGTCCGGTCCCTGACCACCCGAGAAGTGCCGCTGCTGCGCGATCACTTGCTGCGGCTGGATCCTGCGAGCCGGCGCGACCGTTTCAACGGCTTCGCCGATGCGGGCTTTATCAACCGCTACGCAAGGAAATGCGGCAGCGACGGCACGATCGTCATTGCCTATTTCAGCGACGACGGCGTGGTGCATGCCGCCGCCGAATTGCACCAGCCGGATCTGGCGGGCGGCGTGCTGCCGGAGATCGCGTTCAGCGTCGAATCGGAGCTGCGCCGCAAAGGTATCGGCAGCATCCTGTTCAGGCAGTTGATCGAGGTGGCGCGCTCGCTGGGATACGAGAAACTGCGCATCACCACCGGTTCGCAAAACCAGTCGATGCGGGCGCTGGCGCACAAATTCGGCGCCAACCTCATTTTCCGCCACGGCGAATCGACCGGGACCATCAATTTGAAGCCTGCCCCGCGTGGTGCAGAGAGCGCAGAGCCCGTAATGAGTTCGGCGCTCGCCACCAATGCGCTGACGGATATCAATCAGGCCTACTGGAAGATGTTTCTGAAGATATCGGGTATCAGCCGCGTCGCTTAAGAGCGATCGTCGGCGACGTCCATTCAGAAGCGCCTGTCGTTTCCGAATTTGCGCGACACCCGGCGCTCGACCACCACCGAGCGCCGAGAGCCCTGTTCGCCGGTAATCACGTGGGTCGTGCGCGCCGCGGAGCGGCCAGCCTTCCTCACCTCGGTCTGCACGGCCTCGATGGGCAGTCCCATCAGCGATGCTGCGATTTCCGCCTGCGACGCCAAATCGTCCGTGATGCCCATGGCGGCGAAGATCGCCTCCTCCAGCGTTGGCGGATCACGCCGGACCCGCCGGCTGCCATATTTAGTGTTCCAGTGCTCGCTCATCGTCCGCTCGCGTTGCTCCGACCTTACGTAAGCGAGTCAATGCTGCATTGCAATATGAGAATTCGCGAGGCTGACATGACAACGCGCAGGCCGCCGCGGCAGGTTGTCGGCGAGGGCGGCGCCGAAGCAGTCGACGACCTTCGGACGCTATACCCGGAAGATCGTGAATCCGAGGATCAGCAACAGCAGGAAGATCGCGAGGAAGACATAGAACAAGATCCGCGCGACGTCGGCGGAGGCCACCGATATGCCGGTGAAACCGAAGACGCCAGCCACGATGGAGATCACGAAAAAGATCAGCGCCCATTTCAAAATCGTCATGACATTGTTCCCCGGTGCCCGGCGGTGCTTGAACGGCGAAGACCGCAATTGGTTCCAGACGGCGCCTCTGCATTATCCGCGTGACGCTGCTCACAGTCTTAGGGTCGAAATTGGCGCATTGAAAGCCCATCCACGGCTGAACTTCGGAGATTGCCATGACCAACACCATTTCGCTGCGCCAGATCGCCACCACGTTGACGGTGGCGCTCGCGCTCACATCGGCCTCCTCGGCCGGCCACGCTTTCACCGCCGACCAGCAGCGGCTGTGCACCGGCGACGCTTTCCGGCTGTGCGGCTCGGAGATTCCGAACATCGAGCGCATCACGGTCTGCATGCGCGAGCACAAATCGGATTTGAGCCAGGGCTGCCGATCGGTGTTCGACAAGTAAGCCGCGCACGCGGTGTTTTCACAAAAACCGGTGTCCACTTTTCCCGATCATGTTCTAGATTGCGGCCGGGATGGCGCGAAGGGGTTGTGGGCCGGTGTCGGTGTTGCAGGGCTTCTACAAGGTCCGCTTTCAGGTCGACGAGGCGGTCGGCCGCAGCGTGATGTATGTGAACGGCGGCAGAATGCTGGGCGGCAACTCGGCCTTCGCACATTTTGGCACCTATCACGAGAGCGATGGCGTCGTGATTGCGGAAATCACCAGCCAGCGCGCGCATGAAGATTCGAATTATCCGTCGCTGCTCGGGGCAGACGTCGCCTTGATCCGTTGCAAGGGCACCTCCGACGGCGATATCTGGCGCTTTCGCGGCGGCTCCGAGCAGATGCCGGGCGCGGTGTTTCAGTCGATGATGACGCCGATCGACGAAGAATCGAACCCGCCCGGCGTGGTCGGGGAAGGCGGCATCGTCAACGGCCTGTATTCGATCCACATCCGGATGCTGGACGGCGTCCAAGGCGGCCTCACCGGGATGATGCTGGTGTCCGACGGCCGCATCCTAGGCGGCGATGCGTTCTTCTATTATCTCGGCAGCTACAGTTCGGCCAACGGCCGCTGGAAGGGCCAGATCCTCAACCAGGAGCACACCCCGGCGAGGATCGAGCATCCTGTTTTCGGCGGTTACGAAGTCGGTATCGGCTTTTCCGGCAGTTGCGACGCGGAGGGCGCGGAGCTCGAGGCGACAGCGCTCGCCGGCAAGCGCAGCATTCGGCTGTCGGCCTCGCTGAAGCTGATGCGGCGGGTGTAAGCCGACGCGATGACGGTCGGCATGCGCTCGGCGCTGCGTTGCCGGCGTCTATTCCGGCACCGGCACGTCGAACGTATTCAGCGTCACCGACACCATGCAGTACACCCCGACCAGAAACGATAATTCGGCCGCGCCGTGTTCGCCGAACTCGGCGATCGCCGCGCGCCAGGTCAGCTCCGGCAGCACGCCGCCATTCACCAGCGACGACGCCGTGTCATAGGCCACCGCTTCCGGCCGCGTGAGATCGATCGGGCGCTGGCCGGCGACGATGGTCGCGAGCTTCTCGTCCGAAAGCCCGCGGTGCTCGGCGACGATCACATGGGCATAGAGTTCGTAGGCCGAACGGAAATGCGCGCCGGTGACCAGGATCGCCACTTCGCGCACCGCCGGCGGCAGCAGCGGCTTGGCGGCGATCGCCTTTACCAGCTCCCAGACCGGGCCGCCGAAACGCGGTTCGTGGAGCCACGGATTCCATGGCCCGAGCAGCGCGCCGTCGTCGCGCACATTGACGAAGCCCTGGAAGCTCGCCGCCATGCCTTTGCGCATGTCGTCATAGAGCGGCTTCTGCTCGGCGCTGAGTTCCGCGGGCGGAATGATCGGCAATCGCATTCGGTTTCTCCGGTTCGACTCGCCCGAATGCTCGGCGCGGTCTCTCGCGAAGGCAAGTGAATTGACGATGACGCCAACGATGATCGGAAAAGGCAGGCCTGAAACCGCCGTCCGGAAGGCACGTAACTTGCTCGATGATGTTGCCCGATAAATGAGGTGAAGCGATGCGGACACTGCTGCTGATGCTGGCGTTGCTGGTCGCGGCGCTGTCGCCGCTGCGGGCCGAGGACGACGTCGCCGCGGCGCGCGCGATCATCACCGCGCAGGCCGAGGCGATCGTCCGCGACGACGCCGCCACGG
>CAXUBE010000104.1:0-339 GCA_964249215.1 uncultured Rhodopseudomonas sp. | reverse complement strand
GCCCTATTCGTTTGCGTCGCCGGGCGTGCAGGGGTTGTTCACCGAGCCGGACAAATTTCTCGCGAAGGTGCGCGACAGCTACCCGCCGCTCGCCAAGCATCGCAGCTTCGAGTTCGGCGACGGCCGCGCGGTCGACGGCAAGATCGCGCAGTCGGTGCATATCGTCGACGCCGACGGCGAGCCTTGGGACGCGCTCTACACGCTCGAGCACCAGAGCGACGGCAACATCAGGATCACCGGCTGCGTGCTGATGAAGCTGGTCGGGCAGGCGATCTGAACGGACGGCTAGAGCGTTTCACGTTTTGATTGAAGCGTATCCTGCGTTGGCGAAGTAGTTTT
>CAXUBE010000103.1:0-8703 GCA_964249215.1 uncultured Rhodopseudomonas sp. | reverse complement strand
GACGACGCGGTCCGGCGCGCGCGGCGGCATCCGGTGCGGCTCCGGCTGGGGTTGCGACGGCCCGCCGAAGCCGCCGTCGCCGCGCGCGAAACGCGACGACAGCAAGGTCGCGAGCGCTTCGCCGGCCGCGTCGCGCAGCACGGTCCTGCTCCGGATCACGACGCCCTTGTCTTTGCCCTTGTCGAACACGTCGGTCACATGGGAGTCCGCGGTGATGCCGGCCGCCACCGGCATCGGCCGGTGAAAGGTGATGTCGCGCTCGCCGTCGACCACCAGCAGGCGGTTGAGGTTCATCTCGCCAGGCCCCGCGCCCCAGGCCGCGACCGAGGCGAAGGTCGGCACGATTTTCAGCGGCCGCGCCGCGTAGGCGGCCTCGTTGACGAATGCGAGTTCGCGTTCGTCCATCGGATCGGCGCCCATGCCGATGCCGTAGGCGTACAGCATCACGTCGCGATCGGTATAGGCATAGCGCTGGCCGAGATTGCGCAGCGCCATCAGTTCCTGATATCGGGCCGACATGAGTGCAGCCTATTCCGCGGCCGCGAGCTGCCGCGGCGGCGGCGGCGCGGCGAGATCGCGCGCCAGTTCGGCGTAGCGCGATCTGGCGTCGTCGACCGACTTGCGCTTGACCGGGCCGTAGCCGCGGATGCGATCCGGCAGCGACAGGATTTCGACCGCGGTCATGATCGTTCGCGGCGAGAGCTGCTCCAGCACGGTCGCGACGTCTTTTTCATAGCCCGCGATCAGGTCGCGTTCCAGCTTGCGTTCGGCGTTGTAGCCGAACACGTCGAGCGGGGTGCCGCGCAGCATCTTCAGCCGCGTCAGCACGCGAAACAGCGGCACCATCCAGCTCCCGAATTGCCGCTTCCGCGGCCGGCCCGACGCGTCGACGCCGGGCAGCATCGGCGGCGCGAGGTTGAAGCTGATCTTGTAGTCGCCCTCGAACTGATCGCGGATCTGCCGTTCGAACGCCGGATCTGTCAGCAGCCGCGCGACTTCGTACTCGTCCTTGTAAGCCAGCAGCTTCGCGTAGTTGATCGCCGCCGCGCGCGTCAATTCCTCGCCATGGCCGCCGGCATCCGCCGCGGCGCGCACCTTCTCGACCAGATTGCGGTAGCGCTTGGCGAGCCGCTTGCTCTGGTAGGCGGTGAGAAGCGCGCTGCGATGCGCGACGATCTCGTCGAGCGACATCTGATCCAACGTCTTCGGCGCCACGGTCTCGTCGGGGCCCTTGAGCAGCGACGCGAGCCGGACCGGATCCGCCGCAGCCAGCCGCCCGAGCTGGAACGCCTGGGTGTTCATCTTGATCGACACGCCGTTGAGCTCGATCGCCTGCTCGAGCGATCTGGCCTGCAGCGGCAGCAGGCCCTGCTGATAGGCGAAACCCATCATCATCATGTTGGTGGCGATTGAATCGCCGAGCAGGATCTCGGCGGCCTTGGTGAAATCCAGGAACGCTGAGCCCTGGCGCAGCGCGCCCTGCAGCACGCCGTTGACCTTGCGGTTCTGGAAATCGAAATCGCGGTTGCGGATGAAATCGGCGATCGGGATCAGATGGGTGTTGACCACGCCGGTGGTGCGGCCTCGCTCGCACAGCGAGATGGTGTCCTTCGAGATCGCCATCACCTCGTCGGCGACGATCAGCAGATCGGCGGTGCCGGTGACGATGCGCGAACAGGTGACGTCGTCGGGATCGCCCGACAGCCGCACATGGCTCAGCACCGCGCCGCCCTTCTGCGCCAGCCCCGACATGTCGAGGATCATGCTGGCCTTGCCCTCGATATGCGCGGCCATGCCGAGCAGCGCGCCGATCGTCAGCACGCCGGTGCCGCCGACGCCGCCGACCGCGACGTTGTAGGGCCTGTCGAGCGTCGGCCGCGACATTGGCTCCGGCAATGCGCCGATAGCGCCCAATTCGACCGGCGCCTTGCGCTTCAGCTTGCCGCCATCGACGGTGACGAAGGACGGGCAGAAGCCTTTCAGACACGAATAGTCCTTGTTGCAGGACGACTGGTTGATGGTGCGCTTGCGGCCGAGTTCGGTCTCCAGCGGCTCGACCGAGATGCAGTTCGACTGCACCGAGCAGTCGCCGCAGCCTTCGCATACCGCCGGATTGATCAGCACGCGGCGCGCCGGGTCTTCCAGCGTTCCCCTCTTGCGGCGCCGGCGCTTCTCGGCGGCGCAGGTCTGCACGAAAACGATCGCGGAGGCGCCCTTGATCTCGCGGCAGGCGCGCATCACCGCGTCGAGCTCGTCGCGATGCGCGACCCTGGTGCCGGGCGCGATCTCGACGGCCGGATAGGCCTCCGGGGTCTCCGACACCAGATAGATGTCGCGGATGCCTTCGCTGTGGAGCTGGAACGTGACCTGTTGCGGCGACAGATCGCCGTCGACATGCTGGCCGCCGGTCATCGCGGTGGCGTCGTTGTAGAGCAATTTGTAGGTGATGTTGGCGCCCGAGGCGACCGACTGGCGGATCGCGAGGCTGCCGGAATGGAAGTACGTGCCGTCCCCGAGATTGGCGAAGATGTGGTTCTCGCTGGTGAACGGCGCGATGCCGACCCACGGCACGCCCTCGCCGCCCATGTGGGTAAAGGTCTCGGTGTTGCGGTCCATCCAGGTCGCCATGAAGTGGCAGCCGATGCCGGCCAGCGCGCGGCTGCCGTCCGGCACCTTGGTCGAGGTGTTGTGCGGGCATCCGGAACAGAAATACGGCGTGCGCACCACCGGCACCGCGGCCTGCACCTGGGTGGCCTCGCGGCCGTGAAACCAGTCCGCCCTGGCGCGCAGCATCGCCGCGATGTCGGAATCCACCTCCATCGCCAGCAGGCGGTCGACCAGGGACGTCGCGACCCTGGCGACGGTGAGTTCCTCGGCGAACGGCAGGAAACGATGGTCGCGGTCGTCCATCTTGCCGACGATGCGGGGGCGCACGTCGTCGCGCCAGTTGAACAGCTCCTGCTTGACCTGGTTCTCGACGATCTCGCGGCGTTCCTCGACGATGAAGATTTCCTCGAGCCCGACCGCGAATTGCCGCACCCCTTCCGGCTCCAGCGGCCACGGCATGCCGACCTTGTAGAGCCGCAGGCCGATCCGGGCGGCGACCTGCTCGGTGACGCCGAGTTCGCGCAGCGCCTGGCGCACATCCTCGTAGCTCTTGCCCGACGCCATGATGCCGAACCGCGCGTTCGGTGAATCCATCGTGACCCGGTTGACCTTGTTGGCGCGCGCAAAGGCGATCGCGGCGAAGCCCTTGTAGTCCTGCAGCCGGCGGTCCTGATCGTAGCGATCGTCGGGCCAGCGCAGATTGAGGCCGCCCGGCGGAATCTCGAAATCCGACGGAATGATGAATTGTTTCATCTCGTCGGCGAGGTTGATCTCGGCGGTGGTCTCGACGGTTTCGGTGATCACCTTCATGCCGACCCAGCAGCCGGAGTAGCGCGACATCGCGACGCCCAGGAGGCCCATCTCGATGATCTCGTGGATGCTGGAGGGATAAAGATAAGGCATCAGCGCCGCCATGAAGGCGTGGTCGGACTGATGCGGCACCGTGGAGGATTTGGCTCCGTGGTCGTCGCCGGCCAGACACAGCACGCCGCCGTTCTTGGCGGAGCCCGCGGCATTGGCGTGCCGGAACACGTCGCCGCAGCGATCGACTCCCGGCCCCTTGCCGTACCAGATGCCGACCACGCCGTCATATTTGGCGCCGGGCGACAGATTGAGCTGCTGGGTGCCCCAGATCGCGGTGGCGGCGAGGTCTTCGTTGACGCCGGGCTGGAATTTGACGCCGTGAGCGTCGAGGTGGCGGCGCGCCGCCATCAATTGCTGATCGTAGCCGCCGAGCGGCGAGCCGCGATAGCCGCTGACGAAGCCCGCGGTGTTCAGCCCGGCCGCGCGGTCGCGCCTGATCTGCGCCATCGGCAGCCGCACCAGCGCCTGAATGCCGGTGAGAAAGATGTGGCCCGAATGCTGGGTGTATTTCTGATCGAGACTGATCGCACCCTGGTCGATTCCCATTCCACCCTCGTGACATCCTGGGCCAGGCGACCGTATCAGCCGCCTCGCGCGGTCATCGTTGCAGAGCAATCTATGTCGGAAACCGGCTCCGGCATTCCGGATTGTGCTTTGGCTTAATCTATGTCGGTTCGGGCGCCGAAACACATCCTAAAAAGCGCATTGGAGCCCCGCGTTGCAGAACGCAATCTCGTGCCGCGCACGGCGTTGCGATTGCGCCGATCCGCTGCGTTGCCGCGTTGCAGCGACACAAAATGCCGCGACCGATAGCTTAAGCGTGCCGTGCGGGTCCCAAAACCGGGGAACAGATGGCGCCGTGAAGGGTTGATTGCGGAGTCAAAGGAGGAGCACATGGTCTTGCAACGCCATTCCGACGACCGTATCCTGCCCGATTATGCCGACGATAGCCTCCGGCCGGTCCGCATGAGCGAGGACCTTGAGGTCGATCCCGAACTTACCGAAGGCCAGGCTACCGGCAGCCGTGTCACCATTTTCGCGGTCGCAATCGCACTGGCGCTCGGGGCGGTCTATTACGCGCTGAACGCAACATCGCCGAACCCGGCCGTCGCCACCCAGAACGGCGCGACGACCCGCGGCGGGACCGCCACCTCCGCGCCAGCGGCCCCGTCCGCCAATATGACGCCTTCCAGCAACACCGACCCCGGCGTTACGACGGGAGCGGCTCCGACCCGGCCGCTGACGCCGCCCGCCAATGCTCCGACCGGAACCGAGGTCGACAGGTCGGCGCTCGGCACCACGACCAGATAGCGGTCGATAACGCTTTTATTAATCGCAACGGGCGTCGCAAGGCGCCCGTTGTCGCGTGGGGAACCCCGATGATGCGCGCGTTGACGATCGGTGTGTTGGTGCTTTCGATCCTGACGTCGGCGGCGGTCGCTCGGGCAGACGAATGGCGCGAGCCCTACGGCATCGGGCTCGAGGGATTTGCCTATCCCCATCCGGTCGAAATGCTGCCGCTGGTCAATGACGGCGAGCCGCTGCGGATGGCCTATATGGACGTCCCTGCCGCCGCGCCGAACGGCAGGGTGGTGCTGCTGTTGCACGGCCGCAATTTCCCTTCGAGCTACTGGGCGCCGGTGATCCGAACGCTGTCGGATGCCGGCTACCGCGTCGTGGTGCCGGACCAAATCGGCTTCGGCAAATCCTCAAAACCCGCGGGCGAACTGCATTTCGATACGCTGGCGCGCAACACCATCGCGCTGATGGACCATCTGCAGGTCGCGACGTTCGAGGTGGTCGGGCATTCGCTCGGCGGCATGCTGGCGGTGCGGCTCGCGCGCGCCCACCCCGAGCGGATCGGCCATCTGCTGCTCGCCGCACCGATCGGGCTCGAAGACTACCGGCAATACGTTCCGCCGACGCCGACCGAGGCCATCATCGCCGCGGAGGACAAGCTCACCGCGGAGGGCTATCGCAGGCAGCTCGAGGCGAACTACGCGCTGAAGCTGCCGCCCGAGCAGGTGACGCCGTTCATCGCCGCGCGATTCAACATCAAGGGTGCCGCGGATTATCCGCGCTGGCTGCGCGCCTTCGTCAATTCCGCGCAGATGATCTACCGCGAGCCGGTGGTGCACGAGATCGCGCTGATCGCGCTGCCGACGCTGTTCGTCATGGGCGCCGATGACCACAACGCGCCGGGCAAGGCGAACGCGCCGGAAGCCTTGCGGGCGACGATGGGCCGCAATGCCGAGCTCGCCAAGGCGTTCGCGGCGCAGATGCCGAACGCCCGCAGCGAAATCTTGCCCGACGCCGGGCACCTGGTGTTTCTCGACGCCGCCCCGCAATTCAACGCGCTGATGCTGGATTTTCTGGCCGCGAAATGACTGCGCGCCGTTCATGGCGCGTTCAGCCCGCGAATCGTTCCGCTACGGCCGCTGCCGGCCGTTCTGATCGAGACGTGACGCGGTCGCTCCGCGATGGCGCACCACCACGACGAACCCCGCTGCGGCGGGGTTTTTCGTGGGGTGCAGCTACTTTTGCGAGGACAAACTACAACGGCAGATTGTCGTGCTTCTTCATCGGTACCTCGACGTGCTTGTCGCGCAGCATCGCCAGCGCGCGGGCGACGCGGCGCCGCGTCGCGTGCGGCAGGATCACGTCGTCGATGTAGCCGCGTTCCGCGGCGATGAACGGCGACAGGAAGCGGTCCTCGTATTCCTTTGTGCGCGCGGCGATCTTGTCGGCGTCGCCGATGTCCGCCCGGAAGATGATCTCCACCGCGCCCTTGGCGCCCATCACCGCGATCTGCGCGGTCGGCCAGGCGTAGTTGACGTCGGCGCCGATCTCCTTTGACGCCATCACGTCGAACGCGCCGCCATAGGCCTTGCGGGTGATCACCGTCACCAGCGGCACGGTGCATTGCGAGAACGCGAACAAGAGCTTCGCGCCGTGCTTGATCAGGCCGCCATATTCCTGCGCGGTGCCCGGCAGAAAGCCCGGCACGTCGACGAACGTCACGATCGGAATGTTGAACGCATCGCAGAACCGCACGAACCGGGCCGCCTTGCGCGAGGCGTCGCTGTCGAGCACGCCGGCCAGCACCATCGGCTGGTTGGCGACGAAGCCCACGGTGCGCCCGGCGACGCGGCCGAAGCCGGTGACGATGTTGCGCGCGAACGCCTCGGAGAGCTCGAAGAAATCGCCCTCGTCGACCACCTTCAGGATCAGTTCCTTGATGTCGTAGGGCTGGTTCGGATTGTCCGGGATCAGCCGGTCGAGCGAGACGTCGTCGCGCTCGATGTCGTCGAAGCTCGGCCACTCCGGCACGCCGTCGGTGTTGTTCGACGGCAGGAAATCGAGCAGCCGGCGCATCTGCAGCAGCGTCTCGACGTCGTTCTCGAATGCGCCGTCGGCGATCGAGGACCGCGTCGCGTGCACCGATGCGCCGCCGAGTTCTTCCGCGGTGACGACCTCGTTGGTCACGGTCTTCACCACGTCGGGGCCGGTGACGAACATGTAGCTGGTGTTCTTCACCATGAAGATGAAGTCGGTCATCGCCGGCGAATATACGTCGCCGCCGGCGCAGGGGCCCATGATGACGCTGATCTGGGGGATGACGCCGGACGCCAGCACGTTGCGGCGGAACACGTAGGAATAGCCGGCGAGCGCCGCGACGCCTTCCTGGATCCGCGCGCCGCCGGCGTCGTAGAGGCCGACGATCGGCGCCCGCGCCTTCATCGCCATGTCCTGGATCTTGACGATCTTCTGCGCGTGGGTCTCCGACAGCGAGCCGCCGAACACGGTGAAGTCCTTGGCGAACACGAAGGTCTTGCGGCCGTTGACGGTGCCCCATCCGGTGACCACGCCGTCGCCGGGAATCCTGGACTTCTCCATGCCGAACTCGACCGAGCGATGCTGGACGAACATGTCCATCTCCTCGAACGAGCCCTTGTCGAGCAGCAGGTCGATGCGCTCGCGCGCGGTCAATTTCCCCTTGGCGTGCTGCGCGTCGATCCGCTTCTCGCCGCCGCCGAGCCTGGCGCCGGCGCGGCGATCATCGAGGCTGTCGAGAATGCTGTTCATGTCTGCCTGCCCGCCCCTGCGATCGATCAGCGCCGCCGGCCTGGCGGCGCTGGTCCCGTTCCGGTGTCTAACACGGCGAAATCCCGCGAGGAACTGCCTGGCGCGGTCTGCCAGCCCGGTCAGCCGCGGATCACAGCGCGCCGATCTCGCGCAGGCATCGCTGCGCCAGCTCCATGCGGGCCGCGACATGGCGCGGCTCGCGAATGTCGAGGTTGAGCGCGAACACCGTGCGCGCACTGCCCTTCTCCGCCCAGCCGACCAGCCAGCCCAGCGAGGGCTTGCCGAGTTCGGCGCCCAGCAGCCCGCTTTTGGCGCGGATCACGGCATCGCCCGCCTTGGTCACCGGCAGGATATCGACCACCCGCTGCTGGTTCTGCGTCGATGCCGGCAGGGCGAGCCGGCGCAGCCGGTCGACGAAGTCGATCTGCTGGACCGGGTCGATCCGCATCGCGCCGGTGAGCCAGAACTGATCGATGCCGCCGCCGATGTTGCGGTTGCCGTAGTCGAACGCATCGACATATGTCTGCATGCGCTCCGCGCCGATGCGGCGCGCGATCTCCTGATACACCGGCACCGCGGAAGCGGCGATCGCCGAGCGCAGCGTGTGGTCGCGGTTCCAGGCCGCGATGTCGCGCGTCACGCCGTCCCACTTGAACACATCCTGGTCGGGATCGCCGACCACGCCGGTCTCCAGCGCGATCAGCGAATTCGGAATCTTGAAGGTCGAGGCCGGCAGCATTCCCTGCCCCGAGCGCACAATGTCGCTGGCGACGATCAGATAACCGTCGGTGAGATAGCCGACAAAGGTGCCTTCGGTGCCCTGATCGGCGAACAGCTTGGCGAGGCTGCCGCGAATCTCGCTGCGCGGCGGCGAGACGTCGGCGCCGGCGCGCGCGGGGATCAGCGCCGCGGCGGCGAATAGTCCGAGGGCGTGACGGCGATCGATCAAAGGGGCACCGCGGCGGCTTTCAGCGCTTCGAGAACATCGGCGGCCGCCCTGAAATCGACCAGCCGCGCAGCGCGGCGCGCCGCGACCTCCTCGTCGAGGCCCCAGGTCTCGATGTTCCAATCCTCGTCGACATGCGCCGCGCGCCACACCTGATCCTCGTCGCGCACGCCGTGGGTCAGCGCCAGCGTCAGCAGCGC
>CAXUBE010000102.1:0-8712 GCA_964249215.1 uncultured Rhodopseudomonas sp. | reverse complement strand
CAGTACGCCCATCATTCATGCCGTAGCCTACTGGTTCACCCGCCTTCGCGGGTGACGACGACTGCGTGCGGCGAACCGCCTCAGCGCACCGGCACGCATCCGACCGCATGCGGCGGACCGCCTCGGCGCACCGGCACGTATCCGGCTGCGTGCGGCGAACCGCCTCAGCGCACCAGCACGTTGCGAAACTGCCACGGGTCGCTGGCGTCGATGTCTTCCGGAAACAGCCCGGGACGATCGTCCAGCGGCGTCCAGTCGGTGTAGTAACCTTTCACCGGCCCGAGATACGGCATCTGGATTTCCAGGCAGCGACGGAAATCCATCTCGTCGGCCTCCACGATTCCTTCATTGGGATTTTCCAGCGCCCACACCATCCCCGCGAGCACGGCGGATGATACCTGCATGCCGGTGGCGTTCTGATAGGGCGCCAGCTTGCGGGTTTCCTCGATCGATAGCTGCGAGCCGTACCAGTAGGCGTTCTTCGCGTGCCCGTAGATCAGCACGCCCAGCTCGTCGACGCCGTCTTCGATCTCATTTTCGTCGAGTATGTACCAGGCGGACTGCATCTTCCCGTTGGCGCCGAACATCTCGTGCAGCGACAGCACCGCATCGTCGGCGGGGTGATAGGCATAGTGGCAGGTCGGGCGATAGACCACCGTCCGGCCGTCGCGGACGGTGAAGTAATCCGCGATCGAGATGGATTCGTTGTGCGTGACGAGAAAACCGTATTGCGCGCCGGGCGTCGGGCACCACGAGCGCACCCGGGTGTTGGCGCCGGCCTGCAGCAGATAGATCGAGGCGCCGCAGCCTTGTTGGTGGGTGCGGCCGTTGTCCGGCATCCAGTTTTCATGCGTGCCCCAGCCGAGTTCGGCCGGCTGCATGCCTTCCGAAACAAAACCTTCCACCGACCAGGTGTTTGCGAACACGTTCATCGGCTTCAGTTTCTTCGAGCGCTGGGTGTCGCGCTCGGCAATGTGAATGCCCTTGACGCCGAGCTTGTGGGCGAGCTGGCCCCAGCCCTCGCGGCTCTTCGGCTCGTTGAAAGGCGTGTTGGTGTCGCGCGCGATGTCGAGCAGCGCCTGCTTGACGAACCACGACACCATGCCGGGATTGGCGCCGCAGGTCGACACCGCCGTCGTGCCGCCCGGGCTGCGATGCTTCTCCGCCAGCAATGTTTCGCGCAATGCGTAATTGGATCGCTGCTCCGGTCCGGCGTTCTTGTCGAAGTAGAAGCCGAGCCACGGCTCGATGACCGTGTCGATATAAAGCGCGCCGATCTCCCGGCACATCGTCATGATGTCCACCGAGGAGGTGTCCACCGACAGATTGACGCAAAAGCCCTGGCCGCCGCCCGCGGTCAGCAGCGGCACCAAAATCTCCCGGTAGTTGTCCGAAGTGATCGCCTGCTTGATGAAGCGGACGGTGTGCTTCCGGGCGATTTCGTCGTCGGCATGCGGGTCGATGATGACGAAACGCGATTTGTCGTAGGCGAAATGCCGCTCGATCAGCGGCAGCGTTCCCTTGCCGATCGAGCCGAAGCCGATCATCACGATCGGGCCGGCGATGTTGGCGTGGATGGGTGGCGTGGTCATCAGACTTATTTCTCCTGGACAAACTTTATGTCTACCCGTCATTGCGAGCGAAGCGAAGCGATCCCCACCCTGACTTTCCCCGGTGGACCGGTTGCTTCTTGCAATGACGAGCGAGGTTGTGGTGCGGCGACTCAGTTCCGGCGTTTCGCGGTGACTTCGATCTCGACCTTCATCTCCGCCTTCTGCAACGAGGCGACCACCAGCAGCGTCGCCGCCGGGCGAATCTCGCCAAATATCTCGCCGCAGACCGCAAGCACCGCGTCGGCATCGCCGCGGTCGGTAATGTAGTAGACCGCGCGGACGACATCGGCCATCGCAAAGCCGGCCTCCGACAGCGTTGCGGCGATGGTCTTGAAGATGTTTCGTGTCTGCACGGTGACATCATCGGGCATCACCATGGTGGCGTAGTCGTAGCCGGTGGTGCCGGCGACGAACACGAAATCGCCGTCGACCACCGCGCGGCTGTAGCCGGCGGCCTTCTCGAACGGCGATCCGGTGGAGATCAGTCGGCGGGTGGTCATTGCGAGGCTCCGGGGGCGACGTGCACCGGGCAATGCCGCGTCCGCACGATCAAATCAAGCCGCGCGGGCGTCCGCGCGCGCGGGTTCCGACACGCGGTTCGGCATGATCAGGCCGAATGCGCCGTTCAGGGTGCCGGGACGCAACTCGAGTCCCAGCAGCCGGTGACGCTCGAACGGTCCCGGCAGCGACAGGCTCTCGGCCTTCTCGGCGCAAAAGCCGAACTGCGCATAATACGGCGCGTCGCCGAGCAGCACGATGGCTCCATGCCCGCGCGATTTTGCGGCCGAAAGCGCGTGGCGCATCAATGCGGCGCCGATGCCGAATTTGCGGAGTGCCGGGTCGACCGCGAGCGGTCCCAGCATCAACGCCCGCCGGCCGCCGGCATCGGCGTGCCACAGCCGCAGCGTCCCGACCAGGCGGCCGCCGCACAGGGCAGTGAAGGCAAGGCCGTCGGCGGGCAGGCAGCCTTCGCGCAGCCGGTGACAGGTCCGCGCGCGGCGGTTGTCGCCGAACGAAACGTCGAGCAGCGCTTCACGCGCGGCGATTTCCGAAGCGCGCTCCGCACGGATCGCGAATGCGGCGTCGGGCGCGGCGGGCCGAGCGGGAACGAGCTGATCGATCGCAGTCATGGCAGTCCTGTCCCCATCATGGGAAACGCATCGTCGCAAAAGCGGGACCGGTCTTGCGCAAGGACGCGCTCAACTGATGTCGAGCGGGATCGTTCCTGCGAACCGGCTCGCGCGGCGCAAATGCGGCAGCGAAGCAAGTGATCCGGGCGGAGCCGAGGGAGGGGAGCCGGCGGGCCGACTCCCCGATGATGTCAGATGTGATACGTCCGCAGCGGCGGGAAGCCGTTGAACGCCACCGACGCATAGGTCGACGTATAGGCGCCGGTGCCTTCGATCAGCAGCTTGTCGCCGATCTCCAGCGTCACCGGAAGCGGATACGGCAGCTTCTCGTACATCACGTCGGCCGAGTCGCAGGTCGGGCCGGCGAGCACGCATGGCGACATCTCGGCGCCGTCATGCGGCGTCTTGATGGCGTAGCGGATCGACTCGTCCATCGTCTCGGCGAGACCGCCGAACTTGCCGATGTCCAGGTACACCCAGCGCACATCGTCCTCGTCGCTCTTCTTGGAGATCAGAACGACTTCGGTCTCGATGATGCCGGCATTGCCGACCATGCCGCGGCCCGGCTCGATGATGGTCTCCGGGATCGCGTTGCCGAAGTGCTTGCGCAGCGCGCGGAAGATCGCGCGGCCGTATTGCACGACCGCCGGGACTTCCTTGAGATAGCGCGTCGGGAATCCGCCGCCCATGTTGACCATGGACAGGTTGATCCCGCGCTCCGCGCAATCGCGGAACACCTGCGCCGCCATCGCCAGCGCACGGTCCCACGACTTCACCTTGCGCTGCTGCGAGCCGACGTGGAACGAAATGCCGTACGGCTCGAGGCCGAGCCGCTTGGCGAGATCGAGCACGTCGACCGCCATCTCCGGGTCGCAGCCGAATTTCCGCGACAGCGGCCATTCCGCGCCGGCGCAGTCGTACAGGATGCGGCAGAACACCTTCGCGCCGGGGGCGGCGCGCGCGATCTTCTCGACCTCCGCGGTGCAGTCGACCGAGAACAGCCGGATGCCGAGCGCGAAAGCGCGCGCGATGTCGCGTTCCTTCTTGATGGTGTTGCCGAACGAGACACGCTCCGGGGTCGCGCCGGCGGTCAGCGCCATCTGGATTTCCTGCACCGACGCGCAGTCGAAGCACGAGCCCATCGCCGCCAGCAGCGACAGCACCTCCGGCGCGGGGTTCGCCTTCACCGCGTAGAACACGCGGCTATCCGGCAGCGCCTTCGCGAAGGTCTGGAAATTGTCGCGCACGACGTCGAGGTCGACGACAAGGCACGGCTCGACGTCGGTACCTTCGTTGCGGCGGGCACGGAGGAATTCCTGGATACGTTCAGTCATAGCACTCTCCCAAACGGCCACGGCAAAGCGGGACGCGCTCAAAACGGTGTTCGTATCCAAGCGTCCCGGACTAAGACGCGCGATGGAGGCGCGGCAAAGCCGAAAGCTCAGACCGAATTGTGCTGCCGTGGATTGGTTGGGAGTGATCCCGCCCGCACACCTGGCAATGAAGGACAAGCCTCTTCGGTATTCGCGCCGGCTGATGGAAAGCCGGCAGAGACCAAAAAAGCCCGATCCGTCGTTGCTTTAAGTCGCGTCCCCCGTTGAGAACGAGGTGCGCCGGTTCGCCTCCGGCTGCCAGTCACGGTTGCAAGGAGCAAAGTCGCCTTCAACGGCATCCCTGGAGAGAGATGCTGGCCTTGCGATTCTGAAAGATCGCGAGACCCTCGGCTTCTTCGTCCCTTGGCGGCTGTCCGGCCTCTTGTCCGGATACCTACCGACTGACACACGACCACAGGCACGTGCGAAATTGGGCAAGACCGGAAATAGGGACTTTGCTTTCGCTACGCAAGATTTTTTTCGCCTTGCGCGCAAATTTCTCTTGGTCGTGGCCAACGCGTTGCGATTTGATCGCAGCAGCGGCGCGGTAGATGAATGGTTGTTAAACTTCGCTAACAACGGATGAAGAAAAATCCCGCACACGCCGCTCCGAAGTGACGGCTCGGCTTCGGATCACGATGCGGTCTAGCGAGCGAACGGTTCGACGCGCTGCGCGGCGCGGATGAACGCCACCATGATGACAACGCCGAGCGCGAACAAAATCGCCTGCAAGATATGCGCGGCGGTCTCGTCGAGGCCGAACAGGATCGCAAGCGCCCAGCCGCCTGCGAACGCCGCGCCGAACACCTCGGCGCCGATCAGGATCGCGGCGCTGATCACCGTCACCACGGTCGGCCACACGATCTGGCGGCTCGTCGTCGGAGAGGATGGCTGGCTCATGGATGAGGGTCCTGTTGCGGGTGCAATCTCTATGAAAAGCCGGCCGCGATCAAGGCCGGCATTGCGCGTCACGCCAGCGCCTCCGTCGAGAACGAGGAGCTTGCGCGACGTCGATCGGGCACAAAAAAGCCCCATCGCGTGCTATAGCTTGCACCTATCGATCAGCCAAAACTCCGGATTTCCCGATGTCAGAACCGTGCACCACCCCGGCCGCCGGCAATCCACTGTTGCAGCC
Organism: uncultured Rhodopseudomonas sp.; assembly: GCA_964249215.1. Lineage (GTDB taxonomy): Bacteria > Pseudomonadota > Alphaproteobacteria > Rhizobiales > Xanthobacteraceae > CAXUBE01. The sequence continues at coordinate 3,461 of CAXUBE010000102.1, read as the reverse complement.
CTGGACGACGCCGTTCGAGACGCCGCCTTTCGACAAGATCGCGCCCGCGCATTTTCTGCCGGCATTCGAGCAGGCGTTCGCCGACCACGCCGCCGAGATCGCCGCGATCATCAACGATCCCGCGGCGCCGGATTTCGCCAACACTATCGTGGCACTGGAGCGCTCCGGCAAATTGCTGAACCGGGTGGCGTCGGTATTCTACGACCTGATATCGGCGCATTCCAATCCGGAGCTGCTGGAGATCGACAAGGACGTGTCGCTGCGGATGGCGCGGCACTGGAACCCGATCATGATGAATGCGGTACTGTTCGGGCGGATCGCGGCGCTGCACGACCACCGCGCCACGCTCGCACTCTCGCCGGAGCAGCAGCGTCTGCTGGCGCGGACCTACACGCGCTTCCATCGCGCCGGTGCCGGGCTCGATGACGGCGCCAAGGCGCGGATGGCCGCGATCAACGAGCGGCTGGCGCATCTTGGCACCTCGTTCAGCCATCATCTGCTCGGCGACGAACAGGGCTGGTGCATGGAGATCGGCGACGGCGACACCGACGGCCTTCCGGAGACGTTCGTTGCCGCCGCGCGAGCCGCAGCGGACGAGCGCGGCATGCCGGGAAAGGCGATCGTCACCACCTCGCGCTCGTCGATCGAGCCGTTCCTGAAGAGCGCCGGCCGGCGCGATCTGCGCGAGAAAGCCTACAAGGCCTTCATCGCCCGCGGCGATAACGGCAACGCCAACGACAACAACGCGATCATCGGCGAAATCCTCGCGCTGCGCGAGGAAACCGCCCGGCTGCTCGGGTTTCCGACCTTCGCCGCCTATCGGCTGGAAGATTCGATGGCGAAAACGCCCGAAGCGGTTCGTGATCTGTTGGAGCGGGTCTGGAGGCCGGCACGGGCGCGCGCGCTCGCAGACCGCGACGCGTTGCAGGCGCTCGTCGCGGAGGAGGGCGGTAATTTCGCGCTGGCGCCGTGGGACTGGCGCTATTACGCCGAAAGGCTTCGGCAGCGCCGCGCCGATTTCGACGACGCGGCGATCAAGCCGTATCTTTCGCTCGACAACATGATCGCCGCGGCGTTCGACACCGCGACGCGGCTGTTCGGCGTCAGCTTTCGCGAGCGCCACGACGTGCCGGTCTGGCATCCCGACGTCCGGGTCTGGGAAGTCTTCGACGCCGGCGGCGCGCATCAGGGGCTGTTCTACGGCGACTACTTCGCGCGGCCCTCGAAGCGCTCCGGCGCCTGGATGACCTCGCTGCGCGACCAGCAGAAGCTCGACGGCGTGGTCTATCCTTTGATCATCAATGTCTGCAATTTCGCCAAGGGCGCGGACGGCGAACCGTCGCTGCTGTCGCCCGACGATGCCCGCACGTTGTTTCATGAATTCGGCCATGGCCTGCACGGCATGATGTCGGACGTGACCTATCCGTCGCTGTCCGGCACCTCGGTGTTCACCGATTTCGTCGAATTGCCTTCGCAGCTCTACGAGCACTGGCAGGAGCAGCCGCAGGTGCTGCGGCAGTTCGCCACGCACTACCGGACCGGCGCGCCGCTGCCCGACGATCTGCTGCGGCGGTTTATCGCCGCGCGCAAATTCAATCAGGGTTTCGCGACCGTCGAGTTCGTCTCGTCGGCATTGATCGACCTCGAATTCCACACCCAGCCGGCTTCTGCGATCGGCGAGATTCGGGCGTTCGAGCGCAATGAACTCGACAAGATCGGCATGCCTGAGGAAATTTCGCTGCGGCACCGGCCGACGCAGTTCGGCCACATCTTTTCCGGCGGGCATTATGCCGCCGGCTATTACAGCTACATGTGGTCGGAGGTGATGGACGCCGATGCGTTCGGCGCGTTCGAGGAGGCCGGCGACATCTTCGATCCGAAAGTCGCGAGACGCCTGCTCGCCGACATCTACGCCGCGGGCGGATCGGTCGATCCGGAAGACGCCTACATCGCATTCCGCGGCCGGCCGCCGGAACCCGACGCGCTGCTGCGCCGGCGCGGACTGCTCGAAACGCCGGAGGCGGCGTGACCCGTCTTGGTTTGACGCTGATCGTCGCGCTGCTGGCTGTCGGTACGGCAGCCCACGCGCATCCGCATGTCTGGATCATCGCGAGCAGCGAACTGATCTGCGCGCCCGACGGCAGCGTCACCGGCGTGCGCCACAACTGGACTTTCGACGACATGTTCTCGACCTACGCGCTGCAGGGCATCGAGACCGAGAGCAAAGGCAGCTACAGCCGCGAGCAATTGGCGCCGCTGGCGCAGACCAATGTCGAATCGCTCAAGGAGTTCGGTTTCTTCACCTTCGCCAGGGCCGACGGCAAGAAGGCGAAGTTCCTGGAGCCGATTGATTACTATCTCGACTACAAGGAGCCGACGCTGACGCTGCACTTCACGCTGCCGCTGAAGTCGCCGGTGACGAGCAAGGAATTGTCGGTCGAGATGTACGACCCGACTTACTTCGTCGAATTCAGCTTCCGCGACAACGACCCGGTCAAATTGGTCGGCGCGCCGCCGGCGTGCCGGGTCCGTTTGCAGCGCCCGGATGGCGGCGGTGCCACCGCGCAACTCGGCGCGCGCAATTTCCTCGAAACAAACAGCGTCATCGACGGCGCAAAATTCGCCAACAAGATCGAGGTGAGCTGCCCGTGAACGGCTTCGCGCAAGCCCGCGCGCTGGGCATCGCCGCCGCGGTGCTGGCGGCGGCGATCACTGCCGACGCCGCTTTGCATGCGTTGTCGGCGCAAAATCCGTTCGGCGGCGCGGCTTCGGAGCCGCACGGCGGCGGGCTGATCGGATGGCTGCTGGCGGAGCAGTCGGCGTTCTATCGGCAGATGTCCGCGACCATCCGCGCGGCGAAATCCGATGGCAGCGCGGTATGGACGCTGCTCGGCATTTCGTTCGCCTATGGCGTGTTCCACGCTGCCGGGCCGGGCCACGGCAAGGCGGTCATTTCGTCGTACCTGCTTGCCAACGAGGAAACCGCGCGGCGCGGCATCGCGCTGTCGTTTGCCTCGGCGTTTCTGCAGGCCTTGGTCGCGGTGCTGATCGTCGCGGTGTGTGCGTGGCTGCTCAACGCCACCGCGCGCACCATGTGCGGCGCCGAGCGCGCGATCGAGATCGTCAGCTACGCTTTGATCGCGGCTTTCGGCGCGCGGCTGGTGTGGAGCAAGGGCGGCGGGTTTTTCCGCGCGATGCAGGCTGCGCGCTCGCCGGCGTCGCAGCCGGTGTTGGCGCATGCCGGTCACGATCATGGTCACCATCATGATCATGCGCATGACGCGCATTGCGGACACGCGCACGCCCCGGAGCCGCAGCAGCTCGCGGGCTCCGGCGGATGGCGGCGCGGGCTTGGCGCGGTGTTCGCGGTCGGCATCCGGCCGTGTTCGGGCGCGATCCTGGTATTGGTGTTCACGCTGGCGCAGGGTCTGTTCTGGGCCGGCATCGCCGCGACATTCGTG
>CAXUBE010000101.1:8392-8726 GCA_964249215.1 uncultured Rhodopseudomonas sp. | reverse complement strand
CGCGGCCAAGCGCGCCAGACCGCTGGCGGCCTTGCGGGCCGAGGCCGAGGCCGCGCCGGCTCCGCGCGGCTTCCTGCGCGCGATCCGCACGGCACTCGAGAACGGCGATTACGCGCTGATCGCGGAAATCAAGAAGGCCTCGCCGTCGAAAGGCCTGATCCGCGCCGATTTCGATCCGCCGGCGCTTGCCCGCGCCTACGCGCAGGGCGGCGCGGCGTGCCTGTCGGTGCTGACCGACACGCCGTCGTTTGAGGGGGCGCCGGAATTCCTGATGCAGGCGCGCGCGGCAACGGGTCTGCCGGTGCTGCGCAAGGACTTCCTGCTGGATTCGTAT
>CAXUBE010000101.1:0-8382 GCA_964249215.1 uncultured Rhodopseudomonas sp. | reverse complement strand
GTCCCAGGTGAACCTTGCGCAGATCGAGGCGCGCGCCACAGATGCCCCGCCGGTGCGCCCGTTCCTGGATGCACTGGAAGACAAGCGCGACGGCCATGAGTTCGGGCTGATTGCCGAGATCAAGAAGGCCAGCCCTTCCAAGGGGCTCATCCGCGCCGATTTCGATCCGCCCGCGCTGGCCATGGCCTATGAGGAAGGCGGCGCCGCCTGTCTTTCCGTTCTCACCGACGCCCCGTCATTCCAAGGCGCCCCCGAATTCCTCACCGCCGCCCGAGAAGCGGTGCGCCTGCCGGTGCGGCGCAAGGATTTCATGTCCCACGTCTACCAGGTGATCGAAGCCCGCGCGCGCGGCGCCGACTGCATCCTGATCATCATGGCGGCGCTCGATGACGCCGCCGCGCGCGACATCGAAGATGCGGCACTGGCGCTCGGCATGGACGTGCTGCTCGAGATCCACGACCGCGCCGAACTGGAGCGGGCGTTGAAACTTCGCTCGCCGATGATCGGCGTCAACAACCGTAATCTGCGCAGCTTCGAGGTGACGCTCGCGACCAGCGAGGCGCTGGCGCCATCGATCCCGGGCGACCGGCTGATGGTCGGCGAGAGCGGCATCTTCACGCCCGCCGACATCGCCCGCCTCGAACGCGTCGGCATCTCGACGTTCCTGGTGGGCGAAAGCCTGATGCGGCAGGCCGACGTCGCCGCCGCCACGCGCGCGCTGCTGTCGCGCGATGCGGTCGGCCGCGCCACCGGACCGCACTGATCCATGCCGCGCAAGCCCACCGCTGTCCTAACCCATCTCGACGCCGGCGGGACGGCGCGGATGGTCGACGTCTCGGACAAGCCGGCAACCGAACGCATGGCGGTCGCCGAAGGCCGCGTGGTGATGACGCGAGATACGCTCGATCTGATCGTCACGGGCAACGCCAAGAAGGGCGACGTGCTCGGTGCGGCGCGGATCGCCGGCATCATGGCGGCGAAGCGCACGTCCGAGCTGATCCCGCTGTGTCACCCGCTGGCGCTGTCGAAAGTCACGCTCGACATCGCGCCCGATGACCGACTGCCCGGCTGCATCGTCCGCGCCACGGTCAAGGTCACCGGAGCAACCGGCGTCGAGATGGAAGCGCTGACGGCGGTGGCGGTGGCGTGTCTGACGATCTACGACATGGTCAAGGCGGCCGAGCGCGGCATCCGCATCGAAGGCATCCACCTCGTTGAGAAAACCGGCGGCAAGTCAGGACGCTACCGCGCAGAGGAAGATGTCGAAGGAGCCGCGACGTGACCGTCACCGCCTTCTTTGCCGGCTCCGCGCCGCTCAGCGTCGCCGAGATCATCGCCATGACCGATGCGCAGCCGCGCGACGGCACCGACACCGCGCGCGTGCTGACCGATATCGCGCCGGTGGAACTGGCATCCGCCGATGATCTCAGTTTCGTCGCCGACGCGAAATTCGCGAGCGCTCTGGCCTCGACCAAGGCCGGCGCGGTGTTCACCACCGAGCGCTACGCGGCGAATGCGCCGGCAGGCGTCGCGGTGCTGCGCGTGCGCAAGCCGTACGACGCTTTCGTCAAGGTGGCGCGACAGCTCTATCCGTCGTCGCTCAAGCCGGGATCATTGTTCGGCACCGTGGGCATCGCGCCCGGCGCGATCGTGCATCCGGCCGCCAGGCTCGGCGCCGGCGTCACCGTCGATCCCGGCGCGATGATCGGACCCCGCGCGGTGATCGGTGCCGGCACGCTGATCGGGGCCAACGCAGTGATCGGGCCGCATGTCGCGATCGGCAGCGACTGCGCGATCGGCTCGAACTGCACCATCACCCATGCGCAGATCGGCGACCGCGTCATCGTCCATCCCGGCAGTCAGATCGGCCAGGACGGTTTCGGCTACGTCTCCGGCGCGGCCGGCCATGTCAAGATTCCGCAAATCGGCGGCGTGGTGATCGGCGACGATGTCGAGATCGGTTCGGGCACCAGGATCGACCGCGGCGGCATTCGCGACACGGTCATCGGCGAAGGCACCAAGATCGACAATCTCTGCCAGATCGGCCACAACTGCGTGGTCGGCAGGCACTGCATCATCGTCGCGCAATCCGGCCTGAGCGGCAGCGTGACGCTGGAGGATTTCGTGGTGCTCGGCGCGCGCACCGGCATCATCCCGCATATCACCGTCGGCAAGGGCGCGATGCTGGCGTCGCGCTCCACGGTCTATGACGACGTGCCGGCCGGCGCGGTATGGGGCGGCTTTCCCGCAAAATCGAAGCGGGCCTGGATGCGCGAGGTCGTGGCGTTGCAGAAGCTCGCCGCGCGTGGCAAGTCGGCCGACGACGGCAACGAAGCGCCGTCGCCGCCGGCCGAGCCGAAATAATCCGCGTCACTTCACCATCGGACAGCCGCCATCCGCGATCGGCCGAAACGCCTGGTCGGACGGCACGGTCGCGAGCAACTTGTAGTAGTCGTACGGATACTTCGACTCCTCCGGCTTCTTGATCTCGAACAGATAGATCGGGTGGATCACCCGGCCGTCCTGACGGATCGCGACGTCGCCGAACAACGGATCCTTGCCCTTGAATGTCTTCATCTGCGGCACCGCGTCCTGCGCGGCGTCGCTGCCGGTCGCCGCGACCGCGTTCAGATAGGCCAGCGTCGCGGCATAGACGCCCGCCTGGTTGCCGCTCGGCATCTTGCCGTTCATGCCGGGGCGGACCGCGAAGCGCTTGGCGAAAGCGCGGGTGCCCTCGTCCATGTCCCAGTAGAACGCTTCCGTCAGCAAAAGGCCCTGCGCGACCTTCAATCCCATGCCGTGCACGTCGTTGATGAACAGCAGGAACGCGACCATGGTCTGGCCGCCTTCCCTGATGCCGAACTCGCCGGCCTGCTTGACCGCGTTGATGGCGTCGCCGCCGGCATTGGCAAGCCCGATCACCTTGGCCTTGGAGTTCTGTGCCTGCAACAGCAAGGATGCGAAATCCGCGGTGCCGAGCGGATGCTTCGCCGAACCCAGCACCTTGCCGCCGTGCTTCTCGATGTAATTGGTGGCTTCGGCTTCGATGCCCTGGCCAAGCGCGTAGTTCACGGTGAGGAAATACCACTCGGTGCCGCCACGCTGCAGCATCGCCGCGGCGGTGGTGTTGCCGGTGGCCCAGGCGTCGTTCACCCACTGGATGGTGTTCGGCGAACAGGCCTTGCCGGTGAGATCCGAACTCGCGGTCGAGGACGCCAGAAACGTCATGCGGGTATCGCGCAGCAGCGAATTGACCGTGAGCCCGACCGCCGAATTCGGCACGTCGACCACCGCATCGACCTTGTCGACGTCGAGCCATTTGCGAACGATCGCCGAGCCGACATCGGCCTTGTTCTGGTGGTCGGCATAGACGATCTCGACCTTGATGTTCTTGCCGCCGCCGTTGAAGTCCTCCGCCGCCATCCGGGCCGCTTCCACCGACCCCATGCCGTTGGTGTCCTGGAAGATCCCGGAGATGTCGTTCAGCACGCCGACCCGCACCACGCCATCCGAAATCTCGGCATGCGCCGCGCTTGCGAGCACGCCGATCGCCAGCGCCAGGCCGAAGTGAACCCTCGTCATCGTGTCTCTCCCTGTCGGTTCGCGCGCCGTCGCGGCCCACGCATGTTGAATTCAGACTTGTCGTTCGGGCAGCCGCAACACCAGACCGTCGAGTTCGGCCGCGATCTTTATCTGGCACGACAGCCGGCTGTTGGGCTGGCGTTCGCAGGCCGCGCCGTCGAGCAAATCGTCCTCGTCGTCGCTGCGCGGCGGCAGTTTGTCGGCCCAGGCGTCGTCGACATAGACGTGGCATGTCGCGCAAACCGCGCTGCCGCCGCATTCGGCGACGATGCCGTCGATGCCGTGACTCAATGCAGTGAACATCGCGCTGTCGCCGTCATTGGCGGCGACCGTTTCCGAGCGGCCGTCGAACTGCACGAAGGTAATGCTGGTCATGGATCGCCTCAGGCAGGTGTGAGGGTGACGGGCAGGCTGTCCAGCCCGCGCAGCGTGTTGTTGTAGCGCCGCTTCACAGGTCCGGCGATCTCGATCGCCGCGACGCGTTTGGCGAGCGCCGCCAGCATCACCTCGCCTTCGAGCCGGGCGACGAGCTGGCCGACGCACATATGGATGCCGAAGCCGAAGCCGACATGGCCCGAGGTCTTGCGGGTGATGTCGTAGCGGTCGGGATCGTGCCAGCGCCGCGGGTCGCGGTTGGCGGCGCCGAGGAACATCAGCACCTTCTCGCCCTCGGCGATCCGCGCGCCGCTCAGCACCACGTCTTTCGTCGTGGTGCGGAAGAAGGTCTGCACCGGGCTCTCGTAGCGCACCGCCTCCTCGAACGCGTTGCGCGCCAGCGAAAGGTCGCCGCGCAGCCGCTGCCATTCGCCGGGATTGCGCGCCATGCAATAGATCGCGGCGCCGATGCCGTTGACGGTGGTGTCGATCCCGGCCGACAGCAATGAGCGCACCAGCAGCGGCGCCTCGGCCGCGGTGATGTCGCCGGTATCGACGCGGGCATGGATGCAGGCGCCGAATCCGCCCGGCGCGAGGTTGTCGCGCTGGCACTGTTCGGCGACATAGGCCTGATGCGGCGCCGAGCGCTCGATCGCGTCCTGGCGCAACTGGTTCGGCGGCCCGAAGGCGTTGAATACCAGGCCGGCGTAAGGCAACAGATGCTCGCGGCCTTCCCGTTTGAGGCCGACGGCGTCCGGAAACACCGACAGCGGATAGGCTTCGGCGAGATCGGCGATCGCATCGAAGCTTTTCATATCCAGCAACTGCTCGACCTTGGCTTGCGCGGCCGCCGCAAAGCCGTCGCGGATCTGGCGCATCACCGCCGGCGACAACACCTTGTTCAAGACCGCGCGGGTGCGGGTATGCGCCGGCGGATCGGCTTCGAGGATGAGGCTCGGCGGACGCCACGGTTTCTCCTTGGCGAAATCGCTGAGGCCCACGCCACGGCTGGAGCAGAAGGTGGCGGGATCGGTCAGCACCGCGTAGACTTCGGCGTAGCGCGCCACGCCGTACACGTTCCATTGCCCGATGTGGAACACCGGCCCGGCCTCGCGCAGCAGATGTTGCGCCGGATAGAGATCGTCGAAATAGTCGATTGAAAAGGGATCGATATCGACGCTCGGCACAGGAACGTCCGCAACATGCGCGGGCGCCGCGGCGCTGGGCGTCGGTCCTGTCATTGCCATGACTTCCTCCCCCGCGTTTGTTGTTGCCAGACGACGTTCGGCGTCGCTAACTCACGCGCGTCCCCGACGGAGTGATGCGTGACATGACAGGCAAGCCATCGACCAGCGTGCGCGAGACACCTGCGAAATCGTCGTCCGCAGGCGGGCTGACGCTCGACCTCGAACGTTACGTTCCCGCCTTCATCACCTTCATCGCCAACAAATTGTCGCGCAGCGCGACCGCGCTCTACCAGAAGCGGTTCGGCGTCAACGTCACCGAATGGCGCATCATGGCACTGCTGGCGATCGAACCGAACATTCCGGCGTCGCGCATCTGCCACGTCATCGGTTTCGACAAGGGTCCGGTCAGCCGGACGCTGGCCTTTTTGCAAAAACGCGGGCTGGTCGCGATCCGCGACGATCCGCGCGACGCGCGCAGCCATTCGATCTCGCTGACGGCGCAGGGCCATCTCACCCACGACGCGGTGATCGTGGAGGCGCTGTCGCGCGAACAGCGGCTGCTGTCGTGTCTGAGTAAAGCCGAACAGGAAACGCTGATCGACCTGCTGCGCCGCGTCCACGCCAACATGCAGGTCGTCACCGGGCGGCCACCCGAGTGAGTTGCGGTTCGGCGACACGGCTTTGCTGCGATCGGCCAAATGCTTCCCCCTGATGGCGCCTCACGCGGGGTGGCGCGGCGCTTTCACTGCACGCTGGCACAGACTGGTTGCCTTGGCAACAGAATTGCGCGGCATGCGTCGTTGCCGCAGGATGGCAAAATTCGTAGATCATGTCCCATGATATTGCGCGCTCGGGCTGTAGCGCTTTGGAGAGGCCGCCGATGGCGCTGATGCCGGTTGCCGATGCATTGGCCGCCGTGCTCGACGGTGCGACGGCGCTGCCCGAAGAGATTGTCCGGCTTGAGGACGCGCATCGCCGCGTGCTCGCGCGCGATCTTGCCGCGTTGCGCACCCAGCCGCCCGAAGCGATGTCGGCGATGGATGGCTATGCGGTGCGCGCGATCGATGCCGGAACCGTGCCCGCGCAATTGCGGGTGATCGGCGAGATCGCGGCCGGACGGCCCGCCGCGACGGCTCTCCGCGCCGGAGAGGCGCTGCGGATCTTCACCGGCGGCGTGCTGCCGGACGGTGCCGACGCCGTCGTGATCCAGGAAGACGCCACGCGCGACGGCGACGTCATCACCGTGACCGAAGAAGCGCGCGCGGGGCGGCACATTCGTCCGGCCGGCATCGACTTTTGCCGCGGCGACGTGCTGCTGCGCCGCGGCACGAGGCTGAGCGACCGCGACCTGTCGCTCGCCGCCGGGATGAATCATCCGGCGCTGCCGGTGCATCGCCGCCCGCGGCTTGCGATGCTCGCGACCGGCGACGAACTGGTGATGCCCGGCACCACGCCCGGTCCTAGCCAGATCGTCTATTCCAACGGCTACGCGCTCCGTGCGCTCGCCCGCGACGAAGGCGCCGAGGTGATCGATCTCGGCATTGCGCGCGACACGGTGGCGGCCACCACCGACGCGATCCGCCGCGCCAAGGATGCGGGGGTCGATATGCTGATCACCACCGGCGGCGCCTCTGCCGGCGATCATGACCTGGTCAAGCAGTCGCTGGAGGCCGAGGGCGTCGACATCACGTTCTGGCGGATCGCGATGCGCCCCGGCAAGCCGATGATGCATGGCCGCGCCGGCGCGATGCGCGTGATCGGCCTGCCCGGCAATCCGGTATCGTCCTATGTCTGCGCGTTCCTGTTCATGGTGCCGCTGATCCGCGCGCTGTCGGGACGCAGCGATATTCACCATGTGCCCGAACCGGCGCTGCTCGGCGCGGACGTGCCGGCCAACGATCTGCGCCAGGATTATCTGCGCGCGCGGCTGACGGGTGGCCCCGATCGGCAGCCGATCGCCACCACCGTGCGGGAACAGGACAGTTCGCTGCTTGGAAATCTATCCGTCGCAAGTGCGCTGGTGATCCGTCCGCCATTCGCGCGCGCGGCCTCCGCCGGCGATGCCTGCGAGATTCTCCGTCTGCCTCGCTGATAATTTCGCCGCGTCATTGACTCAAAATTAATCGGTTGCGGAACAAGTATGGAACAGATAGTGTTCGTTCATGATTTGTTTCTGACCGTCGCGTAAGCTAGCGACGTCTGCCGATAGCTGGGGAATGTCCGAGATGCTGACGCGCAAACAATACGAGCTGCTGCGATTCATCAACGAACGGCTCAAGGAAGCCGGCGTGCCGCCCTCGTTCGACGAGATGAAGGACGCGCTCGATCTGCGCTCCAAATCCGGCATCCACCGGCTGATCACCGCGCTGGAAGAGCGCGGTTTCATCCGCCGCCTGCCCAACCGCGCCCGCGCCATCGAGGTGATCAAGCTGCCGGACCTCGGGACCAATGGCGGCAGCAGCCGCCGCGGCTTCACCCCGAGCGTGATCGAAGGCAATCTTGGCAAGGTCCGCCCGGCCAGCAGCAACGGCATGGAAGACGAATCGGGCCGCCCGGTCGCGGTGCCGGTGATGGGCCGGATCGCCGCCGGCACCCCGATCGAGGCGCTGCAGACCCGCAGCCATACCATCAGCGTGCCGCCCGACATGCTGGGCTCGGGCGAACATTACGCGCTCGAAGTGCGCGGCGATTCGATGGTGGACGCCGGGATTCTCGACGGCGACATGGCGCTGATCCAGCGTAATGACACCGCCGACACCGGCGACATCGTGGTGGCGCTGATCGACGAGGAGGAAGCCACCTTGAAGCGGTTTCGCCGGCGCGGCGCCTCGATCGCGCTGGAGCCCGCCAACACGTCCTATGAAGTCCGGATTCTGCCGCCGAACCGCGTCCGCATCCAGGGCAAGCTGATCGGCCTGTATCGCAAATACTGAGCGGCCGCGGTTGCAGCTAGTCGTCCGGTTCGGGGTCCACAGTGGTCGCATCGATAGGTCGCGCGCGCGGCGCGCTGGTTGGAGGCGTTTCCGCCACACCCCGTCGCGCAGCCGGGTCGCGCCCGAATACCTCGCGCCCTCCTGACTCGCCTCGCGCCGGCGGTTGTTGCGCCGCAGGCGACCATGGCCGATCGACGCCGGCGGGGCGGCTCGCCGTAATGGCAAATCCCGCGCCTGACCTGCGCAGCGCCATCGCGCCGCCGCGTTGGAGTTGGTCCCGATCGATCACCTGCGCGGCGCAGTCC
>CAXUBE010000100.1:0-8802 GCA_964249215.1 uncultured Rhodopseudomonas sp. | reverse complement strand
CATCCGGGCGCAGGCGCTCCGACGCGTCATGAGCCAAACCGCCACGAACAGGCCGCCCGGCCCGCGCAGGCGGCGAAGGCCGAGGGCATGCAGGGCGTCGCTTTCCTGCACCGCGAAAGCCGTCCGGCGCAGCCGAAACGCAATCAACGTCCGCAACGCTAATCATTGCCCGATCTGGAGACCACGATGGCTAAAGAAGAGCTGATCCAGTTCGAAGGGCTGGTGACCGAAATTCTGCCCGACGCGCGCTACCGCGTGCAGCTCGACGCCGGGCACGAGATAGTCGCCTATACCGCCGGCAAGATGAAGAAGAACCGTATCAAAACCCTGGCCGGCGATCGTGTCACGATCGAAATGTCGCCTTACGATCTCGAAAAAGGCCGGCTGATCTTCCGCCACAAGGACGAGCGGACGGGCCCGAGCGCGCCGCGTGGTGCACCGCCGCGAGGCCAGTTCCGGCGGCGGTAGCCGATAAAGCAAGTCGGTCGCCTCGGCACGCGCCGATGCGGCCGCTGCTACCTTCAACTCCCGCGATCAAAAAATCGCGCGCCTCAGGATTGTTTTGGAGGCTGGCTTCGCATAGTATCCGTACATCGATTTTCGGCCGGACGACATTAGCTATCCACCGGTACAGCCGGTTTAGACGCTGACGACCCTTCCAAAAATTCGATCTCACCAGCCCATGCGAGTGGGCTTCGACTATATCTTTCTTGAGAAGGGACTACCCCCGTGAGCATGGGAACCGTGAAGTGGTTTAACGCGACCAAGGGCTTCGGCTTCATTCAGCCGGACGATGGCGGCAACGACGTGTTCGTTCACATCAGCGCCGTCGAGCGTGCCGGCCTTGGTACGTTGCGTGAAGGCCAGAAGATCAGCTACGAAATCGTCGCCGATCGCCGCTCTGGCAAGTCGTCGGCGGACAATCTGCGCTCGGCCGGCTGACCGAGCGTCGCGCGGCTGGCGCTGCGCGATACGTCGGTGACATACCAACCGGCCACGATCGCCGGCGAAATAACAACCGGCGCAGCCGGAGAAATAATAGAGGCCGCGCTCATGCGCGGCCTTTTTCGTTTGCGGGTTTTTTTCGTTCTCAGGCTTTTCGTTCGCAGGCTTCCGGTTTTTTCGGCGACGACGCGGCGATCAGTAGGTCGTGCAGACCGTGGTGCCATACATCACGCAGACCGACTGACGCGGGCGTGTGAAAGCCTTGTCGGTCAGCGTAACGCCGCTCTTCGACATCACATAACCGACGCCCGGCGTGTAGAGATAGCTGACCTCGCTCCAGATCAGATAGGTCTGGGCCACCGCGAGCGCGGTCGGGATCGTCACGGTGTCGCCCTGGCTGCGGGCGGAACTCGTCAATGTCGTCGTCACCGTGCTGCCGCTCTGGCTGACCGTCGCCGCCTTGCTCCACTGAATCTTCGCGACGCCCGATGCGTTGACATAGACTTCCGAAATCGTCGCGGTCGCGGGCGTCGCGGAATACGGCGTGAGAATGCCGTAGCTCGCGGCAAAGAAGTTCTTGAGGTCGCTGTCGGCCACCGAGGTAGATTGCGACGTGAGGTCCGACAGCGTGCGCGCCACCAGCGTCACCTTGCGGTCGACCGCGACGCCCGCGGCCATTTCGACGGTGCCGAAAAACATCACCAGCATCAGCGGCACGATGAACACGAATTCGAGCGCCGCCATGCCGCGGCAGTCGTTGAAGAACCGCGCATTGAGCAGCAGCCAGCGATCGAGGCCGCGCGCTAGACGTTTCATCGGTCGATCCTAATACGGCTCGTTGCGGAACGCCGCGGTCGCCGACAGCAACCGCTTGTTGCCCGCAAGATTCGAGATGTTATAGCCCAGCCCCGTGACGAAGAGCTGCCATTGGTAGAACGCGCGCACGACGACGATGTCGCCGGCGTTGCCCGGCGAGTACTGCATGTTGTTGACGAAATTCTTGTTGGCGTCGACCGGGTCGGCGATCACCACGTTGCTGAACGACGGATAGCTCTCCACGTCGACATAGATGCCGTTGGCGCAATCGAACAGCGCGACAATGCGTCCGCAAAGATCGTTCTTGAACTGCGCCTGCGAATAGGACGCGTTCTGCGCCTGGCCGGTGAGGATCATGCGCGCCGAATCCTGCACCGCGGTCTCGAGCACCTGGCTTGCGAAGAACATCAAAGCGGTCTCGATGATCGCAAACAGCAGCGCGAAGAACATCGGCGCGATGAACGCGAACTCGACCGCCGCCGAGCCGCGGCAATTGCGCGCGAAGCGGCGCGATGTTGCGGCGAAGCGCCGGACGAAGGGCAGCGGCATCTCAATTCCTCGGCACGGCGGACCTGTCGGGCTAGCAACGTAATCGAAACTCATTGTGGAAGTGTTTCGCACGATAACTACACGATGGCCCGGCTCGTTAGGCACTTGCTAACCATGTTCGCCGGAATGCCAGAAAAGACGCGCCGCATGGTCGGGAAGACCGGACTGCGTGGTCACTCATCGGTCGAAGCCGGCTCAATTGCCCTTGGCGGCCGCTGAAGCCCCGGTGGCCTGGTTGTTCAGCGATCCGGCCTGATCCATCGTGGCCTTGAAGAATCCGTCGGAATCGCCGAGCGTGATGCGTCGCTGGCAGACCGGCATGCAGCTATAGGACTCGCGGTCGACGCCGCGATACACGGTGATGACCTTGTCGGACGGGCCTTCGACCTGGATCACGCGGTCGGCGAGAATGGCGCCGCTGCGGTCCATCGCCACCATATTCGTCGCGCCGTAGCCCTTGCCGGTGACCACGACCATGCCGCCGGGCTGCATGGTGACGTCGGCGATCAGCGGATTGCCGACGACGATGGTCGAGATGCGCTCCGGCATCTTCACCAGCTTGGCCTGATCGACATTGACGGCGATGGCGTCATCGGTGCCGGCGAGACCCATCGCGGGATAACCAACGAAACCGATCGCCAGCAATGGAAACAGCAGCATCGCGCAACGGCGGCGCATCGACAGCATCGACATCCTATACTCCGGGGGCATTGACGAGCCGGCAAAAGCGATACGCAGCGGTGCCGGCGCCCGACATGGCGAAGGTGACGTTAATTGATGAACGAACCGCAAACGCGATGGCGGCGGCGGCGGCGGCGGCGAACAAGACCGGCGTTCGAAAACTGATACTTCGCCTTTGAAGAGATTTAATCGGACATTTACCGTACCCGAGAAGTGGGAGATATCGGCGTGTTTGCGCAATCGAATTAACTGCACTGCAATGTCCGCTGCATAGGGTTACCTCTATGGTCACGGTGCTGAGAACGCCGGAGCGACCAGAGTTTGGTTCCACAGCCACGTGTACATGGAGCAATATCCGATGAAGAAAATCGTTGCGCGTTTCCTCAAGGACGAGTCCGGCGCCACCGCGATCGAATACGGCCTGATTGCCGCCGGCATCTCGCTCGCGATCATCGCTGCGGTCAACGGCCTCGGCACCAACCTGAACACCAAGTTCACCACGGTCAATAGCTCGCTGAAGTAAGCGGCTGCTCCGGGCGACAGCGAAGGCCTCGGCACAACCGAGGCCTTTATTGTTTGCGCAAACTCGAACACGAAAGCGCAGCTTCCGCAAACCGCGAGAAACGCGGCGCGCGACGAGAACCAGAATGGCACGATTTGCGATCGTACCGGCCGACGCGGCCGTCATCGTCGGCGCAAGCCTCGTGCTGGCGATCGTCGCGATCCTGTTCCGGATCGCCAGTTTATGGTGACGCGGCATTTTCCGATTGTTCACCTCTCAGCGCTAGATTCCGCGGGTCGGCCGATTGGCGCTCGACGGTTGTGGTCGTATCTCATGGTCGCTGATATCCTGCGCCTCTCGCTGTTTCCCGCGCTCATGGCATTCGCCGCGGCCAGCGACCTTTTCACCATGACGATCTCGAACCGGGTTTCGCTGCTCTTGATCGCGGGCTTCGTGCTGCTGGCGGCCTGGAGCGGCATGAGCTTCCAGCAATTCATCTCGCATGCCGGCGCCGGGCTCGCGGTGCTGCTGGTCGCATTCGGATGTTTCGCAGCGGGCTGGGTCGGCGGCGGCGACGCCAAGGTCGCGGCGGCCGCGGGCCTGTGGTTCGGCTTCGGCCATCTCCTGGAATATCTGATCTACGCGTCGCTGTTCGGCGGCGGGCTGACATTGCTGCTGCTTCAATTCCGGCAATGGCCGCTGCCTTACGTATTCTCCGGCCAGACCTGGCTGCTGCGTCTGCATAGCAAGGAAAGCGGCATTCCTTACGGCATCGCGCTGGCGATCGGCGCGCTGATGATCTATCCGCAGACCGAATGGATTCGCGCGGTCGATCTTGCGCGCTTCACGCTGCCCTGAAGCGCGGAACTTTCCATTAACTCGAATTAGATACGCCTCATTAACCATGCTTTGACGAATAGCTGGTCAACTCCCATGACAGCGACGGGTGTGTCGCCGCGTAATGTGGGAAGTGAAGCGTATGAATACCGCACGCATCGTCGTCCTGACCATCGCTGTCGGTGCCGGCGGCATTGCCGCGTATCTGGCGAGCGGCTCGGGCCCGGAGCCTGCTCCGAGCGCACCCGTGGTCCAGCTCCCGACCGTCGACGTGCTGGTGGCCAAGGCCGACATTCCGCTCGGTCAGTCGGTCGGTCCCGACGACGTGCAGTGGCAGTCGTGGCCCGCCGCGACCGCGAGCTCGAGTTTCATCAAGCGCAACGAACACCCCGCCGCGACCACCGAACTGAACGGATCGATCGCGCGACAACCCTTCATCCAGGGCGAGCCGATCCGCGAGCAGAAGCTGGTGAAGGCCAATGGTTCTGGCTTCATGGCCGCGATCCTGCCGAGCGGCATGCGCGCGATCTCGACCGAGATTTCGCCGGAAACCGGCGCCGGCGGCTTCATCCTGCCGAACGACCGCGTCGACGTGATCCTGTCCAAGCGCGAGAAGAATCCGGACCGCGCCGGCGCGGCCGATCTGGTCAATTCGGAAATCATTCTCGGCAATGTCCGCGTGCTGGCGATCGACCAGACCATCGAGGAGAAGAACGGCCAGAAAGTCGTGGTCGGCAAGACCGCGACGCTCGAACTGCGGCCCGAACAATCGGAATTCCTGGCGCGCGCGCGCCAGAGCGGGACGCTGTCGCTGGCGCTGCGCAGCCTTGCCGATGCCAACGCCGCCGAGGTCAGGAGCGACGAGCGCAGCTCCAAGCGCGATAGCATCAATGTCGTGCGCTACGGCGTGTCGACCACATCGACGACGCAGAAGTGATCAGAGGACGTCAGATGCAGCCGCGTAACAATTACCGATTCATGCAAAGGCTGACGGGCGCGGCGACGGCGCTGTCGGTCGCGGCGACGCTCACGCTGACGGCGTCGATCGGTCCCGTGCTTGGAAGCGATTATCGCGCCACCTCGCCGGCAAGCGGCATCGCCGCGAGCAGCGCAAGCGCGGGCTCGCTGAATGCGCGCTTCCTGCCGCTCGGGATCGGCAAATCCATCGTCGTCGACCTGCCGCGCGACATCAAGGACGTGCTCGTCGCCGATCCGAAGATCGCCAACGCCGTGGTGCGTTCGGCGCAGCGCGCCTACATCATAGGCGCGGCGGTCGGCCAGACCAACATCGTGTTCTTCGATTCCGCGGGGCAACAGATCGCGGCCTACGACATCGCCGTGACGCGCGACCTCAACGGCGTGCGCGCCGCGCTGAAACAGGCGATGCCGAATGCCGAGGTCCAGATCGAAGGTCTCGGCGAAGGCGTGATGCTGACCGGCTCGGTGTCGAGCCCGCTGGAAGCCCAGCAGGCGCAGGACCTCGCCGCGCGGCTGACCGGCGATTCCGACAAGGTGGTCAACAGCATCGTGGTCCGCGGCCGCGACCAGGTGATGCTGAAGATCACCGTTGCCGAAGTGCAGCGCGACATCGTCAAGCAGCTCGGCGTCGATCTCAGCGCCAGCATGAACTACGGCACCGCCGTGGTGAATTTCAACAACACCAATCCGTTCACGGCCTCGGGCAGCCCGCTGGTCTCCGGCAATTCGGTCAAGACCAGCTTCGGCTCCGCCCCGTCGGTCACCGCGACGCTGCGGGCGATGGAAAGTGCCGGCGTCGTGCGCACGCTGGCCGAGCCGAACCTGACCGCGATCTCCGGCGAATCCGCCACCTTCCTGGCCGGCGGCGAGTTTCCGGTGCCGAGCGGCGTCACCTGCACCAACGGCGTCTGCACCCCGTCGGTCGCCTTCAAGAAGTTCGGCATCCTGTTGAACTTCACGCCGGTGGTGATGACCGAAGGCCGTATCAGCCTGAAGGTGATGACCGAGGTCTCGGAAGTGTCGAGCGACAACTCGATCACCATCAGCGGCCTCGCGGTGCCGTCGATCAAGACCCGCCGGGTCGAAAGCACGCTCGAGATTCCGTCCGGCGGCGCGATGGCGATGGCCGGCCTGATCCAGGAGCAGACCAAACAGGCGATCAACGGCCTGCCCGGCATGTCGCAACTGCCGGTGCTCGGCACCCTGTTCCGCAGCCGCGACTACATCAACCGCCAGAGCGAACTGATGGTGCTGGTCACGCCCTACATCGTCCGCGCCGTCGCGCAGAAGGACCTGTCGCGTCCGGATGACGGCTTTGCCGACGCGTCGGACCCGCAGGCCGAACTGCTCGGCAACATCAACCGCATCTACGGCGTCCCCGGCCGCACCGCGCCGGCGAAGAATTACCGCGGCACCTACGGTTTCATCACGGACTGAGGCGGGACGAGGACAGTACGATGACATCGATCAAACCCGCCCCTGTCTTGCATGGACTCCGGTTCGGCGTCGCGCTGGCCGCCGTCTCGCTGATGCTCGGTGCGTGCACCCACACTAGCGACGAAGTGCCGACCGCGGGCATTCCGAACGATTACCGGCTGCGCCATCCGATCGCCATCGAGGAAGGCAGCAAGACCATGGTGGTCTTCGTGGGCAATGCGCGCGGCGGTCTCAGCGCCGCGCAGCGCGCCGACGTGACCGCGCTCGGCCAGACCTGGCTGCGCGAAGGCACCGGCGCGATCATCGCCGAGGTGCCGGCGCACACCAACAACGCGCGGGCGGCTGCGGATTCGCTGCGCGACATCCAGGCGTTGCTGGCTGCCGCCGGCGTGCCGCCGCACGGCGTCGTGGTGCGCAAGTTTCAGCCGGCCGACGAGCGTCAGTTCGCGGCGATCCGCCTGATCTATCCGAGGATCGCCGCAACCGCTGGGCCGTGCGGCACCTGGCCGGACGATCTCGGCCCCTCGATCAAGAACAAGTCGTATCTCGACAACAAGCCGTACTGGAATCTCGGCTGCGCGAACCAGCGCAATCTCGCGGCCATGGTGGATAATCCGTCCGACCTGGTGCAGCCGCGCGCCGAAACCCCGGCCTATACCGCGCGCCGGTCCACCGCGTTCGAGACTTACCGCACCGCCGTGCCGGAAACCGACAAGACCAAAATCAGCGAAGTTGGAAAATGATCAGTTACGCCCGCCAGAACCCATCGGAAGAGCCGGCGAGCACGGCGCAATCCGTCGCCGACGAGCATATCGCTCCGGCGCCGCGCGTCTCCGTGCAGGCATTTTGCGAGACCGTCGAAACCGCGGCGGCCGTGCAAAGCGCCGGCGAGGACCGCCGTCTTGCGAAAGCGCATCTCAAAATCCAGATGGGCGGCATGACGGCCGCGATCGAAGCCTATCGCTCGGCGCCGACGCCAAACGTCATCGTGCTGGAAATGGACCCGCGCGGCGACATCCTTGCCGGGCTGGATCAGCTCGCCACGGTTTGCGATCCCGGCACCCGCGTCATCGTGATCGGCCGCATGAACGACGTTACGCTCTACCGCGAGCTGGTGCGCCGCGGCGTCAGCGACTATTCGATCGCGCCGGTCCATCCGATCGACGTCGTGCGATCGATCTGCGGGCTGTTTTCCGCGCCCGAGGCGAAAGCCGTCGGCCGCATCATCGCCATCGTCGGCGCCAAGGGCGGCGTCGGCGCTTCCACCATCGCGCACAATGTCGCCTGGGCGATCGCGCGCGACCTCGCGCTGGATTCGGTCGTCGCCGATCTCGATCTGGCGTTCGGCACCGCCGGGCTCGACTACAATCAGGACCCGCCGCAGGGCATCGCCGACGCGGTGTTCTCGCCCGACCGCGTCGATACCGCCTTCATCGACCGCCTGCTGTCGAAATGCACCGACCATCTCAGCCTGCTCGCGGCGCCCGCGACGCTCGACCGGGTGTACGATTTCGGCACCGAAGCGTTCGACTCGATCTTCGATACGCTGCGCACGACGATGCCGTGCATCGTGCTCGATTTGCCGCACCAATGGTCGGGCTGGACCAAGCGCGCGCTGATCGCAGCCGACGATATCCTGATCGTGGCGGCGCCCGATCTCGCCAATCTGCGCAACACCAAGAACCTGTACGATCTGTTGAAGGCGTCGCGGCCGAACGACCGGCCGCCGCTGTATTGCCTCAACACCGTCGGGGTGCCGAAACGCCCGGAAATCAATGCCAGCGAGTTCGCCAAGGCGATCGAAAGCAAGCCCGTCGTCAGCATCCCGTTCGATCCCCAGATGTTCGGCTCGGCGGCCAACAACGGCCAGATGATCGCGGAAATCGCGGCGAGCCACCGCACCACGGAACTGTTCCTGCAGATCGCGCAGCGGCTGACCGGCCGCGGCGAGACCAAGAAACCCAAGGGCTCGTTGCTGTCGCCGCTGTTTGACAGATTGCGGGCGAAGTAGTCCCGCGGGAGCATCGTCGTGTTCGGCAAGCGCAACGGAGCAGAGA
>CAXUBE010000099.1:0-8846 GCA_964249215.1 uncultured Rhodopseudomonas sp. | reverse complement strand
GACCCGCCACGCAGGATCGCGGTGTTTTACTACAGCGTCAGCGCGTCCGCCGCCACGATGCGGTCGAGGCCGCCGACGCCGCTGAGATGCAGGCCGTGGCCGCGGATGTCGGCGATCACCCGCGGCCGCGCCAGCAGCGACACGCGGAGGCCGGCGGCCGCCAGCATGCCCCCGACGAAGCAGCCGATGCTGCCCGCGCCCGCGACGCAGATATCGCCTTTGTCATTCATGCGTCATTCACCAGGATGGCGCATGCGCCGCACCGATCCGCCTTCGCCGCCATTTGGGATGCCTTGTAAAGCGCAAATGAGGCTCCTATGTTTTCGCCGTCGGACCGGGCCACGGCTGCGACGTGATCCTCGGACGATGTGTTCGGCCGAAGCACGCTGACGGGAGACGATGATGGGTTTGCTCGACATCCTCAATGGTATGCAGAACGGCCCGCGCAGTCCGGCCGATCCCGACGACAAAAGCGGCGGGATGTCGAAGATCACGATGGCGATCCTAGCGTTGCTTGCCTACAAGGCGGTCAAGCATATCACCGCCGGAAGCGCTACTTCGTCCGGCGATCGGCAAATTCCGCCGCCGCCTCAGGGCAATACCGTCAATGACGGACTTCCCGGTGGGCTCGGTGGCCTGGCCGGCAGCCTCGGCGGCTTGATGAAAGGTGGGCTCGGCGGCCTGTTGGCGGGCGGCGCGGCCGGCAGCGTGATCAGCGGCGGGCTTGGCGACCTGCTCAATCAGTTCCAGCAGAAAGGTCATGGCGACACTGCCAATTCGTGGGTCGGGTCCGGTCCCAACAGGCCGATCTCGCCGCACGATCTCGGCGCCGCGCTCGGCGCCGACCAGATCGATTCGTTGACTTCGCAGACCGGGCTGTCGCGCGACGAACTGCTCGCGGGGCTGAGCCAGCATCTCCCCGAGGTAATCAATCAATTGACGCCGCATGGACGCCTGCCGACCGAAAGCGAAGCGTCCGCCTGATTTGACTGCAGCAAACGGCATCGGAAAAGGGCCTCAGCCATGAGCGGGATTCTATGGATCGTCATCGTTGGATTCGTCGCGGGTATCATCGCGCGGCTGATTTCACCGGGACCGAACAATCCGTCCGGGTTCATTCTGACCACGGTGCTCGGCATTCTCGGTGCGTTCCTCGCGACCTTCATCGGCCAGGCCGTCGGCCACTACGGTCCGAACCAGGGCGCCGGCTTCATCACCGCCACGATCGGCGCGCTGGTGGTGCTGTTCATCTGGAACAGGCTGGTCGCGCGGCGCGTGATCTCCGATCCCGGCAACCGCTGAAGGCGATCGCGCTCAGCCGACGAGATGCAGTCCGGCGTCGAGCCGGACCAGTTCGCCCGTCATATTGCTGGATAGCGGGGTGGCAAGGAAGCAAACGAGCTCCGCGACGTCTTCCGGCGTCGAGGCGACCTTCAACGGCACTTTGGCTTTGATGGTGTCGCGCACTTGCTGCGCGGCGGCGGCGCCACGGCCTTTTTCGAACCACGACGTGTCGATATATCCCGGGCAGATCGCGTTGATGCGGATCAGCGGCGCCAGCGCGCGCGCCAGCGACAGTGTCATCGAATTCAGCGCGCCCTTGCTCGCCGCGTAGGCCACCGACGATCCGAAGCCGCTGAGGCCTGCGACCGAGGAGACGTTGACCACGGCCGAGGCGCGGCCCGATGCTTTGGCGCCGGCTTCGAGCAACGCGCGCGCCGCGCGCACCATCTGGAACGGCCCGACGGCGTTGACGGCGTAGAGCCGCTGAAAATCCTCCGCCGACAGACCGTCGAGATCGTCAAGCGGTACGTGCTTGGTCGTGCCGGCATTGTTGACGAGGCCGTCGAGCTTGCCCCATGGCGCCGCCGCCGCAACGATGCGCTTGCAATCCTCGTCGCGCGACACGTCGCCTTGAACCAAGACGATTTCGCCGCCGAGGCTGCGGCAGGTATCGGCGGTCGCTTCGGCTTCCTTCTTGCTCGATGCATAATTCACGATGATACGCGCGCCGCCTTTGGCGAGGATGGCGGCCGACGCGGCGCCAAGTCCCGAGGCCGACCCGGTCACGATCACGCACAATCCGTCCTTCGCCATCGTCGCTTCCTCGCGTTGTTTGTCACGCCGGCATTGCCGTGAACGCGATCCACCATATCCGCCGTCGTCACGCAAGGACGGTGCTTGTCATGGCGGACGCTTTTCCGCATCATGCCGGCAATAACAACGGCAGCACGCCGATGCCGGCACGGTCCCCGCCGGCCAGGCCGCGCCAACGAGGAACGCCGTGGATACCGACAATATCGTCGCCGAGACCGCGGAACGGATTTTCGCGGATCTTGCCGATCCACGGACCGTCAATGCGCGCAAGGACGGAAGCTGGAAGGCGCCGCTATGGCGGGCGCTGAGCGACGCCGGATTGCCGCTGGCCTGGGTGGCGCGATCGGCTTCACGCGCGAACACGTCCTGCATCGATACACGTTGCGGGCGCTGTCGTGGCGCGACGATTTCGGCTCCGAGAGCTATTGGGCGGTTGAACTCGGCAGAAAGATCGCGGCGCGCGGCGCCGACGAATTATGGCCGCTGGTGGCGTCGCGCTGATGTCCGACGGGTACCGATCATGACCGCAGCGCTTCGTTTCGATCCGATCCGCCCGCCGCGCGAATGCGAAGCGCTGCGGCAGGACGTGCGCGCCTTTCTCGCCGAAGAGATCGCGGCCGGCACCTTCGATCCGCATAAGCCGCAGCGCGAGGATTCCGACGCGCCGGAATTTTCTCGCCGCGTCGGCGAGCGCGGCTGGCTCGGCATGACCTGGCCGAAAAAAATACGGCGGCCACGAGCGCAGCTTCCTCGAACGCTACGTGGTGACCGAGGAGATGCGCGTCGCCAACGCGCCGACCCGGTGGTTTTTCGTCGCCGATCGCCAGAGCGGCCCGGTGCTGCTGAAATACGCGCCCGAGCATATCACGATGGATATCTTGCCGCGGATCTGCCGCGGCGAGGTCTGCTTCCCGATCGGCATGAGCGAGCCGAATTCCGGCTCCGATCTGTTTGCCGCCAGAACCAGGGCGGCCAAGACCGACGGCGGCTTTCTGATCAACGGCAGCAAGATCTGGACGACCTCGGCGCATATCGCCGACTACATGATCGCGATCTTCCGCACATCGCCCTCGACCAAAGAAAACCGCCGCCACGGACTGACGCAATTCCTCGTCGACATGAAATCGCCGGGCATCAAGGTCAACCCGATCGCGCAACTCACGGAGCAGTTCGCCTTCGCCCTCAAGACCGCGCCGAAGCTGACCATCCAGGGCGGCACCACCGAGGTGCTGCGCGGCGTCATCGCGCGCGGGCTGGGACTGCGGTGAGCCGCTTGCCCGCGACGCATTGATTCAATCGAGGACAATATGACTGACTACACGGATATCGGCGTCGAGAAGAATGGCCACGTCACCACCATCGAAATCCGGCGGCCGCCGCTGAACTTCTTCGACATCCTGCTGATCCGGCAGATCGCCGATGCGCTGAGCGAAATCGACAACGATCCCGACGCGCGCGCGGTGGTGCTGGCGGCGCAGGGCAAGGCGTTCTGCGCCGGCGCCAATTTCAACGATCCGACCCGAAAGGAGACCGACGCGCGCGAAACCTCCGATCCGGCGGACAGCCTCGGCCGGATCGGCCATCTCTATCTGGAAGCGGTCCGGATTTTTCGCGCCAGGAAGCCGATCGTGGCCGCGGTGCACGGCGCCGCGATCGGCGGCGGGCTCGGCCTCGCTGTCGCGGCCGACTTTCGCGTCACCTGTCCGGAGGCGCGATTTGCCGCGAACTTCACCAAGCTCGGCTTTCATCCGGGCTTCGGCCTGACGGTGACGCTGCCGGAACTGGTCGGCAAGAACAACGCCGAACTGATGTTTTATACCAGCCGGCGTTGACCGGCGAGGACGCGCTGCGGATCGGCCTCGCCAACGTGCTGGTGCCGCAGGACCAGGTCCGCGCCGAGGCGATGAAACTCGCCGCCGAGATCGCCGAATGCTCGCCGCTGGGACTGCTCTCAACCCGCGCGACGATGCGCGAAGGCTTGGCCGACCGTGTGATGGCTGCGACTAGGCACGAACTCGCCGAGCAGACGCGGCTCCGCGCGACCGAGGATTTCAGGGAAGGCGTCAAGGCCACCGAACAGCGCCGCGCCGCGAATTTCACCGGAAGGTAGTTGCCCCAGGGACGCATGCGCCATGACGGCGTTGACGAATATGACCGCGCGCGCATCGGCGCTCGCCGTCGGCTTGCTGCTGGCGACGCCGGCGTCACCGGCATCGGCTGCCGGCTGCGATCTGCCGCCGCAGGGCGAAGCCGTGGTCGTCGAGGTGATCGATGCCCGCAGCGTCCGGCTGCAGGATGGCCGCGACATCAAGCTCAGCGGCATCGAGCCGATCGTTGGCCGAACAGCTTCGGCGGTCGGGGCGCTGTCGCAGATCCTGATCGGGCGTCGGGTCACGCTGCGGAGCGACGACGACGCGCCGGACCGCTACGGCCGCCAGCCGGCTTTCGTGGTGCTGGATGCGTCGGCTTTCTCCGTGCAAGCTGAACTGCTCGCGCGCGGCGAGGCATTTGTGGCCGCCGATGCCGCGCCGGCCGACTGCAGAACCGAATTGCTCGGCGCTGAAGCGCAGGCAAGAAAATCGCGCGCGGGCGTTTGGGAAAATTCCGGCGTCATAAAAAACGCGGAAAATTCCGGCGATGTGGTGGCGCAGGTTGGGCGCTTTACCCTCATCGAGGGCAAGGTCGTCTCGGTCCGCGAGGCGGGAGCGACGGTCTATCTCAATTTCGGCCGGCGCTGGACACAGGACTTCGCTGTGACTATTTCAAGGCGCATGTTAGCGTCTTTCACGGTCGCGGGCGTCGACCTTAAGTCGTTTGGAAACAAGGTGATTCGGGTTCGCGGCTGGGTAGAGCAGCGCGGCGGTCCGCGGATCGACATAAGGCATCCGGGGCAAATCGAAATGCTCGGCGCGCGTTAGCCGCGGCGGGCAGAGAGCATCGAGTTTGACGGGACCCATGCGTCAGCGCGGACATCGACCACGCAGCCTTCTGGCGGCGCCGGTCCTGCTGTGCGCAGGCCTCGCGCTCGCCGGCTGTGGCGACGTCAACCGCTTTCAGACCGCCTCGATGACCTCCGGCCCTGCAAAGCAGGCCAAGCCGACGCCGCAAAGTCCGGCGGCCGAGCGCGAGCATGAACGGATTCTCGCGTCGTATGGCGGCGGCTATGACGATCCGCGGCTCGAGGCGCTGATCACCAAGACCGTCGACCGGCTGGTCGCGGCCTCGGAGCGGCCCGACCTCGCCTACAAGGTGACCATCCTGAATTCCGGCGCGGTCAATGCGTTCGCGCTGCCGACCGGGCAACTCTACGTCACCCGCGGACTGATCGCGCTCGCCAACGACACTTCCGAATTGTCCTCGGTGCTGTCGCACGAGATGGCGCATGTGCTCGCCAAGCACGCCTCGATCCGCGAGGACCAGGCACGGCAGGCGGCGATCGTCACCCGCGTGGTGACGGATATGGGCAACGATCCCGATCTCACCGCGCTGGCGCTGGCGAAATCCAAGCTGACGATGGCGAGCTTTTCGCGGCAGCAGGAATTCGAGGCCGACGGCATCGGCGTCGGCATCTCCGCCCGCGCGCAGTTCGATCCCTACGGGGCCGCGCGATTCCTCGCGGCGATGGAACGCAATGCCGGGCTGAAGGCCGGCCGCAGCGCGCTCGATCCGCGCTCGCAGGACTTCCTGTCGTCGCATCCGGCGACGCCCGAGCGGGTGCAGAACGCGCAGGCCAATGCGCGGCAATATTCCTCGCCGCAGGAAGGCGAGCGCGACCGCGAGACCTATCTGAGCGCCATCGACAACATCGTCTACGGCGAAGACCCTAGCGAAGGCTTCGTGCGCGGCCGCCGCTTCCTGCATCCGAAGCTCGGATTCACCTTCCAGGCGCCGGAGGCGTTCGCGCTCGACAATACCGCGCAGGCGGTGATCGGCGTGCGCGAAGGCGGCAATCAGGCGATGCGCTTCGACGTGGTGCGGGTCACCGGCGAGCAGACGCTCGGCGAGTACCTGAATTCCGGCTGGATGGAGGGCGTCGACAAAAGCTCGACGGAGGAACTTACCATCAACGGCTTTCCCGCGGCGGCGGTGACCGCGCATGGCGACCAGTGGCAATTCAGGGTGTATGCGCTGCGCTTCGGCAGCGATGTCTACCGCTTCATCTTCGCGGCAAAGCAGAAGACCACCGAGAGCGACCGCAACGCGCGCGAGACGGTCGGCTCGTTCCGCCGGCTGACGCTCGACGAGGTTCAGGCGGCGCGCCCGCTGCGTATCAAGGTGGTCACGGTGCAGCCCGGCGACACCGTGGAATCGATGTCGCACCGGATGGCCGGGGTGGACCGGCCGGCCGAGCGTTTCCGGGTGATGAACGGGCTTGGCCCGCATGACGCGGTGAAGGCGCGCGACCGCGTCAAGATCGTGGTGGATTGAGCGCGCCTCATTCTGTCCGTGCGCTTACTTCGCGGCACGAGTGACGCTGATCGCCTGGGTCAGCACCTGGCATTGCTTGTCTGACGTCAGAAACGCGATGTCGGAAGCGTCGCGCCCGCTGCCGATCCGCACGATGCCTTCGACCGGCGCGAGCCGAGTCGGATCGATCAGCCACCACGCCTTCTCCAGATACACTTCGAACACCGCGTGGAAATCCGGCGGGTTGAGTTCGAGCGCGTAGGCAGACACCGCGCGGGCGGGAATCCCGAGCGCCCGCGTCAGCGTGATGCCGAGATGGGTAAAGTCGCGGCATACGCCGGCGCGATCGACGAAAGTGCGCTCCGCCGTGGTCTGCGCGTTGCTGACGCCCGCGACGTAATCGACGTTGCGATTGATCCAGTTCAGGATCGCCATCACCCGCGCGACGCCATCGCCGCTGGATCCGAATTCGCGCTGCACGAAGCGCATGAATTTGTCCGACGGGCAGAACCGGCTCGGCAAGAGAAACGGCAGCACGTCGTTCGGCAATTCCGACCAGACATGCTGCCGGCCCGCGGTCGGCAGCAACTGGCGCAAACGGTTCTCGACCACGGCCTGGTAGCGGATCGTCACCTGGCCGGAGAGGCAGGCGCGAATCCGGCGGTCGCCGGCGGGCGATTTGTCGCGCAGCAGATCTGCCGCTGGCTCGACGGTCAGGCGTTCCGAAAGGATCGACTGATCGTCGGTATGCGAGGCCTCGATGTTGGCGATCACCTGCGTGGCGTCGGAAAAGCCGTAGACCAGCTCGGACTGGATCGAGATTTTCATGGAACTCCGCGGGCACGAGTTGCGAAGTTCATCCAAGCAAGGATCGCGCCGTGTCTTGTCAGCGCGCGGAGACTTCCCCGGGGCGCGCGGGAGCGATCAATTCGGTCCGCGAGAGGCGCTTGTGCATGTGAACCATGAACGCCATGCCGAACAGCGGCGTCGCCAGGTTGACGATCGGGATCGAGACGAACGCGGCGATCACCAGACCCGAGGCGAACACGATCGCGGCGTTCCGTCTGCGCATCGCCTTGGCCTCGGCGGCCGGACGGAACCGCATCGCCGCGAGTTCAAAATATTCACGGCCAAGCAGCCACGCGGTGGCGATGAAGAATGCGATCACGCCGGCGCCGGCAACAAGCACGAACGGCAGCGCAAGCAGATAGACCAGCACGGTCAGCAGCGCGGTCCTGATTGTCTCGGTGATCGCAACGCCGACCGGCAACGCGGCGCCCGGAGCCTCGGCCGGATAGTATTCGCGCTCGACATGGTCCGCGACATCGTCGACGAAGATTCCGGCGACCAGCGACGTCACCGCCGGCATCAGAAACACGGCGCCGAAAACGACGCCGAGCCCTGCGGCGATCGAGATCACCCAGGCCAGAATATTCAGCGGTGTGTGGAAGCCGGGGCCGAGCGTCGCTTCCGCCCAGAGTTCTCCCGAGCTTGCGATGAAGCTCAACAGCCGCTGCAGCAGAATGGCGAGCACGGTGATCAGAACGAGCGCGAGGCCGATCGAGCGCCACAGGATCGAACGCATCGGCGGCGACAGGATCTGGGTCAGCGCCTTGATGGCGGCGTCGAGCATGCGTGGTCCTCTGCAACGTCGGCGCAGAGGTAGGCGACGCCGCTGCGTTCGGCAAGGGCGAGCGGTGGCCGGCGCGCTCGGCGCCCGTCGTTTATGAAGCCGGCTCGAAGCATCGGCGTCGATGCGCGATCACGGGTAGAACCCGAAAGCGTTAGTCGCGCGGCGTGATGTGCAGTTCCAGCAATGCGAGGTTGCGGAGCGTGCAGGCGTCGCGCTCTCCCTCGCTGACGCTGCGTAAGATGCTTTCCGCCAATGCCTGCGCGTGCGACGTTTTCACCGGTTCCGGGAGGGTCTGGATCGCCTGATCGAGCGCCCGCCGCATCAATCCGACGGTCTCGGGCGCAAACACGGCGTGCGGAAAATCCTTCATGGCGCAGCCCTTGTTCAGAAACGGAACGCGGACAGCGCCTGTCGAAGGTGCCTTGCCTCACTCCATCGTCACAACGTGCGCCAGGGTGTCCTGTTCCCGATCATCAGTCCCTAATACAAGCTGATGGAACTTACCACTTCGATGAAGTACCAGGTCTGAGGCGGCGGAAAATCATCGCAATTCTTAGCCGCAGCATCGCTGCGCTTACGCCATGTCGCTGCGGTCTCCTGACGATGTCAGTTGCAACTCGTCAGCTATCCACCTTCAGCGCGGCGATGAACGCCTCCTGCGGGATGTCGACCTTGCCGAACTGCCGCATCTTCTTCTTGCCTTCCTTCT
>CAXUBE010000098.1:0-8932 GCA_964249215.1 uncultured Rhodopseudomonas sp. | reverse complement strand
GATCAGATCGTCCGCCGTGACGGCGCGCTCCGGCGTCAGCGGCGGCGTCTCGATCGACACGTTCTTGATAAAAACGCGTCCCGGCCGCGAGAACCATTCCGCGTCGCGCGACAACAGGTCGGACGCGCCCGAGCAGCCGGCCAGCAGCGGGGCCGCCAGCACCAGAATCGTCAGGATCGCTCGCTGGGGGATATGTCGCCGAAAACTCAAAATCCGTCTCGCTCCGCGGCCTTTAACCAATTGTGGAAGCATCGATTTACGGCACGACGATGGCCGCTTGCGAGCATGGTCCGCGACCGCAGGATAGCACCGATCGCGCGCCGCCGCTATTCCCGGCGCCGCCATCGGCCGGAATCGTCGGCCTGCCAGTAGGTGACGTCGAAGCCGCGCGATTTGCCGTCGGTCCAGGCCGCGCGCGCTCTCGCCAGCGCTTCGGCATCGTCGCCGTTGAACACCAGCACCATGCGCTCATAGCTGCCGGCGTCGGCCGGCAGCGCGGCGTTATCGACCAGGAAGCGCACCTGCGCGCCGTTCGGGTTGCCCTCCGCCGCGGTCAGCACGATCGGCTGCTGCGCGGCGTCGGCGACCTGCGCGGTCGCGTGCGGCAGGAACGAATCGTCGCGGTAGGTCCACAGATGCGCGTCGAGCGCCGCGGTGCGTTCGTCCGAACCCGCCTGCACCACCACGCGCCAGCCGCGCTGCAGCGATTTCTCCAGCAGCGCCGGCAGCACGCTTTCCAGCGTCATGTCCTGCAGATGATAGAACAGCACCTCGGTCATCGCGGCCGGGTTACTTGCCGGTCTCGTAATGATCCGCGACCAGCCGGTCGAGCAGGCGCACGCCGTAGCCGGTGCCCCAACTGGTGTTGATGTCGGTGCCGGGGGCGCCCATCGCCGTGCCGGCGATGTCCAGATGCGCCCACGGCGTGTTGTCGACGAAGCGTTGCAGAAATTGCGCGGCGGTGATCGAGCCGCCATTGCGCGCGCCGGCGTTCTTCACGTCGGCGAATTGCGAATCCATCATCTTGTCGTATTCGGGACCGAGCGGCATCCGCCAGACCCGCTCGCCGGTGGCGAGGCCGGCCTGCGTCAGCCGCTGCGCCAATTCGTCGTTGTTGGAAAACAGTCCCGCGTGCTCGGTGCCGAGCGCCACCATGATCGCGCCGGTGAGGGTCGCCAGATCGACCATGAATTTCGGCTTGTAGGTCTTGGCGACGTACCACAGCACGTCGGCGAGCACGAGCCGGCCCTCGGCATCGGTGTTGATGATCTCGATGGTCTGCCCCGACATCGAGGTGACGATGTCGCCGGGGCGCTGCGCATTGCCGTCCGGCATGTTCTCGACCACGCCGATCGCGCCGATCACGTTGACCCTGGCCTTGCGCGCGGCGAGCGCGTGCATCAGCCCGACCACGCAGGCGGCGCCGCCCATGTCGCCCTTCATGTCCTCCATGCCGCCCGCCGGCTTGATCGAAATGCCGCCGGTGTCGAAGCACACGCCCTTGCCGACAAAGGCGATCGGCGTCTCGCCGCGCTTGCCGCCGTTCCAGCGCATGATCACGGTGCGGCCGGGCCGGGCCGAGCCCTGCGATACGCCGAGCAGCGCGCCCATCTTCAGCTTGGTCATCGCCTTGACGTCCAGCACCTCGACATCGACGCCAAGCTTGCTCAAGACGCCGGCGCGACGGGCGAATTCGGCCGGGTACAGCACGTTCGGCGGCTCGTTGACGAGTTCGCGCGCCAAAATGACGCCGTCGACCACATGGCCGGCCGGCGCGAACGCCTTGCGCGCGGCGCCGGCATCGCCGACCGCGATCGACACGTCGCATTTGACGGGGGTTTCGTCGCCGTCCTTTTTCCTGGTCTTGTAGCGGTCGAATTTATAGGCCCGCAGCCGGATGCCCGACGCCACGCCGGCCGCCTCGCTTGGCTTCATCGCACCGGAGGGCAAATCCGCGATCACCGTCGCGGCATCGCCGCCGCCGTTGATCTTGCTCGCGATCTTGCCGCCGAGCTTGAGGAAATCGTAATCCTTGACGTCCGCAAGCTTGCCGGTGCCGACCACCACCAGCCGCGCCGCTTTGAGGCCCTGCGGCGCCAGAAACTCCAGCGTCGCGCCGGATTTGCCCTTGAACCTGCTGGTGGCCGCCGCGCGCCTGACCATGTCGACGGCGCCGCCGAGCGCCTTGCCGGTCGCCGTGCCGAATGCGAGCGCGTCGTCGCAGAACACGAACAGCGTGCCGTTCGCCGGCGTGGAGAACGAGACGAAGCCGACGGTGACGGCATCGGACATGGACAATCCTCCAGATCAGCGCGAGCGCGCGCACACAGGCCGGGCGAGCGCGGCGGCGCATGCTGTTTTGGTTTCCTGAGCCGCCATGTCAAGACACGTTCTGAAACCCCGGCCAAAGCGAGACAATCCCGGAAGCCGAGGTCGCCTATGGCGATTCGACGCCGCGGCACGAACCACCCATGCGATGTCCGAGGCGCTCGCAATCCTCGTTTTGGGGAGGGATTTCGCGGGCCCGGTGACGGCGGCGACGGCGTGGCCGGTCGCGACGTTCGAAAACGTGGCTTTCCGGCGACACACGCAGAACATTAACCATATTCCAAACCCGCCTTGCGTCAGCCATTTTGTTGACGGATCAAACAGATGGTAATGCTGACGTGGGGACGGAGTGCTGCGGCCATGGGGAATTCGGTTTTGCCGGATTTTGGCGGCGGACAAGGTCTGTTTGAACAAGGTCGCGCCGACCGATGGGGTCCGTCGATAGCTACATTTTCCGGACGACGCTGACGTCGTTCGCCGTCGTTTTGGCGAGCCTCACCGGCGTGATCTGGATTACGCAGGCGCTGCGCGGCATCGATCTGATGACGAGCCAGGGCCAGACCATCATGACGTTCCTCGGCATCACGGGGCTCGCGGTTCCGGTGCTGGTGCTGGTGATCGCACCGGTGGCGTTGATGGTGGCGGCGACCCACACGCTGAACCGGCTCGCAACCGATTCCGAAATCATCGTCATGAACGCGGCCGGCATGTCGCCGATCCGGCTGTTCCGGCCCTTCCTCTACGCGACAATCATCGTTGCGCTGATCGTGACGGTCATCTCGGCGTATATCGCGCCCGACGGGCTGCGCCGCATCAACCGCTGGGACAGCGAGATCACCGCCGACATTCTCGCCAATATCCTGCAGCCGGGCCGCTTCGCGCAGCTCGAACCGAACCTCACCATCCGGGTGCGGGAGCGGCAGCCGGGCGGGCTTCTGGTCGGCGTGTTCATCGACGACCGCCGCGATCCGGCCGAGCGCGTCAGCATCGTCGCCGATCACGGCACGGTGGTGAAGAACAGCGACGGCTCGTTCCTCGTGCTCGAGGACGGCAATCTGCAGCGCTTCCAGCTCGGCAAGTCCGATCCGGCGCTGGTGATGTTCACGCGCTACGCGTTCGACATGTCGAAATTCTCCCGCGCGCGCGACGTCGCCTACGGCATCCGCGAGCGCTATCTGTGGGAATTGCTGTGGCCCGAGCCGAACGATCCGCTACTGGCGCGGCTGCCGGTGCAGTTCAATTCCGAAATGCACGACCGCCTGATCGCGCCGATCTATCCGTTCGTGTTCGCCGCGATCACCTTTGCCTTTCTCGGGCAACCGCGCACCACGCGGCAGAGCCGCAATTTCTCGATGACGGGATCGATCTTCGCGGCGTTCGCGGTGCGGCTGGCGGGCTTCGCCTGCTCGATCCTGACCACCCGCGCGCCGGTGTTCGTCTACGTGCAATACGCCGTGCTGGCGGCGGCGATCGCGACCTGCATCTGGATCATCGCCCGCAACGTCGCGATCGAGCCTCCGGCCAGGCTGACGCAGGGCATCGACGCGCTGAACGCCTTTGCCGCCCGCCTGGTGCGGCGTCCGGTGCCGACATGACGCGGTGGCCGCCATGCTGGTGAACACGCTCGGGCGCTATTTCGCGCGGCGCTTCGTCACGACCTCGGTCGGCGTGTTCCTCGGGCTGTTCATCTTGCTGGTGTTCGTCGATTACGTCGACCTGTTGCGGCGCACCGGAAGCCTCGCGATCTCCGCTCTGGTGGTGGCGCAGGCTTCGTTCTACCGCGTGCCGCAACTGCTCGAACGCCTGATGCCGTTCTGCATCCTGATCGGCGCGATGACCTGCTATCTCGCGCTCTCGCGCAGCCTCGAACTGGTGGTGGCGCGCGCCGCCGGCCTCTCCGCCTGGCAGTTCGTCGCCCCCGCGCTGTGGAGCGCGCTGCTGCTCGGCGTGCTTGCCAGCGCCGCGTTCAATCCGATGTCGGCCTATATGCAGGAACGCGCCAAGCAGATGGAAGCCGAGATGTTCGGCGAAAGCGCCGGCGGCATCCAGGACGCCAACGGATTCTGGATCAATCAGGTCACCAGCGAAGGTCAGGCCATCATCAACGCCGCGCGCAGCCAGCGGCAGGGCACGCTGCTGAGCGGCATCACCGTGTTCCGGTTCGAGACCGACTTCCAGTTCAAGGAACGCATCGAGGCGCGCGAGGCGACGCTGGAAAGCGGCTACTGGCAGTTCAGGGCCGTGCGGCGCTATACGCTGGACGGCGCGCCGGTCGACCAGGACAGCTTCCGGCTGCCGACCACGCTGACGCTGGCCCAGGTTCGCAACAGCTTTGTCACGCCGGAAAGTGTGTCGTTTTGGCAACTGCCGAGCTACATCCGCTCGTCGGAGAGCTCGGGATTTGCGACCTCGGGCTATCGGCTGCAGTTCCACAAGCTCGTGGCGAAGCCGTTTCTATTGGTCGCGATGGTGCTGCTAGCTGCTTCTGTAAGCTTGCGATTCTTCCGTTTCGGCGGCGTCCAGAAGATGGTTTTGAGTGGCGTGGCTGCGGGCTTTCTGCTCTACATTCTGTCGAAAGTTACCGAGGATCTGAGCAAGGCCGAGTTGATGCATCCGTTAGCTGCCGCCTGGCTGCCCGTTTGCGTGGGCGGCCTGGTCGGCTTTTTGGCCTTGTTGTACCAGGAGGACGGGTAGTGGCCGTGATCGCCGCCCTCCACGGAAAGCCGCCGAGCGCACTGCGCCGCTCCCCCGAGCGGCGCAACGGCCTGGCTGTTTCCGCCTGGACCGGACTGCTGATCGCCGTCGTTCTGGCCGGCGCGATCGGCCTTGGCGCCATCACGCCGGCCGCGGCGCAGGGTTTCATCTACAACACGCCGCCGGTGCGGCCGAAGGTCGCGCGCCCCCCCGGCGCCGACAGCGGCCAGATGCTGATCCAGGCCACCGAGGTCAATTACGACTACAACAATTCGCGGGTGTCGGCGGTCGGCAACGTGCAGATGTTCTACAACGGCACCGGCGTCGAGGCCGACCGCATCGTCTACGACCAGAAGACCAAGCGGTTGCAGGCGCAGGGCAACGTCCGCATGACCGACGCCGACGGAAAGATCACCTACGCCAATGAAATCGACCTCAGCGACGACTACCGCGACGGCTTCGTCGATTCGCTGCGCGTCGATACCGCCAACGAGACCCGGATCGCGGCCTCCCGCGCCGAGCGCACCGCCGGAAATTACAACGTGTTCCAGAACGGCGTCTACACCGCCTGCGCGCCGTGCCGCGACGATCCCAAGAAGCCGCCGCTGTGGCAGGTGAAGGGCGCGCGCATCATTCACGACCAGGTCGACAAGATGCTGTATTTCGAGAACGCGCAGCTCGAATTCTTCGGCGTGCCGCTGGCCTATCTGCCGTATTTCTCGACGCCGGACCCGACCGTGCAGCGCAAGACCGGCTTCCTGATGCCGATGCTGACGAGCAACAGCAATTTCGGCACCGCGGTGGAAGTGCCGTTCTACTGGGCGCTGTCGCCGAGCTACGACCTCACCTTGTCGCCGCGCATCACCACGACGCAGGGCCTGCTGATGCAGGGCGAATTCCGCCAGCGCCTGATGGACGGCGCCTACCAGATCCGCGCCTACGGCATCGACCAATTGCACCAGTCGACCTTCGCCGGGCAGCCCGGCGACCGCGCGTTGCGCGGCGGCGTCGAGACCAAGGGGCAGTTCGCGATCAACGACAAATGGGTGTGGGGCTGGGACGCGGTCGCGCTGAGCGACAAGACCTTCCTGCTCGACTACCGGCTGTCGCAGTACAAGGACGCGTTCGGCTCCTTCCTCGCGCCCTCCAACGAGGCGATCTCGCAGATCTACCTGACCGGCGTCGGCAACCGCAGCTACTTCGACGCCCGCACCATCTACTATCTGGGCTTCGCCGCCGCCGACGTGCAGAGCCAGATCCCGATCGTTCATCCGGTCGCCGACTACAGCAACGTGTTCGACCGCTCGATCCTGGGCGGCGAGTTCAGCTACAAGACCAACCTCACCAGCCTCAGCCGGCAGACCGCGGCGTTCGATCCGGTGACGACGATCGCCTCCAACAACGGCTGGTGCCTGCCGACCTCGGCCGATCCGACCGTGAAGATCCCCGCCAATTGCCTGCTGCGCGGGATTCCGGGCACCTATACCCGCGGCACGCTGGAGGCGGCGTGGCGCCGCTCCTTCACCGATCCGATCGGCGAGATCTGGACGCCGTTCGCCTCGATCCGCGCCGACGCGATCGACTCCTCGATCTCCAACCAGCCCGGCGTGTCGAACTACATCCAGACCGGCGACATGCAGGCGCTGCGGGTGATGCCGACGGTCGGCCTCGAATACCGCTATCCCTTCATCAACGTGCAGCCCTGGGGCACCACCACGATCGAGCCGATCGCGCAGGTCATCATCCGGCCGAACGAGAGCTACGCCGGCAAATTACCCAACGAGGACGCGCAGAGCATGATCTTCGACGCCAGCAACCTGTTCAGCGTCGACAAGTTTTCCGGCTACGACCGGGTCGAAGGCGGCGGCCGCGCCAATGTCGGCGTGCAGGCCACCACGCAGTTCGACCGCGGCGGCGCGGTCAACGTGCTGTTCGGCCAGTCCTACCAGTTGTTCGGGCTGAACTCCTACGCCGTGAAGGACCTTACCAATACCGGCCTGGATTCCGGCCTCGCCACGCCGCGCTCGGATTATGTCGGGCGGTTCTCGTATTCGCCGAACGCGACGTATAAATTCACCACCCGCATCCGGCTCGATCAGGCGACGCTCGACGTCAACCGCTTCGAGGCCGAAGGCAGCGCCAGCTTCAACCGCTGGTCGGTCGCGCTGACCTATGGCGACTACGCCGCGCAGCCCGACCTCGGCTTCCTGACGCGGCGCCGCGGCATCCTCGGCACCGGCTCGGTCAAGGTGACGTCGAACTGGGTGGTGTCGGGCGGCGCCCGCTTCGATCTCGAGGCGCAGAAGATCAACCAGTATCAAGTCGGCGCCGGCTACGTCGATGACTGTTACGTGATGGCCGTGAATTACGTGACGGCATATAATTATCCGGTCGGCACCGCGCTGCCGCAACTCAACCACACCATCATGCTGCAGATCGGCCTGCGTACCCTCGGAATGACATCGTTCTCGGAGAGCGTGGCCGGCTCTTCGAGCAGCGCGGCAGGCAACTGACGCGGCGCGTCCGGATTCGACCGCGACCGTCGCGGAGCAGGAAGACATCGATCGGCTGAATGGCGGACACTGTTATGACGACGGCAATTTCATCCCTCCTGCGCCTGGCGCTGTGCTGCGCGGCTTTGCTGGTCGGCGCCGCCGCGGGCGCGCAGGCGCAGGTCGCGGTGATGGTCAATGGCGAGCCGATCACCAATTTCGACATCGAGCAACGCAGCAAGCTGACGGTCCTGTCGACCCACAAGACGCCGACCCGCCAGCAGGTGATCGACGATCTGATCGACGAGAAGGTCAAGATCCGCGAAGGCAAGCGCTTCGGCGTCGATCCCAGCGTGACTGATGTCGACTCA
Organism: uncultured Rhodopseudomonas sp.; assembly: GCA_964249215.1. Lineage (GTDB taxonomy): Bacteria > Pseudomonadota > Alphaproteobacteria > Rhizobiales > Xanthobacteraceae > CAXUBE01. The sequence continues at coordinate 1,047 of CAXUBE010000098.1, read as the reverse complement.
TCCTACAGCGGCATGAGCACCCGGATGCGGATGACGCCCGAGCAATTGACCAAGCAGCTCGAGACCGCGGGCGTTCGCCCCGACACGCTGAAGGCGCGCATGAAGGCCGACATGGTGTGGACCAGCCTGGTGCGCGGCCGCTTCAAGGACAGCCTCCTGGTGGGCGAAAAGGACGTGCAGTCGGCGATCGAGGTCAAGGGCGGCGACGACAAGCAGACCGCCGAATCGTTCGAATATCAGATGCGGCCGGTCGTGCTGATCGTGGCGCGCGGCTCCGAGAGCAACGCGATGGATGCGCGGCGCAAGGAGGCCGAGGCGCTGCGCAACCGCATCCAGACCTGCGAGGAGGCCAACGAAATCTTCAAGACCATGCAGAACTCGGCGATCCGCGATTCCATCACCAAGACGTCGGCGGATATTCCGCCGGCGCTGCGCGAGGTGCTGGACAAGACACCGATCGGCCACCTCACCGCGCCCGAAGTCACCAAGCAGGGCATCGAGATGGTGGCGCTGTGCGGCCGCAAGCCGACCACCGCGGACACGCCGAAGAAGCGCGAGATCCGCGAGAAGATTTACGCCGAGAAATACGAGGCGAAGTCGAAATCCTATCTGCGCGAGGTCCGCAAGGCGGCGATGATCGAATATCGCTGACGCCTCCTTTCAACCGGGTCGCGACATGGCAAAACCTCTGGCGCTGACGCTCGGCGAGCCCGCCGGCATCGGACCCGACATCGCCCTGATGGCTTGGCTGCGGCGGCACGATTTGGAGCTGCCGCCGTTCTACATGCTGGGCGACGCCGGCTTTCTTCAACGCCGCGCGCGCGTCATGGGCCTCGACGTCACGGTCGTCGAGGCGTTGCCCGGCACTGCCGCGGATGCGTTCGCCCGTGCATTGCCGGTGGTCGCGACCGGGCATTGCGCGACGGCCGCGCCCGGCCATCCCGACGGCAACAGCGCGCGGGCCGCGGTCGGCGCGATCCGTCGGGCGGTGGCGGATGTGGGTGCCGGGGATGCGGCGGCGGTCGTCACCAATCCGATCGCCAAGAG
>CAXUBE010000097.1:0-8962 GCA_964249215.1 uncultured Rhodopseudomonas sp. | reverse complement strand
GCACGCAGCCGCGCCAGGTCGCGCTCGGCGGCGTTGACACTGCGATCGGCAGCGATGCCGTCATAGAGCTTCACCGCGGCCGGCGCATCGCGCTTGCCGAGTTCGGCGGCGGCGCGCAGCCGCGCCAGCGTGCGATATCCTGACGGCGCAGTGGTCGCGAGCGCATTGAACGCGGCTTCGGCCTCGGCGGACTTGTTCTGCTCGGCAAGATCGATGGCGCGGTCGAACGCCGCACCGGCCTCCGCCGCCTTCTTGGCTTCGAGATATTGGTAGCCGCGCCAGCCGCCGACGCCGGCGATGATCAGGATTGCGACGCCGATGATCAGCAGCGAGTAGCGATCCCATACCCGCTTGAGCTGATCACGGCGAACCTCTTCGTCGACTTCATCAAATAATTCAGACACTTGACTATCCGGCCCCGGCTGCGCCGATCTTTCGCGATGCGTCAGCGCGCGCGCATTCCCGATCGCGCGCCGCGATAACCTATCGATATGGCGGTGACAAGGCAAAGCGGGCCCGATCAAGGGGATGCGAACGCCATGCTTAACCGCGGCGGGCGGTTCGCCGCGCCAGCCCGCAAGCCGATCGGCGCTGCAACATCGGGCGACCGCGCCGCGCGATCGCACCGCGTCACGGTTTCGGCTTCATGCCGTAGACATGCTCGGGTCCCGGAAATGCCCGCGAGCGCACCTCGTCGGCGTAGTCCTTGATCGCGGCCTCGATGCCGGGACCGAGCTCGCCGTAGCGCTTGACGAATTTCGGCGTGCGCGGCGACAGCCCCAGCATGTCTTCCAGCACCAGCACCTGGCCGTCGCAGGCGGCACTGGCGCCGATCCCGATGGTCGGGATCGCGATCGCTTGCGTGATCTTGCGCCCGAGCGGCTCGGCGACCGCCTCGACGACAACGGCGAACGCGCCGGCCTCGCTGACGGCGCGGGCGTCGTTCTCGATCGGCTCCCAGGTGCCCTCCTCGCGGCCCTGCGCGCGGAACGAGCCCAGCGTGTTGATCGACTGCGGCGTCAGCCCGATGTGACCCATCACCGGAATGCCGCGCTGCGTGAGAAACGCGATGGTCTCCGCCATCCGCGCGCCGCCTTCCAGCTTCACCGCGCCGCAATGGGTCTCCTTCAGGATGCGCGCGGCGGAATGAAACGCCTGCTCGCGCGACGCCTCGTAGGAGCCGAACGGCATGTCGACCACCACGAGCGCATGCTGCGAGCCGCGCATCACCGCGTGGCCCTGCAGGATCATCATCTCGAGCGTCACCGGCACCGTGGTTTCGAAGCCGTGCATGACGTTGCCGAGCGAATCCCCGACCAGGATCACGTCGCAATAGCGGTCGACCAGCGCCGCGGTGTGCGCGTGGTACGAGGTCAGCATCACGATCGGCTCGCCGCCCTTGCGGGCGCGGATATCGGGCGCGGTCTTGCGCCGGATCGCGGACTGCACCGACATCGCCTACGCTCCGAACACCGGGACCCCGATCACGATCGGGTGGAAGGCGAAGCCGAGCGCGAGATAGACCACGACGCCGACCGCGATCGCGACGAGGTCGTTGCGCGGACCGCCGACCGGGATCGTCGGACCCCCGGCGTCGCTGCGTCGCTTCAGCGAGATGCGGTCGAACACCGCCCATGCCAGCAGCGATCCGAACAGGATGATCGAGCCGAGGTCGCCATTGGCCAGCAGATGCGCGGCGGCCCAGAGCTTCACGGCGGTGAGCATCGGATGCTTCACCGCGCTGTAAATGCGGCCGCGGCTGTAGGCGGCAACCAGCAGGATCACCGCCGGCAGCATGAGCGCCACCGTGACATGGCGGGTCCAGCGCGGCGGGGTCCACAGATCGATCATGCCGGCCGCACGGTATTCGCTGAAGCCGTAGCCGATCAGCACGATGCCGATCAGCGAGAGCGCCGCATAGCCGATCTTGTAGGCCGACCCGCCGCCGCTCGCGATCAGGCGCGCGCGCAGGTCGCGCCGGGTCGTGATCAGGTGCACGCCGATGAACAGCGCAAGGCCGACGATCATCACCGCTAGTCCCATCGCTTCGTCCTCGCCGGCGCGGCAACGCGCCGGTGTCGGGTATCATTGTTCGTGGGACCGGCGCAATGCCGCACCGCGCGACGCACGATCGGATCGCATGCAGCCGGCGGCCGCGCGCGGCGCCAACGCGTTCAGTGCTGGGCGATCCAGGCGCGGGCGTCGCGTTGGGCGGCGGCGATCTCGGCCGCGCTCATCAGTTCGGCGACTTCGCGGCGCAGCGCGATCGCATCGACGCGGCCCTTCAGCGCGGCGAGGTTGAACCATTTGTGCGCGGCGACGAGATCGACCGGCGCCGATCGGCCGGTCGCGAACATCATGCCGAGCTCGAACAGCACCTCGGGGCTTGCCGCGGCTTCAGCCCGCGCCGCGTCGTCAAAACCGAATTGTCCCTGAAACATCCTGCTCTCCATCTCGCCGGCTCATCCGAGCGGCCCCCGTCCAGTCGTTCGGCACCCGCCGCCGTTAACCGGCGCGTTGTGGTGACCATGACCGATCGGATTTGAAGAGCAGTTTAAGGATCGCGATGAATCAAGTCTGAACGCGGGGCTTGGCGGGTGCCGCGCGCGATCTGATAAACCGCTGCGCCGCAGGCACTTTCGCGATCCTTATAGACCGGATTTACCGTCCGCTTTGGCGAAACGATAACCATCGCGCGATTCCGCCGAGCTGCCCGGGCATCGTCGGCCGACACCGGAAGCGGCATCGGCATCGGAGAACGTTGGCCGAATGAGGGAGAATTTTGCTGCGCCCGAAGCGCCGATGCGGCGGGCAAATGACGAGGGCGTCGGCGAACACGTCAGGACCAGATCTCACACCGCAGAACCGCTGCGTGAAATTGCGCACCATGCGATCCGCACCGTAGGAAGAAAGACCGTTTCTTCTGCCGGACCGCGCTCGACCCAAGGTCGAATATCGATCCGGCCGTCTGACCTGAAGTCTCGCCGACACCCTCCTTCGTCGACCAGGGCTTCGGTGTGCTCCGCTCGAAGATCGCGGATATCGCAGCCGGCCCTCGCGACGTCGCCGGCAAGCCGCCGGCAGAGTTACGCGAAGTTACTTCTTCTTCGCGACCTTCTTCGTCTTCTTCGCGGTCTTCTTCACCGCGCTCTTCGCCTTCTTTGCTTTCTTCGCTTTCTTGGCCATGTTGCCCTCCTGGATAAGTGAGATGGCTTAGTCGCTGCGTGCACTCGGGAATCGAAATGCACTCATCCCGAATACACCAACACATCGAAAAAAACAGTGTCTCGCTTAAGGAAGTGTTGATGCGAGATATCGGCGCGCGCGCGGCGCTTGCGACGTCGAACGCGCGATGCATGGAGCGCGCGATGCGAAATAAGCGCGCCAATTCTATCTCGGCGAATGTCAAGATCGCATGAAACGCCTGCGCCGCAATCGTTTCTGCAATTCGCATCGTTGCATTCGAAGCACATGCGCAGCAACGCGCGACTCATCGCGCCCGCGAAAAGCAATGCGCGAGGACTCCGAGTCGGGATTTTGGCAACGAAAAAATTTTTGACGGTTTGCGCGTCGCGTCGCATCTGCGCCCGCCGCCGCGGCCTTTTTCGCACGAATCGCGTTCGGCCGATTCGCACTGTCGCAACGACGTTCGCGCGTCGCGCACGATCGCGCGGACGATGATCGCAGCTCAGAGTTCGAGCTTGCCCTTCAAAAGATCGTTGACCGATTGCGGGTTCGCCTTGCCGCCGGACGACTTCATCACCTGTCCGACGAACCAGCCGATCATCGCCGGCTTGGCTTTCGCCTGCGCGGCCTTGTCGGGATTGGCCGCGATGATGGCGTCGACCACCTGTTCGATCGCGCCGACGTCCGTCACCTGCTTCATTCCGCGCGCTTCGACGAGCGCGCGCGGCTCGCCGCCTTGCCGCCATACGATCTCGAACAGCTCCTTGGCGATCTTTCCGGAGATCGTCGCCTCGCCGATCAGGTCGACGATCGCGGCGAGCTGCGCCGGCGACACCGGGGATGCTGCGACGCTCATGCTCTGTTTGTTGAGGCGGCCGAACAGTTCGTTGATCACCCAGTTGGCGGCGAGCTTGCCGTCGCGGGGCGCGTCGGCAAGCTTCGCCAGCACCGCCTCATAGAAATCCGCGCTGTCGCGCTCGCCGACCAGAACGCCGGCATCCTCCGCCGACAGCGCGAAAGCGGCGATGAACCGGGCTTTTTTCGCATCCGGCAGTTCGGGCAATTCGGCTTTCAGGGCCGCGACATAGGCCTCGCTGAATTCCAGCGGCAGGAGGTCCGGATCGGGGAAATAGCGGTAGTCGTGCGCCTCCTCCTTGCTGCGCATCGCGCGGGTCTCGCCCTTGTCGGGGTCGAACAGCCGCGTTTCCTGCTCGATCACCCCGCCGTCTTCGAGAACTCCGATCTGGCGGCGGGCCTCGAACTCGATCGCCTGGCCGATGAAGCGGATCGAGTTGACGTTCTTGATCTCGCAGCGGGTGCCGAACTCCGCGCCGGGCCTGCGCACCGAGACGTTGACGTCGGCGCGCAGGCTGCCTTTCTCCATGTCGCCGTCGCAGGTGCCGAGGTAGCGCAGGATCGAGCGCAGCTTGGCGACATAGGCCTTGGCCTGTTCGGACGAACGCATGTCCGGCCTGGACACGATCTCCATCAGCGCCACGCCGGAGCGGTTGAGGTCGACGAACGACATCGACGGATGCTGGTCGTGCAGCGACTTGCCGGCGTCCTGCTCCAGATGCAGCCGCTCGATGCCGACGGTGATGGCGTCGCCGTCGCCGGGATCGACCGCGATCTGGCCCTCGCCGACGATCGGGGATTTGTACTGACTGATCTGGTAGCCCTGCGGCAGATCCGGATAAAAGTAGTTCTTGCGGTCGAAGGTCGAGCGCAGATTGATCTTCGCGTTCAGCCCGAGCCCGGTGCGCACGGCCTGGCGCACGCAGGCCTCGTTGATCACCGGCAGCATGCCGGGCATCGCGGCATCAACCAGCGAGACGTGGGCGTTCGGCGCGCCGCCGAATGCGGTCGCGGCGCCCGAGAACAGCTTTGCATTAGACGCGACCTGGGCGTGGACCTCGAGCCCGATCACGATCTCCCAGTCGCCAGTGGCGCCCTTGATCAGCTTCGACGGCTTGACGGGTGCGTTCATGGCTGTGTTCCCAGAGACCGGCGGCGGGATCGCCAAACGGCGCGTCCGGACGAAACCGTGACGCGATTGCGACAAGCGGCCGGCAAATTCAGTTCGGCGTCGGCGCGGCGGCGTCGAATGTCAGCGTGAACCAGGTGCCCTGGCCGCGGATGCTTTCGGCATGGAAATGCACGTTTTTGGCGTTTTCGCGCATCGTCTGCAGGATCAGGGCACCGAGCTTGCGCGGCGAAGGCCATTCGATGTTTTCGCCGAGCCCGACGCCGTTGTCGGATACCACGACGGTGACGCGGCTGCCTTCGAGCTTGCAGATCAGCTTGATCTGTCCGCTGCTGCGGCCGACGAAAGCGTATTTCAACGCGTTGGTCAGCATCTCGTTGACCAGCAGTCCCGCGGGCATCGCGACGTTCACGGAGAGCGGACAGTAGCCGGTCTCGATGTCGCAACTGATGCCGGAAGCTGCGTTGGCCACCATCACCGCGCTGGCGATCTCGGACAGATATTGCCCGAGGTCGATATCCGACAGCGCGTTTTCCGCCGACAGCGTCCGATACAACACCGTCAGCGCATCGATCCGGCTCGCGAGCCGTGCCAGCGCGACGGTCTCGCCTTCCGCGGCCGAGCGCGCCTCCAGCCGAATCAGCGCGGTGATGAGCTGCAGGTTGTTCTTCACCCGGTGCTGCAGCTCGCGCATCAGCACGTCGCGTTCGCGGATCTGGGTCTCGAATTGTTCGATCTGGGCGCGTTCGCGGCCGCCGACATCGACCAGCGCCGCGATCCGGAAACTCTCGATGCCGTCGTCGCTCTCGATCACCGAGGCGTAGGCCTGCGCGATCACCAGCCGGTCCTGCGGGACCGAGGGCCGGAACACGCCGAGAAAATCTTCACCGTCGCGGATCGCCTCGCCCAGCGTCTGCGCCGCATTGTCCTCGTTCAAAAAGCCGTCGAGGCAGCTCCAGCTCTGGCCCTCGACGTCGGCCGGCGCAAGATGCATCAGCGTTTCGAACGCCTTGTTGGCGTAAACCACCTGCTGCTCGGCGCCGGACCCGCGCGACACCGCCACCGCGACCGGCACATGGTCGAGCAGATGCTTGTAACGGTCGTTCTCCAGCGCGAGCGCGAGCTTCGACGAGCCAAGAATCTGGTCGACCTGTTGTGAGGACGTAGTCCCGTCGTCTGCGCTCATTCCATCCCCTGCCAACGCCACGAGCATGGCGAAACGAACGCGAAAACGCAACGCCAAAGCCGCGGCGGGGAGGCAAGAATCACGCCCACCACCGCGACGGCGCGAAGCGCCCGGCGGCCTGCTCGATGACTTCGCCGAGCGAGAACAGCGTTTCCTCGTCGAAGGCACGGCCGATCAGTTGCAATCCGAGCGGCAGCCCGGCGCCGTCGGTGCCGGCGGGGACCGAGATACCGGGAAGCCCGGCCATGTTCACCGTCACCGTGAAGATGTCGTTGAGGTACATCTCGACCGGATCGGCGCCGCCCTTCTCGCCGATGCCGAAAGCGGACGACGGCGTCGAAGGCGTCAGGATCGCCGAGACGCCTTGCGCAAAGCAGCGCTCGAAATCCTGCTTGATCAAGGTGCGGACCTTCTGCGCGCGCAGATAATACGCGTCGTAATAACCGGATGAGAGCACGTAGGTGCCGATCATGACGCGGCGGCGAACCTCGGGGCCGAAGCCCTGCGCGCGGGTGTTCTCGTACATCTCGGTGATGTTGCGGCCGTCGACGCGGGCGCCGTAGCGCACGCCGTCGTAGCGCGCCAGATTCGACGAGGCTTCCGCCGGCGCCACGATGTAATAGGCCGGCAGCGCGTATTTGGTATGCGGCAGCGACACCTCGACCAGTTCGGCGCCCGCGGCTTTCAGCCACGCCGCGCCCTGCGCCCACAACTGCTCGATTTCGCCAGGCATGCCGTCCAGCCGGTACTCCTTCGGAATGCCGATCCGCATGCCTTTCACGGATCGGCCGACCGCGCCCTCGTAATCCGGCACCGGCCGATCGACGCAGGTGGTGTCCTTCGGGTCGGGGCCGGCCATCGCGCGCATCAGGATCGCGGTGTCGCGCACGGTTCGGGCGAACGGTCCGGCCTGATCGAGCGACGAGGCGAACGCGACGATGCCCCAGCGCGAACAGCGCCCGTAAGTCGGCTTGATGCCGACGATGCCGGTGAATGCCGCGGGCTGGCGGATCGAACCGCCGGTGTCGGTGCCGGTCGCGCCGAGACACAACCCCGCGGCCACGGCCGATGCGGAGCCGCCGGACGAGCCGCCCGGCACCAGGCTGGTGTCCGATCCTTGCCGGCGCCACGGATTCACCACCGGACCGAAACACGAGGTCTCGTTCGACGAGCCCATCGCGAATTCGTCATTGTTGAGCTTGCCGAGCAGCACCGCGCCGGCGCGCCACAACTGCGCCGTCACCGTGGATTCGTAGGGCGGCGTGAACGCGCCGAGAATCCGCGAGCACGCCGTGGTCCGCACGCCCTTCGTCGCGAACAGGTCCTTGATGCCGAGCGGAATGCCCGCCAGCGGCCCGTTCGTGCCGGCGGCAATCGCCGCGTCCGCCGCGCTCGCCATGGAGCGCGCCTGATCCGGCGTCTCGAGAACGAATGCGTTCAGCACCCGCGCCCGCTCGATCGCGGCGAGATGGGCGTCGGTCAATTCCAGCGCGGTGAAGGATTTCGCCGCAAGGCCGGCTCTTGCCTCGCTCAGCGTCAGCGACGTCAGTTCGGTCATTTGTCGACCGGGCTGCAGAAGAACGGCGACAGCGTCTTGTCGTTTTCCGGCGCGTCGCGGTTGGCAACGTCGGCGGCCTGCAGCCGATCGAGCACCGCATCGATCGCTTTGGCCGGATCGGCGGAGCGGCCCTGGCGTTCCATCGCGTCGAGATAATCCATATAGGCCTGGTAGGCCTTCTCGTCGTCGCACAACAGGCACATCGGATTTCCCGTCTCGAATTATTCGACGACCTTCGGCACCAGAAAGAAATTGTCCTCGGTCGCAGGCGCGTTGGCGACAACCTGGTCGGCGATCCCGCCGTCGTCGACCACGTCGGCGCGCTCCTTCATCCGCATCGGCGTCACCGACGTCATCGGCGCGACACCCGTCACGTCGACCTCGGACAATTGCTCGACAAAGGCCAGCATCGCGTTGAGTTCGCCCTGCAGATGCGTGACCTCGGCATCGGTCACGGCGATCCGCGCCAGATGCGCGATGCGGCGGACGGTGGCGGCGTCGACTGACATAATATAGAGGGTCCTCGGGGTCGGCGGGCGACGCCTGCCGTATAGCAGACCCCGGTTTCGCGCCGCAACCGCGGGACAGCCCGAAGCGCCCGATCCGGCAGGTCGGTCCGCTAGGCGCGGTCCGCCGGACGATCGCGTGGTTTGAGCATCCAGCGCCGCAGCGCCACTCCGGCCCAGACCGCCTCGACCAGCCCGAACGGCCATGCGCCCTGCAGAAATCCGTAAACCGAGCCGAGGCCGCAGGCCCCGGCAAACGCCAGCACGAACCAGTGGGCGCGATGCTCCAGAGTATAGCACAGCAGCATCGCGCTCACCGCGAACAGACCGAACAGGTTCAGAGGGTCCATCGCGTCGACTCGGAGGCTGATTGTGCAGGCGATTTCGCATCGGCCGCGCGCGTGGTAAGCGCTGGCGATGCCTGCTGCCATCCTACCATTGATCGAGGCCGCCGCGCAGTGGCCGGCGCGGGGCGCCTTGGTCGGCCTCGATCTCGGCACCAAGACCATCGGCGTCGCGGTGTCGGACCCGGACCGCCGGCT
>CAXUBE010000096.1:7614-9040 GCA_964249215.1 uncultured Rhodopseudomonas sp. | reverse complement strand
ATATAATATCGCTGTCGTGACCAACGATATCTATACCCGTGAAGACGCCGAGTTCCTGACCCGCAACGGCGCGCTGACGCCGGACCGGATCGTCGGCGTCGAGACCGGCGGCTGCCCGCACACCGCAATCCGTGAAGACGCCTCGATGAATCTTGCTGCCGTGGCGGACATGCGCGCCAAATTTCCGGCGCTCGACATGGTGCTGATCGAATCCGGCGGGGATAACCTCGCGGCGACGTTCTCTCCGGAATTGGCCGACCTGACGATCTACGTGATCGACGTCGCCGCCGGCGACAAAATTCCTTCCAAGGGAGGTCCTGGAATCACGCGGTCGGACCTTCTGGTGATCAACAAGATCGACCTTGCGCCGCATGTCGGCGCGTCGCTGGAGAAAATGGACACCGATGCCCGGCGCATGCGGGGCGAACGGCCGTTCGTATTGACCAATCTGAAAATCAATCAGGGCCTCGATCGCATCATCGGTTTTATCGAGGCGAAAGGCGGTTTGGCGCCGAAGGCCATGAGGGCCTGATATTTATTCGAGCAGCGAGAAGCCGGCGCGGAACCAACTCTGCCGCATCCGGCTTGAGCAACTTGCCGCCGCGCCGCACCGGCATCGACCGGCGCAGTCATAATTGAGGAAGCGCGTTGGTTCGGCTTGGCTTCATCATCGGATTGCTGGCGATCGTCGGGTTGGCGCTGTCCGGCGCCGCGGCGTACCGCGTGCACGAGCAGGAAGTGGCGATCGAACGGATCGCGCTGGCGCGCGCGATCGACATCCATGCCAGCCTGGTACAGGACCGCCTCACCGAACGCGAACTGCTCGGCCGGGTCGCCGCCGGACTGTTTCGCGCGCCAAGCGTCATCAAGGCCGACATGCTGCAGCCGCTGCGGGCGTCGATCTACGCGTTCAAGACCGATTTTATCGCCGCGAGCTGGGTTGCGCGAATTAAGGCAGCGGAGTTGCCCGAGGCGCATGCCGAAATCGCCAAGGCCGGGTTTGCCAATCCGGAAGTGCGCAATTATGACGACAGCGCACTGACGGTGCCGCCTGCGGGTCTGCCGATCGACGTGGTGATGGACGTCGAACCGCGCAACGATCGTACGGTGCTGTTTCCGGGACGGGCCCTCGACGGACATCCGATCCTGGGCCCGATGTTCGTCCACGCTTTGGCCGACGGCAAGCCGACGGCCTCCGATCCGTTGCCGCTGCTGCGCGAGGACGGCAGGACCGGTCTCTTTCTATGCGCCCCGGTGCTGCAGGACGGCAGCGCGACCGTGGTGGGCTTCGTCACGTTTTCGTATGAGCTCGCGCCGCTGATGCTCGCCAATGACGATCTGTCGCTGTTTTCGGTGGCGCGGCGCGGACCCCGCCCCGCCCCCCCCGACCAGTTTTGGGGAAACCCCCCCAAACGGATATACCGGC
>CAXUBE010000096.1:289-7604 GCA_964249215.1 uncultured Rhodopseudomonas sp. | reverse complement strand
GCCCCCCCCCCGCCCCCCCCCCCGACGAACTGATTGCGGAAACCAGCGACAACGTGATCTCGCGGCCCGCGACCGCGGCGTCCGCCACCCGCGTGGTGAGTTTCGGCTCGCGGGACTGGTCGCTGTCCTATTACGCGAAGGGCAATTCGTTTCTGCGCGCGCAGCAGATGGCGGGATTGATCGGCGCGATCGGGCTGACATTGACCGGCATCGTCTGCGGCCTGTTCGGCTACGTCACCTTTAGCAATCTGCGGCTGCGGCGCGAAATCCAGGTCCGGATCGGCTTCGAGCGCCGGCTCACCATGGTAATCGACGAGCTCAATCACCGGGTGAAGAACATCCTCGCGGTGATTCAGTCGATCGTAACCCGGACGCTGCGGCAAGGATCGGATATCGACGTCTCGCGCGACCTGCTGATCGGACGAATTCACGCGATGTCGAACGTCGTCTCGCTGCTGACCGACAGTCAATGGCAGGGCGTCAAGCTGAAGGGCCTGTTCGAATCCCGCGCCATCCCGCACGCCGAGCGGATCGTCGTCAGCGGGCCGGACATCACAGTCAGCGCTCGCGCCGCGCAAAGCCTGTCGCTGCTGTTCTTCGAACTGGCGTCGCATTCGGACGAGGGCTTGTCGCTGGTCGGTAAACATCCGCGTATCGAAGCTCGCTGGGACATTGCAGGCGACGGCGCGGAATCGACGTTCAACTTCCGCTGGGAGGAATTCAACACCAGCGCCGCCACCCGCCGCGAGGACAGCGACTTTGGCATCATTCTTCTGGACCGCGTCGCGCCGGAGGCGCTGGGCGGCACGTCGAAGCGCTATTTTACCGAGGTCAGCTATGTCTACGAACTTACCGCGCCGATGGAAACGGTGGTCGACATGACGGAACGCGACCGGACCGACCGGATTTCCAAGCCGCCGGTGCGGCCCTGAGGCGTCGTGTTCAGTGACGCAGCAGCGTTTTCGAAGATGCCCGCGTATACCATGATAATATTATCTGATAGCGCTTCAGCCGCTGCTGCCGATCACCGCGCGCACCGTATCGTCGGGACCGAAATCCTCTGCGCCGTCGACATACAAAAGCGCACTCAGCTTGGAGCGGGCGCGGTTGACGCGGCTCTTGATGGTGCCCACCGCGCATCCGCATATCGCCGCAGCATCTTCGTATGAGAAGCCGGAAGCACCGACCAGGATCAAGGCTTCGCGCTGGTCCTGCGGCAGTTTCTCCAGCGCCGCACGGAATTCTTCGAATTCGAGATGCGCATTCTGGCCAGGCTGCGATTTCAGCGTCTTCGCATAGGAGCCGTCGGCATCTTCGACCTCGCGCCGACGCTTGCGGTAATCCGACCGGAACAGATTGCGCAGAATGGTGAAGAGCCACGCCGGCAAGTTGGAGCCAGGCTGAAACGAATCAATGTTGGCGAGCGCGCGGAGCAGGGTCTCCTGCACAAGATCGTCGGCGCGGTCGCCGTTGCCGCTCAGCGAAATCGCAAAGGCGCGCAGGCTCGGCACCGAAGCAAGAATGTCGTCGCGAAGGGAATCGGTAAGCGGCATCAGTCCCTCCCGCCGCTGCTTTTGGCAGCCGAAGAGCCGTCATTGTCGCTTCGGGGTTCATCCAGTTTCTTGATCAGATCTGCAAAGCGATCCGGCACGCCCTGACGCACAACATCGTCGTACATCGCGCGCAACTGGTGCCCGATCCGGGACTGGATTTCGCTATTCAGGCCGCCCTGCCTGCCGGGCGCAGACTTTTTGTTGGCGGGATTAACGGTTTGACTTTTGTAATCTTTCATGACGGTTCCAACTGTTCCCCAAAGGTTAGTCTCCGCTGCGGGTAGGACATTTTTTCTTGATTTTTGAAGCCTTTGCATCATCACTTGCCGGGCTAATTCCGAACAATCGGCAAAGTTCCTGAATATGGGAACTTTTAAATCGCCCGGACGTAGAGATGCATGTATCCTGAAATGGACCGGCATCGCGTTCCGGCTGCTGACGTTCGACAAGATTTAAATGGAGTGGGGATGTCCCGATCACAGCTCGTTGCTGAACATTTGCCGTTATTGCGCCGCTATGCCCGCGCCCTCACCGGGAGCCAAGCGTCGGGCGACGCCTATGTAGGGGCGATGTTGGAAGCTTTGCTGCAGGATCCGTCCGTGCTGGACGAGCAGCATGGCCCGCGCGCAGGGTTGTTTCAGCTTTTCACCCAGATCTGGAATTCGATGCCCTTGAACGAGGATGCCGAAGTCGTGACTCTGCCGATAGCGTCCGAAAGGCGGCTGTCCAATATCACGCCGCTGCCGCGGCAGGCGTTCCTGCTGCTTTCGCTCGAGGGTTTCGCCGAGGAGGAGGTCGCCTTTATCCTGAAGTCCGATGTCGCCGATATCAGGAAGCTGACCGACGTCGCCGGACGCGAGATGGCTGCGGAGATCGCCACCGACGTGCTGATCATCGAGGACGAGACGTTCATTGCAATGGACCTTGAAAGCCTGGTGAAGAACCTCGGTCACAATGTAATCGGCGTGGCTCGCACCCATTCCGACGCCATTGCGCTGGCGAAGACGAAAAAGCCCGGACTGATCCTGGCGGACATTCAGCTCGCTGACGGCAGCTCCGGGCTCGACGCGGTCAACGAGTTGCTGCGGACATTCGAGGTCCCGGTGGTGTTCATCACCGCCTATCCGGAGCGTTTCCTGACCGGCGAGCGGCCCGAGCCTGCGTTCCTCATTTCCAAGCCGTTCCAGCCCGCGATGGTGTCGGCGGTCGCAAGCCAAGCGCTGTTCTTCCAACGCAATTCCCGCAACCGGATACCGAACGCCGCCGCTTCATGAACTGGGGTTCCTAAACTTGGGTTCCTGAACTGGTGGGAGACAAGAAAGGCCGCTGCATACTCCGCGGCGGCCTTTCTCTTGCACGGCAGAAAAGAAAGCGTGGCGCGGCTGGCATCACAACCGCGCCCCCCGCTCCGTGCGTACGCGTGATTTAACACACGCTTAATTGATCATCTGTGCTGCGAACCTCGACGGCGTTCGTTCCGTTACTCGTTCGGTTGCCAAGCGGCGCCGCGACAGTTTCGAACAACCGGCAAACACCATGTCAAAGCTCATTCGGGGAATTTTTGGCGTCACGGCGATCACATTGTCGCTGGGCGTGGCGCAACTGGCCTCGGGCAGCGACTACACCCAGATCGGGTTCAGGCATGATGCCGCAACCAGCATTCCGTTGGCTCAGGATATCAATCGTGCGGCCAAGGCCGACCGTTCGACCGTCAATCGTCGCCTGTCAGGGCAGACCGTCTCGATCAATTTGGTGGGTCAGTCGGTTCTCGTCCGCATCCCCGACGAACAGGTCGAGGAGACTCGCCGCATCACGATGCCGACGTCGTCAAAATCATTATCGCAGAGTTCGACCCGCGCGGTGGTCGCCTGCGAGCCGGTGGTGAGCGTCCTCACAGATATCGTGCGCCAATTGCAGCCTGGCCGCTGCCTCACCTGATCCGCAGTTCTGTAATCGCAAGCTGCCCGCCTTCTGCCGAGGCGGGTTTTTGCTGTCACGAATCGCCCGGCAATTGCGGTGCATCGTTCGGGATCAGATGCTCCTTCAGCGTCAGCGCGACGATCAGAAGAGGCGACGCAAGAAACCCGCCCATCGGTCCCCATAGCCACGTCCAGAACGCCAGCGTGATGAACACGGCCAGCGCATTCAGCGCCAGCCGGCGGCCGATGATCGTCGGCGTGATAAAATGCCCTTCAAGGAACGTCAGGCCGGCGAAAGCCGCGGGTGCGATAAGGCCGGCGCCGAGCGTCGGATAGCTGACGATGCCCACCACCGTCATCACGACGAACATCGCCACCGGCCCGATGACCGGAAAGAAATTCAACGTCGCGGCAAGCGCGCCGAGCCCGGCAGGGTTCGGCATCCCGGCCACGGCGCAGATCACGCCGGTCGCGGTGCCGTAGCAGGCGTTGATCATCGTCACCGTGAGAAGGTAGCCGCCGAGATTGACCTCGATTTCGTTGAGGATGCGCAGCGTCCGCAGCCGCGCCTCGCGACCACCGAAGTTCATCACCAATGCCCGCCGCAGATCCTTCCATGTCGCGACGAACAGCACCAGCGTGACCAGAAACAGCAGGATTTCGGTCAACGTCGGCGATACGAATTCCAGCGTCGGCTGCATCCATTCGATCTTCGGCATCTGGATCGTGCCGTGCAGCCCGTCGCTGCCGCCGAGCAAGGTCTGCAATTGCTGCCACAGCGCCAACGGACGATCGAACAGATGGAGCTTTTCCTTCAGCGTGCCGCCGAGTTCGGGAAGCTTTTGCGTCCACTCGACCAGCGGCGCCGAGATCAGCCCGACCATGAAGGCGACGCCTGCCAAAACGAAACCGACGATCAGCAACGCCGACAAGCCTCGGGGAATCCCGCGCTTCTCCAATGCGCCGGCCGCAGGCGACAGCATGGTGCCGACGACGAAAGCCATGACGATCGGCAGGAAAAACGGCCTTGCGACATATAGCACCCCGACGATGACGATCAGCAGCAGGCCGACCAGCGCAGACGCCACCAATTCGGTGCGCCGGATCAGCGGAGGGCGATCGTCCCGGCTGGAGGGAAGCGCCGTTCCAGTCTGCTCTGTAGGAAGCGCGCGCACTTTGTCCCCGATTCAATCCGTCACGAACCAGCGGATGCGTTTGCTCGGTCGCCGGTGTGGCACCGAATGCCCCTCAACCGGAAGCAACACTCAAAGTTCCGACCCCGACATTGCAGACGCGGGGTCAATGGCGAGGAACCGTTGGAGCACGACGGCGTTTGTCCTGCAGTTAGTATCGCGCAGCGTCGTCGACAGCAGCGCAGACAGATGGCAGGGGCAAATGACACGCATCACGCACCGGATCGCTCACGCGATGGACAGTCGGATTATCCGTTCGCTTCTCGTGACAGGCGCGGTGCTGATGGCACCGCTGGCGTTGAGCGATGCGGCTTCTGCGCAGGCGCTGGGCTATGCGCCACAGCCGAATGCCGGACCGTTTTTCTCTGGCGAGCCGACCTACGACACGCTGCCGCCGGATGACGAAGCCGTGCCGGAGCGGCTGCGGCGCGCCATCGTTGCCTACGATACACGAGAGGCACCCGGCACCATCGTGATCGACACCGGAAATACCCAGCTCTATTACGTGCTCGGACAGGGCCGCGCGGTGCGCTACGGCGTCGGCGTCGGCCGCGAGGGTTTCACCTGGTCGGGCGTGCAGAGCATCACCCGCAAGGCGGAATGGCCGGATTGGCATCCGCCGGCGGAAATGATCGCGCGCCAGCCTTATTTGCCGCGCTTCATGGCCGGCGGTCCCGGCAATCCGCTCGGCGCTCGCGCGATGTATCTCGGCGCCAGCGAATACCGCATTCATGGCACGAATGATCCGACCACGATAGGCAAGTTCGTGTCGTCGGGCTGCATCCGCTTGACCAACGAAGACGTTGCCGATCTGTTCGCTCGCGTCGATGTTGGCAGCAAGGTCGTCGTGCTTCCGAAATCTGGCGCCCAGCGTTTCGAAGCGCGCAATAAGACACAACCGCGCGCGGCTTCCGCGCCGGTACGCTCGGCCTCGTCGTCGGGCCGGCAGGCGATGAACGTTTCGACGTCCGGGGTTTACTGACGGGTCGGGTCGGGAGCAGCGCGATGAGCTGCATCGGGGCAAGAACGTTCGTGATCCGTGCTGCGGCTTCGCTTGCGATTGTCGGCCTGGCAACCGCGGCGCAAGCCGAGGATTTCTTCTCGGCGCTGTTCGGCGGTTTCCGCACGCCGCCTGCGATCGAGCGGCCGACCGTACTGCCGTTCGCGCATGAGGGCGCTGAGGTGACCGTCCGCAGCGATCTGTTCGGCCAGCCTTCCGACGGCACGCAGCCGCGTCACGCGCGCAGCTTTAGCAGCGGGCAGGCCTATTGCGTGCGGACCTGCGACGGCCGTTACTTCCCGATCGCGGCGGCGGAGGGCCAAAGCAAGGCCGCGTCATGCAACAGCTTTTGCCCGGCCAGCGAGACCAAGGTCGTCTATGGCGGCAATATCGAAGACGCCGCGACCGACACCGGAAAGCCTTATTCCGAACTGCCGAACGCGTTCAGATATCGCAGCGAGATCGTCAACGACTGCACCTGCAACGGCAAGGACAGCTTCGGGCTTGCGCGCGTCGATATCGAGAACGACAAGACGCTGCGGCGCGGCGATATCGTAGCCTCGCCTGAAGGTTTAATGGTCGCCGGATCCCGCGGCGATCGGCGAAGCGGCGGTCTGAACTACTCGCCGGCATCTGCAGCCATCCGCGCCAGATACGACCGCATGCCGGTGGTGGCGCAGGACTGATCTTCCGTGGTCGTGGAGGGCATGCGTGGTGCTGGTTCCGTCGATGGAACCGTTCGCCCCATCTGCTGTTAATCCCGCGCGATGCAGGGGCGGCCGCAACTCGACGCCACATCGCCTTCGGGGGACTTCACATGCTGGTCGGCGCGCTGATTACCTTCCTGGTGGTCATTCTCATTCTGTATCTCATCAATCTGCTGCCGCTCGACGGTCGCGCCAAACAGATCGCGCGCGTCGTGGTCATCATTCTCGGTGTCATTTCGCTGCTGAAATATCTTGCTGTGTTCTAGCGGCTGATTTTAACTCGGATCCGCAGTCTCCACGTTTTGCGAGGACCACTTGCGACAAAGCAATCCAGCCTTTTCATCGTCATCTCTGGATTGTTTCGTCGCCAAAAGGCTCCCCGCAATTAACGGAGCGTTATCGGGCGCGATCTATTAGCGCAAATCCTGCAGATGCGCGGCTTTCGCCTCGCGGCGGCGCTGGTGCAGGATGAACTCGGTGTAGCCGTTCGGCTGCTCGCGGCCTTTGAAGATCAAATCGCAGGCGGCCTCGAACGCGACGCCGTCGAAGTCGGGCGCCATCGGCCGGTACAGCGGGTCGCCCTCGTTCTGCTTGTCGACCACCGCCGCCATCCGCTTCAGCGACTCGACCACCTGCTCGCGGGTGACGACGCCCTGATGCAGCCAATTCGCCAGATGCTGCGCCGAGATGCGCAGCGTGGCGCGGTCCTCCATCAGCCCGACGCCGTGAATGTCCGGCACCTTCGAGCAGCCGACGCCCTGGTCGATCCAACGCACCACATAGCCGAGGATCCCCTGGCAGTTATTGTCGATCTCCTGCTTGACGTCGTCCGGCGCCCAGTTCGATTGCGACATCGGAATGGTGAGGATATCGGAAAGCTTCGCGCGCGGGCCGCCGGCCTTCAGGTCGTGCTGGCGCCTGGCGACATCGACCTGGTGGTAGT
>CAXUBE010000096.1:0-279 GCA_964249215.1 uncultured Rhodopseudomonas sp. | reverse complement strand
GCCGCGGTCGGCGAAGGCACCCAGGCGGTGGTCGCGCCGGCCTGCGGATGCGCGATCTTCTGCGTCAGCATGTCCGCCATCTTGTCGGGCGCCGCCCACATGCCCTTGCCGATCTGGGCGTGGCCGGGCAGCCCGTCGATCAGTCCGATATCGACGTTCCAATCCTCATACGCCTTGATCCAGGCGCTGCCCTTCATGTCGTTCTTGCGGATCATTGGGCCGGCTTCCATCGAGGTGTGGATCTCGTCGCCGGTGCGGTCGAGGAAGCCGGTATTGATG
>CAXUBE010000095.1:0-9103 GCA_964249215.1 uncultured Rhodopseudomonas sp. | reverse complement strand
TGGTGGTGACCACGCTCGGCACCGGCGAGGACGAGCAGTACATCGACTCGCTGTCGGGGACCTACAAGGAGCAGTTCCTGCTGCACTACAATTTCCCGCCCTACTCGGTCGGCGAGACCGGGCGCATGGGCGGCACCAAGCGCCGCGAGATCGGCCACGGCAAGCTCGCCTGGCGCGCGATCCATCCGGTGCTGCCGCCGCATCACGAATTCCCCTACACGCTGCGCGTCGTCTCCGAGATCACCGAGTCGAACGGCTCGTCCTCGATGGCGTCGGTGTGCGGCGCCTCGCTGGCGCTGATGGATGCCGGCGTGCCGTTGAAGCGGCCGACCGCGGGCATCGCGATGGGCCTCATTCTCGAAGGCGAGCGCTTCGCGGTGCTGTCCGACATTCTCGGCGACGAGGATCATCTCGGCGACATGGACTTCAAGGTCGCCGGCACCGACCACGGCATCACCTCGCTGCAGATGGACATCAAGATCGCCGGCATCACCGAGGAGATCATGAAGGTCGCGCTCGGCCAGGCCAAGGACGGCCGCCTGCACATCCTCGGCGAAATGTCGAAGGCGCTCACCAATGCCCGCGCCGAACTCGGCGAATACGCGCCGCGGATCGAGACCTTCAAGATCGCGACCGACAAGATCCGCGAAGTGATCGGCACCGGCGGCAAGGTGATCCGCGAGATCGTCGAGAAGACCGGCGCCAAGGTCAACATCGAGGACGACGGCACCGTCAAGGTGGCGTCTTCCGACGGCGAGTCGATCAAGGCCGCGATCAAGTGGATCAAGTCGATCGCGTCCGATCCCGAACTCAACGCGATCTATGACGGCACCGTCGTCAAGGTGATGGAGTTCGGCGCGTTCGTGAACTTCTTCGGCGCGAAAGATGGCCTGGTCCATATCAGCCAGCTCGCGGCCGGTCGCGTGCAGAAGACCTCCGACGTCGTCAAGGAAGGCGACAAGGTCAAGGTCAAGCTGCTCGGCTTCGACGACCGCGGCAAGACGCGTTTGTCGATGAAGGCGGTCGATCAGTCGACCGGCGAGGACCTCGAGGCGAAGCAGAAGACCGAGGGCGTTTCCGCGGCGGAGTGATCGATCCGCACGGACAGATCCCTCCACGCGACCGTCACAACCCGCGAATGCGACGGCCTCGTGCCTTTTGTCGCGGCATTCAGATCTTTACGCGACCGTCACCACCCGCGAATGCGGGTGGCCCAGTATTCCGGAGCATCGATCCGGTATTCCGGAGCATCGATGATGGGCGTACCGGGCCCTTCGCCTTCGCGGAGGGCGACGGCCTCGCTTTGAACCGCTTCCATTCGCCGCAATCGAACCGTGTCCGACAAGGAAACCCGTTTCGCCCTCGACCGTAGTTGCGTGACGGTCTATTTCAGCCGCATTCCAACATCGCCGCCACGGAGGTTCCGATGACCCTTTTGTCCCGACGCCATATCGTCGTCGCCGCGACCGGCCTTGTCGCCGAAGCGGCCGCGCCTCGAAACCTGTTCGCGCAAGCCACTACACCGGCCGCCGCGGGCGCGTTCACGCTGCCGCCGCTGGCCTATCCGGCCAACGCGTTCGAACCGCATATCGACGCCAAGACCATGGAGATCCATCACGATCGCCATCACCAGGCGTTCATCACCAATCTGAACGCCTTCGCCAAGGACAATCCGGCGATCGCGGCGATGCCGGTCGCCGACGTGCTCGGCAAATTGGGCGACGTGCCGGAGGCGATCCGCACCGGCGTTCGCAACAATCTCGGCGGCCACGCCAACCACACCATGTTCTGGCAGATCATGGGACCGAACGGCGGCAAGCCCGAAGGCGACGTACTCGCCGCGATCGACCGCGATCTCGGCGGCATGGATAAATTCCAGGCCGATTTCAACGCCGCCGGCGGACGGCAATTCGGCTCGGGATGGGTGTTCGTGATCGTCGACAAATCCGGCAAGCTGTCGATCGAGACACGGCCGAACCAGGACAATCCGGCGATCGACGGCAAGCGCGCGCTGATGGGCAACGACGTCTGGGAGCATGCGTACTACCTGACCTACCAGAACCGACGCGCCGATTACCTCAGGGCGTGGTGGAATACGGTGAACTGGAAGGTGATCGGCGAGCGCTACGCCGCGGCGAAGGCCGGCACGCTCGGGGTGTGAGGGTCTTCACCTCTCCCCGTTTTTACGGGGAGAGGTCGGCATTTATGCGCGAAGCGCGTCAATGCCGGGTGAGGGGCTTTGCAACATGCAGACAGCGATACATCGATGCTGCGTGTACATCTGCCCCTCACCCCGGCCCTTTTCCCGTAAGAACGGGGGGAGGGAGAAACTCCACACACCCCTTCACCACATCACTCAGCGCCGCGAAATCCGTCTTGCGCGGCGACGTCCTGCGGAAGGCGAGGCCGATGCTGCGGCCGGGCTGCGGATTCTCCAGCCGCAGAAATTTGACGCGGTTGTCGCGCGCCTCGACATCGGCGGCGATCTGCGGAATCAGCGTGACGCCGTAGCCGCCGGCCACCATCTGCATCACGGTGGCGAGGCTGGAGGCGCCGAACGTCATGCCGCTCGAGCCCGGCATCGGCTCGCGGGAAATCGTCGCGCAGAACGCCAGCGCCTGGTCGCGCAGGCAATGCCCGTCTTCCAGCAATATCAGCCGCGACGGGTCGATGTCGCCGGCGGCGACGCGCGCGTCGCGCGGCCGCGGATCGGTGGCCGGCACCGCCAGCAGAAACAGATCCTCGAACAGTTCCAGCGTGTCGATGTCGGCTTCGCGGACCGGCAGCGCCAGCATCGCCGCGTCGAGCGCGCCGCTTTTGATGTCCTCGACCAGTTGCCGGGTCTGGGTCTCGCGCAATTCCAGCCGCAATTCGGAAAACCGCGCCTGCAGCGAAGGCAGGATGCGCGGCAGCAGATAGGGCGCCAGCGAGGGGATGATGCCGAGCGTCAGCCGTCCCGTCAGCGGTTCGCCGCGATGCCGCGCGAAATCGACGAGGTCGTGCGACGCGGTCAGCACGTCTTCGCCGCGCCGCGCGATCTCGCGGCCGATATCGGTCAGC
Source organism: uncultured Rhodopseudomonas sp. (assembly GCA_964249215.1). Lineage (GTDB taxonomy): Bacteria > Pseudomonadota > Alphaproteobacteria > Rhizobiales > Xanthobacteraceae > CAXUBE01. The sequence goes on along the minus strand of CAXUBE010000095.1, from coordinate 6,043 downwards.
ATGACCTCGCCGGGACGGCGTTCCACCAGCGACACCCGAAGGGTGCGTTCCAGATCGCGGATCTGCATCGACAGCGCCGGCTGCGTCACCGCGCAGGCCTCGGCCGCGCGGCCGAAATGGCCGTGCTTGGCGAGCGCTGCGAGATATCTGAGCTGCTTCAGCGTGATCATTCGCGATCAGATAAACTTATCAAGAGCTCAAGACAATCCGACTGGACCTGATCTAAGATACCTTCCAAGGTGGTCGCAATCCGCTGCGCGCCGGCCGGACGCCCACCACAGCCAGAACCCATTCCCGAACCGTCGGAGAAAACCAATGGATGCAAAAACTGACGATAAAGCCGGCGGCCAGTGCCCGTTCACGGGCGGCAAAAGCGGGCATCGCAACCGCGACTGGTGGCCGGAATCGCTCGACATCGGCATCCTGCATTCGACCCATCCGTCCGCCGATCCGATGGGCGAGGCGTTCGACTATGCCCGCGCATTCAAGACCCTCGACCTCGATGCCGTCATCAAGGACCTGCACGCCCTGATGACGGATTCGCAGGAATGGTGGCCGGCCGATTTCGGGCATTATGGCGGGCTGTTCATCCGCCTCGCCTGGCACTCAGCCGGCACCTATCGCACCACCGACGGCCGCGGCGGCGCCGGCGGCGGCCAGCAGCGCTTCGCGCCGCTCAATTCGTGGCCCGACAACGCCAATCTCGACAAGGCGCGCCGGCTGTTGTGGCCGATCAAGCAGAAGTACGGCGCCAAGCTGTCCTGGGCCGATCTGTACGTGCTGGTCGGCAACGTCGCGCTGGAATCGATGGGCTTCAAGACCTTCGGATTCGCCGGCGGCCGCGCCGACACCTGGGAGCCGGAAGAGCTGTTCTGGGGACCGGAGGGCACCTGGCTCGGCGACGAGCGCTACAGCGGCGAGCGCCAGCTCCATGAGTCGCTCGGCGCGGTGCAGATGGGCCTGATCTACGTCAACCCGGAAGGTCCGAACGGCAATCCCGACCCGGTCGCGGCGGCCAAGGACATCCGCGAGACGTTCGCGCGCATGGCGATGAACGACGAGGAAACCGTCGCGCTGATCGCCGGCGGCCATACCTTCGGCAAGACCCACGGCGCCGGCGATCCGTCGTTTGTCGGGCCGGAGCCGGAAGGCGGCGCGATCGAGGACCAGGGGCTCGGCTGGCGGAGCAAGCACGGCACCGGCTTCGGCGCCGATGCCATCACCGGCGGGCCCGAAGTGACGTGGTCGCAGACACCGACGACATGGAGCAACCACTTCTTCGACAATCTGTTCAAGTTCGAATGGGAATTGACCAAGAGCCCGGCCGGGGCCAAGCAGTGGCGCGCCAAGGGCGCCGCCGCCGACGTCCCGGACGCGCACGACACATCCAAAAAGCATGTGCCGACCATGCTGACCACCGACCTCGCGCTGCGCTTCGACCCGGCCTACGGCAAAATCTCGAAGCGCTTCTACGAGCATCCGGATGAGTTCGCGGACGCGTTCGCCCGCGCCTGGTTCAAGCTCACGCATCGCGACATGGGGCCGGTGGCGCGCTATCTCGGCCCGCTGGTGCCGAAGGAGACGCTGATCTGGCAGGACCCGATTCCGGCCAACGACAATCCCGCGCTCACCGACCAGGACATCGCCGACCTGAAGGCGAAGATTCTCGCCTCGGGCCTCACCGTGGCGCAACTGGTGTCGACGGCGTGGGCCTCGGCGTCGACGTTCCGCGGCTCCGACAAGCGCGGCGGCGCCAACGGCGCGCGCATCCGCCTCAGTCCGCAGAAGGACTGGCACGTCAACCAGCCGGAACAGCTCGCCATTGTGCTCGCCAAGCTCGAGGCGATCCGGACGTCGTCCGGCAAGAAGGTGTCGCTCGCCGACCTGATCGTGCTCGGCGGCAGCGCCGCGGTCGAGAAGGCCGCGAAGGATGCCGGCCATGACGTCGCGGTGCCGTTCGCGCCGGGGCGCATGGACGCCTCGCAGGAACACACCGACGCGGCGTCGTTCGCGCCGCTGGAGCCGCGCGCCGACGGCTTCCGCAACTACCTCAGCGGCAAGACCCAGTTCATGGCGCCGGAAGAAGCGCTGGTCGATCGCGCGCATCTGCTGCGGCTGACGGGGCCGGAAATGACCGCGCTGGTCGGCGGGCTGCGCGTGCTCGGCGCGAATGCCGCCGATTCCAAACACGGCGTGTTCACCAAGCAGCCGGGCAAGCTGACCAACGATTTCTTCGTCAACCTGCTCGACATGGGCACGGAATGGCAGCAGTCGGGCACCGACGGCGTGTTCGAGGGGCGCGACCGCAAGACCAGGGCGGTGAAGTGGACCGCCACCCGCGTCGACCTGATCTTCGGCTCGCATTCGCAGCTCCGCGCCCTCGCCGAGGTCTACGGCAGCAGCGATGCCGGCGGGAAGTTCGTCCGGGATTTCGTCAAGGCGTGGACCAGGGTGATGAACCTCGACCGCTTCGACCTGGTCGATATGCCCGAGCGTCTCCAGGCGGCGGAATAAGGGCCGTCGGCGCGACGATCGCGGCTATTCCGCCGCCTTCGGATGCTCGGCCGGCTCGGCGGCCTCGGCGCGCAGATCCTCGTTGCGCGGCATCGAGATGATGTTGTAGCCGGAATCCACGAAGTGGATTTCGCCGGTGACGCCGCCCGAGAGCTCCGACAGCAGATACAGCGCGGCGCCGCCGACCTCCTCGAGGCTCACCGTGCGGCGCAGCGGCGCGTGGCGCTGCTGGAAGTTGAACATCTGCCGCGCGTCGGAAATCCCGGAGCCGGCCAGCGTGCGCACCGGCCCGGCCGAGATCGCGTTGACGCGGATCGCGCGCGGGCCGAAATCCGCCGCGAGATAGCGCACGCTGGCTTCCAGCGCGGCCTTCGCGACGCCCATCACGTTGTAGTTCGGCATCACCCGCGTGGCGCCGCCATAGGTCAGCGTCACCATCGCGCCGCCGGAGCGCGGCATCAGCTCCGCGGCGCGCCGCGCCAGCTCGGTGAACGAGAAGCACGAGATCAGCATGGTGCGCGAGAAGTTCTCGCGCGTGGTGTCGGCGTAGGCGCCCTTGAGTTCGTTCTTGTCGGAGAACGCCACCGCATGCACCAGAAAATCCAGCGTGCCCCATTTGCCGCGCAATGCCGCGAATACCGCATCGACGCTGGCGAGGTCCTCGACGTCGCAGGGCAGCACCAGCGCGGCATCCAGCGTCTGCGCCAACGGCTTGACCCGCTTGCCGAGCGCCTCGCCCTGATAGGTGAAGGCGAGCTCGGCGCCGTGCGCCGCCAGCGTCCTGGCAATGCCCCACGCGATCGAGTGGCTGTTGGCGACGCCCATGATCAGGCCGCGCTTGCCGTGCATCAGTGGTTGCATCACTCAGACTCCCATTCACACCGCGCGCGTCGTCACCCGCGAATGCGGGTGATCCAGTACTCACCATCGATGCAGTTGAACATCAGCGCTGTGGCGTACTGGATACTCCGCCTGCGCGGAGTGTGACGGCCTCGTTCTTTTGCTCACGCATCCATCCGCTTGAATACCAGCGTGGCGTTGGTGCCGCCGAACCCGAACGAATTCGACAGCACCGTTCCCACCTTGGCGTCGTCGATCCGCTTGCGCACGATCGGCATGTCGGCGAACACCGGGTCGAGCTCGGTGATATGCGCGCTCTCGCAGATGAAACCATTGTTCATCATCAGCAGCGAATAGATCGCCTCCTGCACGCCGGTGGCGCCGAGCGAATGCCCGGTCAGCGATTTGGTCGCCGAAATCGGCGGGCACTTGTCGCCGCTGCCGAACACCGCGCGGATCGCCTGGATTTCCGGCGGATCGCCGGCCGGCGTCGAGGTCGCGTGCGGGTTGATGTAGTCGACCCTGGTCTTCACGGTCGCCATCGCCATCTTCATGCAGCGCTCGGCGCCTTCGCCGGACGGCGCGACCATGTCGTAGCCGTCGGAAGTCGCGCCGTAGCCGATCACCTCGCCGTAGATCTTGGCGCCGCGCGCCTTGGCGTGTTCGAGTTCTTCCAGCACCACGACGCCGGCGCCGCCCGCTATCACGAAGCCGTCGCGGCTGACGTCGTAGGCGCGCGACGCGGTCGAGGGCGTGGCGTTGTACTTCGACGACATCGCGCCCATCGCGTCGAACAGCACCGACAGCGACCAGTCGAGTTCCTCGCAGCCGCCCGCGAACACGATGTCCTGCTTGCCCCACTGGATCGTCTCGTAGCCGTTGCCGATGCAGTGGTTGGAGGTCGCGCAGGCCGAGGAGATCGAGTAGTTCACGCCCTTGATCTTGAACCAGGTGGCGAGCGTGGCCGACGCGGTCGACGACATCGCCTTCGGCACCGCGAACGGCCCGACCCGCTTCGGGCCCCTGGTGCGCGTGGTGTCGGCGGCTTCCACGATGGTGCGCGCGGACGGCCCGCCCGATCCCATGATGATGCCGGTGCGTTCGTTGGAGACCTCCGACGGCTCGAGCCCGGAATCGCGGATCGCCTGCTCCATGGCGACGTGATTCCACGCCGCGCCCTCGGCGAGGAAACGCATCGCGCGGCGGTCGATCACGTCGGCCGGATTGAGCGACGGCGCGCCCTGCACCTGCGAGCGGAATCCGAGTTCGGCGTATTTGTCGGCGCGGGTGATGCCGGACCTGGCTTCGTGCAGGCTGGATAAAACCTCCTGCGTGTTGTTTCCGATCGACGAGACGATGCCCATCCCCGTGACGACAACCCGTCTCATGATCGCCTCGCCTGTTCCGTTGTCGTGCGCGGCGAGATTGCCGTTACCACCCGCTCCGCGGAGCACGTATCGCGCCGGACGCGGCCGTCATGCGCCCAACTGCGGCGCGGCTGCCTGCTTGATCAGTCCGACCTTCAGGTCGCTGGCGCGATAGATAATCTCGCCATCGGCGGAAAGCCAGCCATCGGCAATTCCCAGCCACAGCCGTGAGCGCATCACCCGTTTGATATCGATGTTGTAGATAATCTTGCGCACGCTCGGCGGGACCGTGCCGGAAAACTTCAATTCGCCGACCCCGAGCGCGCGGCCGCGGCCGAGGCCCCCGCTCCAGCCGAGAAAGAAGCCGACCATCTGCCAGAGCGCATCGAGCCCGAGGCATCCCGGCATCACCGGATCGCCCTTGAAATGGCAGCCGAAAAACCAGAGGTCCGGATTGACGTCGAGTTCGGCGCGGATCAGCCCCTTGCCGTGTTCTCCTCCGGTCGACGACACGTCGCTGATGCGATTGAACATCAGCATCGGCGGCAGCGGCAACTGGGCATTTCCGGGGCCGAACAGTTCGCCGCGGCCGCAGGCGAGCAGGTCTTCGTATTCGTAACTGGCGCGTCGGTCCCGCATTCGGCGTTGCCCCAGGTGCGTCTCGGTCGGTGCGTGTGCCGGACCCGCGGCCTTGCGCAGGATGCGCGAGGCGAACGGCCCGGTCTCTAACATAGGGCCGTGACGCCGCAAAGCCGCCCGACCGGGCCAAATCACGCCGGCTCCAGTTGCGAAAACCTTGCATCTATGGCGCGGGCTTTCTATAGTCGTTCCGGACAGTGCGAAGATGAGGCGGTTCCAACGTGAACATCGAGCGTATGGTATTTTCGACCGATGAGACCGACATCCTCCCAGGCATGCAGCCGCAATTGACCGGCTGTCCGTGGCATGACGTCAACGAAATGCTGCAGTCCGTGGGCCTGCGCCCGACCCGCCAGCGCATGGCGCTGGGCTGGCTGCTGTTCGGCAAGGGCGACCGGCATCTGACCGCGGAAATGCTGTACGAGGAAGCGAGCCAGGCCAAGGTGCCGGTGTCGCTGGCGACGGTTTACAACACGCTCAATCAGTTGACCGATGCGGGGCTGCTGCGCCAGGTCAGCGTCGACGGCACCAAGACTTATTTCGATACCAATGTCAGCGCGCATCATCATTTCTACCTCGAGAACAATCACGAGCTGATCGATATCCCCGATCCGCATGTGACGCTGCGCTCGATGCCGACGGTGCCGGACGGCTACGAGATCGCCCGCATCGACATGGTCGTG
>CAXUBE010000094.1:0-9113 GCA_964249215.1 uncultured Rhodopseudomonas sp. | reverse complement strand
CGCTGCAGGCAATTCCTCTTGCCGACGCAGCCGAATAATTGAACATTGCGCGCTGACATGACGATGATCGCGGACAACACCGAAGCCGATATGCGCACGCGCATTCTGGTCGTCGCGGAACGGCTGTTTCGCGAGATCGGCTACCAGAAGACGACCGTCGCAGACATCGCCAAAGCGCTGCGGATGAGCCCGGCCAACGTCTACCGCTTCTTCGAGTCGAAAAAGGCGATCCATCAGGGGGTCGCCCGGCATCTGATGGGAGGCGTGGAGGACGCCGCGCAAGGCATCGCGGCGCGCCGCGGGCCGGAGGCGGCGCGGCTGCGCGCCTTGCTGGCCTCGGTGCACCGCATGAATGCCGAGCGCTATGTCGGCGATTCCAGGCTGCACGAGATGGTCGCGGTTGCGATGGAAGAGAGTTGGGACGTTTGCGTCGCGCATATGGAGCGCATCACCGGCACCATCGCCGAGGTGATCGCCGACGGCGCGGCGCGCGGCGAATTCCATGCCCCCGACGTGCCGTTGGCGGCGATGTCCACTTGCGCGGCGATGATGCGGTTCTTTCATCCGCAGATGATCGCGCAATGCGCCGAGAAGCCGGGACCCAGCATCGACCAGATGATCGACTTCGTCCTTGCGGCGCTCGCACCGAGCACACCGCAGGCTCACATAAGGAATTCCAGGTGACCGATCTGCATTTCTACCGGCCCGCCGAGGGCCACGGCCTGCGGCACGATCCGTTCAACGCGATCGTCGGACCGCGTCCGATCGGCTGGATCTCGTCATGCGACGGCAAGGGCAACGTCAACCTCGCGCCCTACAGCTTCTTCAACGCGTTCAATTACCATCCGCCGCTGATCGGATTTTCCAGCACGTCGTGGAAGGACACAGTCGGCAACGTCGAGGAGACCGGCGAGTTCGTCTGGAATCTGGCGACCATGGATCTCGCGCAGGCGATGAACGCGTCTTCGGCGCCGGTGCCGCACGGGGTCGACGAATTCGGCCTGTCGGGGCTGACGCAATTGCGCAGCGAGGTCGTCAAGCCGCCGCGGGTGGCGGAAAGCCCGGTCGCGTTCGAGTGCAAGCTGTCGCAGATCATTCAGTTGCAGGGCGCCGACGGCCGCAAGGCGGAAGCCTGGCTGACGCTCGGCGAAGTGGTCGCCGTGCACATCGACAAGCGGCTGATCGTGGACGGCGTGTACCAGACCGCGCTGGCGCGGCCGATCCTGCGCGCCGGCCGGGGCGGCGATTATCTCGAGGTCCGGCCGGAGGCGATGTTCGAAATGCGCCGACCGACCTGAGCCGTGGCGAAGGTCGTCGATCTTGCGATCATCGGCGGCGGCATCAACGGCTGCGGCATCGCGCGCGACGCCGCCGGCCGCGGCAACTCGGTCATGCTCTGCGAGATGAACGATCTGGCCAGCGGCACTTCGTCGTGGTCGACCAAGCTGATCCATGGCGGCCTGCGATATCTCGAATATTACGAATTCCCCCTGGTGCGCGAGGCGCTCATCGAGCGCGAACGGCTGTGGAAGATCGCGCCGCATATCATCCGTCCGCTGCGCTTCGTGCTTCCGCATCACGACGGCCTGCGGCCGGCCTGGCTGCTGCGGCTCGGGCTGTTTCTTTACGATCACATCGGCGGCCGCAAGCTGCTCCCGCCGGCGCGCATGCTCGATCTGGCGCATGACGAACTCGGCAAGCCGCTCATGCCGGGCCGCTTCGCAAAGGGCTTCGAGTATTCCGATTGTTCGGTGGATGACGCCCGCCTCGTGGTGTTGAACGCGCGCGACGCGATGGAGCGCGGCGCCGACATCCGAACGCGCACCAAAGCAATCGAGATCAGGCGAACCGGCGGGGCGTGGCGGATCGCGCTCGAGGATACCGCGAGCGGCGCGCGCGACACGGTGCAGGCGCGCGCATTGGTCAATGCCGCGGGCCCTTGGGTGCAGGAGGTGCTCGCCGTCAGCGCCGGCGTCAATGCCCGCGCGAAAGTACGGCTGGTGCAGGGCTCGCACATCGTGGTGCCGAAACTCTACGACCACGACCGCGCTTACATTTTTCAGAATACTGACGGCCGCATCGTGTTCGCGATCCCGTATCAGCGGGATTTCACGCTGATCGGCACCACCGACCGCGATTATCACGGCGATCCGTCGCAGGTGGCGGCGAGCGCCGAGGAAATCGCTTATTTGTGCGAGGCCGTGAGCGGGTACTTCGCCGAACCGGTGCGGCCCGCCGACGTGGTGTGGACCTATTCCGGCGTGCGCCCGCTCTATGACGACGGCGCCGGCGAAGCCAAGGCCGCGACCCGCGACTACGTCTTCGAGCTCGACACCCTGGACGGCGCGCCGATGCTGTCGATCTACGGCGGCAAGATCACGACTTATCGCCGGCTCGCCGAAGCGGCGCTGGAGAAACTCGCGCCTTACCTGCACGGCACCCAAGCGCGTAAGGGCTGGACCGCGACCGCGGCCCTGCCGGGCGGCGATCTCGGCGTCGACGCTATTCCGGCGCTGAGCGCCAGACTGATGCGCGACTATCCGTTTCTCTCGCCGGCGCATGCCGATCGGCTGGCGCATGCCTACGGCACCCGCGCGACGCGGATGCTCGGCGGCGCAGGCGCGATGGCCGATCTCGGCCGTTCGTTCGGCGCGACGCTGACCGAGCGCGAATTGCGCTATCTGATGACCGAGGAATGGGCGAGTTGCGCCGACGACGTGGTGTGGCGGCGCTCCAAGCTCGGCCTGCGGCTGTCGAGCGCGCAGATCGCCGCGATCGACGCCTGGTTTTCAGATTATTCCGCCGCCTGTCTCGCGCCGAGCACCGGATAGTCCGTGTAACCCTTGGCGCCGCCGCCATAGAACGTCGCCTTGTCCGGCGCGTTCAGCGGCGCACCGAGCTTCAGCCGCTCGACCAGATCCGGATTGGCGATGAACAATTTGCCGAACGCGATCAGGTCGGCCTGGTCGGCGGCAAGCGTCTTGTCGGCGAGGTCGAGGTCGTAGCCGTTGTTGGCGATGTAGGTGCCGGCGAAGCGCCGGCGCAGGCTCGCATAGTCGAACGGCGCGATGTCGCGCGCCCCGCCGGTGGCGCCCTCGATGACGTGAAGGTAGACCAGTTTCAGCGCGCTGAGACGATCGACGATATGGTCGAACAGCGGCTGCGGATCGCTGTCGGAAATGTCGTTGGCCGGCGTCACCGGCGAGATGCGGATGCCGGTGCGCTCGGCGCCCACTTCGGCGGCGACGACCTTGCTGACTTCAAGCATCAGCCGCGCGCGATTCTCGATCGAGCCGCCATAGGCGTCGGTGCGCTTGTTGGCGCCGTCCTTGGCGAACTGATCGAGCAGATAGCCGTTGGCGCCGTGAATCTCGACGCCGTCGAAGCCGGCGGCGATCGCATTGGCGGCGCCCGCCTTGAAGCTGTCGATGATGCGGGGAATTTCGCCGAGCTCCAGCGCACGCGGCTCGGAGACATCGGCGAAGGTGCCGCCGACGAAGGTCTTGGCCTTGGCACGGATCGCGGAAGGCGCGACCGGCGCGGCGTGGCCGGCCTGCAGGTCGGTATGCGAAATGCGGCCGACATGCCAGAGCTGCAGGAAGATGCGTCCGCCTTTGGCGTGCACGCTATCGGTGACCTTGCGCCACCCCGCGACCTGTTCCTTGGAATAGATGCCGGGCGTATCCTGATAGCCCTGGCCTTGCTGCGAAACCTGACTTGCCTCGGTGATCAAGAGCCCCGCAGACGCGCGCTGGGCGTAGTACTCGATCGCCAGCGGATTGGGCGCCATGCCGGCGACGGCGCGATTGCGCGTCAGCGGCGCCATCACGGTGCGATTGGACAGCGTGATCGCGCCCAGTTGATAAGGCTCGAAGAGGATTGAACTGCTCATTGGATTGTTCCCGCGAAATGGCCAGTCGAACTGAACTGGGGTGCGCAAGCGTGGAATGCAACGCGGATGCCGAAAATAGATGCGGATGCATGCATGTCGGCACGGGTTAGCATTTTATTTTCATTCCGGCGTCTTGGCCGCCAATCTCTTCGCGCGCCGTCCGCGCCGGGCCGTTTTTCTGTCAGGCGGCGAATGATCGTCAGCGTTTCGGCTGCCAGCCGCCGCGCAGCCGGCCGACGATCCCGGTCGGAAAGAAATATACGCTGGCGATGAACAACAGGCCGAGCCACAGCAGCCAGCGGTCCGGATGCAGCAGGCCCGGCAATACGGGAATGCCGGCGTCGGCGGCGGCGTTCGACGCTGCGCCCATCAGCGCCTGCAGATAGTTCTCCGCCAGGATGAAGATCGCGGCGCCGACGATCGCGCCGTAGATCGTGCCCATGCCGCCGATCACGACCATCAAGAGAATGTCCAGCATGATCGAGAACGACAGCGAGGTGTCGGGACCTGCATAACGCAGCCACATCGCGTTGAGCGCGCCCGCCGCGGCGGCGACCAAAGCGGCGAGGCAGTTCGCGTAAGTGAGGTGAAAGACGGTGCGAAAGCCGAGCGCCTCGGCGCGGAAGCGGTTCTCGCGCACCGCCTGCAGCACGCGGCCGAACGGCGAATTCACCACCCGCAGCAGAGCGAGGATCATCGCCGCGCAGCAGACGAAAATGATGTAGTAAGTAAGTGTGCGGCCGGTCAGCGACCATCCGAACAGGTCCTTCACGAACACGGTGCCCGGCCGCAGCAATTCCGGAAGCTGGAAGCTGCGGCCGTCCTCGCCGCCGGTCAGCCACGACAGTTGCGATGCCAGCACCAGGAAGGCGGAAGCGACGGCGAGCGTAATCATGGCAAAGAAGATCGCCTCGACGCGCAGCGAGAACAGTCCGATGCCGAGCGCGAGCAATGCCGCGAGCGGCAATCCGGCCGCAAGCCCCGTTGCGACCGCGATCCAGTTCGGTCCCATGGCATAGAGCGCGATCGCGATCGCGTAGCTGCCGATGCCGTAGAACATGGTGTGCGCGAACGATACGCTGCCGGTATAGCCGAGCAAGAGATCGTACGACGCCACCAGCGCCGCGAAGATGCAGATCTTGGTCGCGACGTTCATCGCCTTGGCGCCAGGAAACAGCAGCGGCGCCAGCGCCAATGCGGCGATGATCGCGATCAGCAGGATGCTGAGCGCGCGGCTGCGCGGCGGATCGCCCGACAGCATCATCATCGGCAAGCGCTCATCTGCTCGTCACCGCATAGAGCCCGCGCGGCCGCCACATCAGGATCGCGACCATCAGCAGGATGTTCGACACCAGCGCCAGCTTCGGCAGCAGGAAGCCGCCGTAATTGGCGACCATCGCCACCAAGAGCGCGCCGATGAAGCAGCCGCCGATCGAGCCCAGCCCGCCGATGATCACCACGATGAAGACCAGCACGGTGAGGTCGTTGCCCATCGAGGCATGGACCTGCTCGAGGTACAGCGCCCACATCACGCCGCCGAGCCCGGCCAGCGCCGAGCCGGCCATGAACACGCCGAGAAACAGCCGGCGGATGCGGTAGCCGAGCGCCTCGACCATCTCGCGGTTCTCGACGCCGGCGCGGATCAACAGGCCGATCTTGGTGCGCATCAGCACGATCTGGATGGCCGCGAACACCACGAGCCCGACGATCATCGCCAGCAGGCGGTATTTCGCGATCGCGACGTCGCCGAAGATGAAGGAGCCGCGCAGCGATGCCGGCAGCGGCAGCGGAATGATCTGCGGACCCCACAGCGCGTAGAGCAACTGCTCGGCGACGATCAGTCCGCCGGTGGTCATCAGGATCTGCTTGAGGTGCTGGCCGTACACCGGCAGGATCAGCACGCGTTCGACGACGAGGCCGAGCGCGCCGGACACCGCCATCGACAACAGCGCCGCCGGCGCCAGCACCGCGAGGTTGAGCAGCAGCGAATCCGCCTGCACCATGCGCGCCAGCGGCAGCAGCACCAGCGTCGCGACATAGGCGCCGACCGCGATGAAAGCGCCGTGGCCGAAATTCAGCACGTCCATCATTCCGAACACCAGCGTCAGGCCCGACGCCATGATGAAGATCATCATGCCCATCGCAAGACTCGCGATCGTCAGCGTCACCCACGAACTACCCGAGCCGATAAGCGGGATCACCGCCAGCGCCAGGATCACCGGCAGCAGCACCGGCAGCAGATCGCGCCGCGCCCGAGGCAGCGCGTCGGCGGCGGGCGCGGCGGCTTCGGTCACTGATGCGCCTCCAGGCTGAGCCCGAGCAGGCGTTCCTGCAGCGGCACGTCCCGCGCCAGTTCGGCCATCGCGCCGCGATGAACGATGCGGCCGTTGTCCATCACCAGCACGTCGTCGCCGATCTGTCTGGCGACATGGAAGTTCTGCTCGACCAGCAGGATGGTGGCGCCGCGCCGTTTCAGTTCGGCGAAGCAGTCGATCAGCGCGACGATGATGGCCGGCGCCAGCCCCTTGGTCGGCTCGTCGATCAGGAGCAGCTTGCGCGGCTCGACGATGGCGCGCGCGATCGACAGCATCTGCTTCTGGCCGCCGGACAGCGAGCCCGCGCGCGACAGCCAGAATTTTTTCAGCGCGGGAAAGAACCCGAAGATCCAGTCCAGCCGCGCGTCATCGAGCGCGGCGTCGCGCGCGGCGAGCACCAGGTTTTCCTTCACCGTCAGATCGGAAAACACCGCCATGCTTTCCGGCACGTAGCCGACGCCGCGGCGCGCGATATCCGGCGTCGCGAGCGCCTCGATGCGCTCGCCGGCCAGCGCGATGGTGCCGGACGACGCCCGCCAAAGCCCCATCACGCTGCGCAGCGTCGTGGTCTTGCCGGCGCCGTTGCGGCCGAGCAGCATCGTGGTCTTGCCTTCGGCGACCGCGAGGTCGACGCCGTGCAGGATATGATAGCGGCCGATATAAGTTTGCACGCCGGCGAGCGCGAGAAGCGGGGTCATGCCGCGCTCTTGCCGGGCGCGATGCCGAGATACGCCTCCTGCACGATCGGCGAGGCGATCACCTCGGCGGGCTTGCCGTCGGCGACCAGCCGGCCGTTATGCAGCACGATGATGCGGTCGGCGAGCGAGCGCACCACGTCCATCTTGTGCTCGACCAGGAGGATGATCTTGCTGCGATCCTGCTTCAGCCGCGCGATCAGGTCGAGCACCACCGGCACCTCGTCGACGCTCATGCCGGCGGTCGGCTCGTCGAACATGAAGACCTTCGGCTCCAGCGCCATCATCAGCGCGACCTCGAGCTTGCGCTGGTCGCCATGCGACAGCGCGGTGGCGGCGATGCCGCGGCGGCCGCCGAGCGCGACGCTGTCGAGGATAGCGTCGGCGCGCGCGATCAGGTCGCGCCGCGTCGTCCACGGCCGCAGCATGTCGTAATGCGTACCGCTTTTGGCCTGCACCGCGAGGCGGACGTTTTCCTCGACGCTGAGATTGGGGAAAAGGTTGGTCAATTGAAACGCGCGGCCGAGGCCCGCGCGCGTCCGCAACGGCGCGGAGAGCTGCGTGATGTCGGCACCGTCGAACAGGATGCGGCCGGAGCTCGGCCGCAACTGGCCGGAGATCAGATTGAAGTAGGTGGTCTTGCCGGCGCCGTTCGGGCCGACGATCGCCGTGAGCTCGCCGGGACGAAAAATGCAGTTCACGCCGCCGACGGCGACGTGGCCGCCGAACCGGATCGTGAGATTTTGCGTTTCCAGGGAAAAGGGCATGCGGTCCGACGTTCGGCTATGCGTAAAAACATTTGTTCCGTCGTCTCCGCGAAGGCGGGGACCCATCATCCCTGCGTTCGTGGACGAACGCATGTGGCGAGGCCGGCTTGGCTTGATAGGACAAGGCGTATCGGGTCCCGCCTTCGCGGGGACGACGCCGTGCAAGCGGCATCTACCGCTTATTCCGGATCGGGATGTTCATGTCCTCGATCTTGATTTCGCCGACCGGCTCGTTGACCGCCCATGCCAGGTCCGGATCGACCTTGACGCGGAAGTGATACATGCTTTGCAGCGCCTGGTGGTCTTCCTTGCGGAAGATCATCTTGCCCTTTGGCGTATCGAATTCCAGGCCTTCCATCGCCGCGATCAGCTTCTCGGTGTCGGTCGATTTCGCCTTGGTCACCGCCGCGACGGTCGCCATCGCCGCGGCGAAGCCGCCCGCGGTGAAGAAATCCGGCGGCGCATTGAAACGCTTCTTGTGCTCGGCGACCAGCCAGTCGTTCACCGGGTTCTTGGGGATGTCGTAGTAATAATAAGTCGCGCCCTCCATCCCCGGCAGTCGCTTGTAGGCCGCGAGCGCCGGCAGGATGTTGCCGCCGGTCGACAGTTCGATGCCGTAGCGCTTCGGATCCATGTCCTGCAGCTTGGTCAAGGGATCGCCGCCGCCGGCCCAGATCACCCAGATGATCTTGCGGCCGGGCTTGTCCTTCAGGGCGTCGAACAGCCGCTGGCCGGCCGCGGTGAAATCCGTCGTGGTGGTCGGGACGTATTCCTCGGCGGCGAGCGTCGCGCCGGTTTTGGCCAGTGCTTCCTTGAAGGCGGCGACGCCGTCGCGCCCGAACGCGTAGTCCTGGCCGAGCGTGGCGATGGTGACGCCCGGCTTGCCGATCGCGACCGCGTTGGCGATCGCGTCCTGCGACGAGTTGCGGCCGGTCCGGAAGATGTAGCGATTCCATTTCTCGGCGGTGATCTGGTCGGCCACCGCCGGCTCGACGATCAGGATCTTCTTGTTCTCTTCGGCGACCGGCAGATCGGCCAGCGCCGCGGCGGAGGACGAAGTGCCGATCGCGATGTCCACCTTGTCGTCCTGATAGGCTTCGGCGAGCGCCGCCTTCGAGAGGTCCGGCTTGCTCTGATCGTCCTTGGTGATCACCACGATCTTGCGGCCGTCGACCATCATGGTGCCGTTGGTGGCGTATTCGAGCCCCAGCCGCAGCCCGGTCTCGGTCTGCTTGGCGTAAGCCTCGAGCGGGCCGGTCTTGCCATGGATCAGCGCGATCTTCAGATCGTCGGCCTGCGCGCCGGCGGTCGAGAGCGCGACCGCAGCGGCGGTGAGCAATGATAATCGACGCACGGTGTTCCTCCGGTGTGCGGTTGCGCGGACCCTAGACATTTTTGTCGGGCGGGGAAACCGGCCGCGCCGCAAATTTCCGCTATTGCGGGG
>CAXUBE010000093.1:0-9325 GCA_964249215.1 uncultured Rhodopseudomonas sp. | reverse complement strand
GTGCATGTCGAGCAGAGGGTCGGGGAGGGCGCCGCCGTCGAGGTCAGTGTCCGCACGCGCGCTCTGATCGGCGCCGACGGCGCGCTGTCCGCCGTCGCGAAGCAGTGCCTGCCCGGCGCGGACCGGTTGCCATACGTGTTTGCCTATCATGAGATCGTGAAGGCGCCGGACGCGAGCGCCAACTTCGATGCCAAGCGCTGCGATGTCTATTATCGCGGCACGGTGTCGCCGGATTTCTACGGCTGGGTGTTTCCGCATGGCGACACCGTCAGCGTCGGCACCGGCTCCGCGCATAAGGGATTCTCGCTGCGCGAATCGGTCGGCGGCCTGCGCGCGTCGGCGGGCCTGGGCACGGTGGAACCCATCCGCCGCGAAGGCGCGCCGATCCCGCTGCATCCGCTGCCGCGCTGGGACGACGGCCATAGCGTGCTGCTCGCCGGCGATGCCGCGGGAGTGGTTGCGCCGGCATCGGGCGAGGGCATCTACTACGCGATGATTGGCGGGCGCTTGTCCGCCGAAGCCGTCGATCAGTTCCTGGAGACCGGCGATGCCAAAGCGCTGAAGTCCGCGCGCAAGCGCTTCATGCGGATGCACGGCATGGTGTTCCGCATCCTCGGCTTGATGCAGTGGTACTGGTACTCGAACGACCGCCGCCGCGAACGCTTCGTCAGCATCTGCCGCGACGCCGACGTGCAGAAGCTGACCTGGGACGCCTATATGAACAAGGAGCTGGTGCGCGCGAAACCGATCGCGCATATCCGGATCTTCTTCAAGAATCTGGCGCACATGGCCGGACTGGCGCAGGCCTGATGGCGGCGCGGCGCTGGCATCCGGTGCTGATAGCCGCCGGCGTCGCGATCGTCATCGGCATGCTGGGCGGCGCGCTGACCGACACCGGGCCGTGGTATCAGAGCCTGAACAAGCCACCCTGGCAGCCGCCGGACTGGCTGTTCGCGCCGGCGTGGACGCTGATCTTCGCGCTGGCGACCGCGTCGGCGGTCTCGGCATGGCGCGGCGCGCCTGACCGCGCGCAGCGCGATTGGGTGATCGCGCTGTTCGCGCTGAACGGATGCCTTAATGTGTTGTGGAGCACGTTGTTTTTCGCGCTCAGGCGGCCGGATTGGGCGCTGATCGAAGTCGGATTGCTCTGGCTCTCGATCCTGATACCGATCGTTGTGTTCTGGAGCTTTGCCCGAACCGCCAGCCTTTATCTGGTGCCGTATCTGCTGTGGGTGTCGTTCGCGGCGTTTCTCAACCTCACCGTGGTGCGGCTGAATGCGCCATTCGCCTGAACCGCCGTTGCGGCGTCCGCGGCACTGTGTGATCGTCGGCCATGGCTGAATTGTTCGCGAGCGGCCGGCTGGTCGACATCATCCTCGCGCTGGTCGTGGTCGAGGCCGCGTTGCTGACGCTATATTGGCGCCGCAGACGGCGCGGCGTATCCCCGGTCGATCTGCTGCCGAACCTTTGCGCCGGCACGTTCCTGCTGCTGGCATTGCGCGCAACGCTTGCAGGCAGCGAATGGACGGTCGCATGCGCCTGCCTGGCTGCCGCAGGGCTCGCCCATCTGGTCGATCTCGGCCGACGCTGGCGCTGACCGCGCCGGCCGATACGGCACTGTTACTTTTTGTCGGAGAACTGGTTGATGTAGGCGATCACGTCCTTGCGCTGCTGCTCGTTCGCGAGCTTGTAGGTCATCTTGGTCGAGCCGACCGCGAGGTCGGCCTTGCCCTTGTCGGTCAGAAATTTCTTCAGGAAGGCGTTCGGATCGGGCAGGTATTCCATGATCAGGTCGTCGGACCACACCAGGCCGTTTTCGCCCGCGGATTTGTTGAGCGGCGAATAGGAAAAGCCCGGCGCGGTGCCGGATTGCCGGCCGATCACCCCGGTCAGGACCGGCCCGACGAGATTCTTGGCGTCAGGTCCGATGCGGTGGCAGGTCATGCACTGCTTGAAAACCTGTTCGCCTTTGGTGGCGTCCTGCGCGTTGGCTGCCGCGTCTGACAGCGCCATCACCGCGGCGACTGAAGCGACGAGGGAAAGGTATTTCCTGATCACGTGTGTTTTCTCCCTGACGTGTTCTGACTCAATTAGAACATTTCGATTGTTAGGACATATTGACACAGGCGGGTATCAAAACTTGTTGTCATATTTGCCCCGCCGAGATTGAAAACCCGCATTTTCCAACGGCGCATGACCTGTTAACCCCAAATCGGTGCGGCTGTTCCAGGTTTTATGTAAAGCATAAGTGACAAGGCAACCCATTTATATCAATAGTGTTTATTGACTTGAAGGAGTAATTATGTGCACTTTGACCGGTGGATCTCCTTGTTTTCCGCCTGAGTGTCAGGTCGCATTGGCACATTGTGTGCCTTGCTTGACTGAAACTGCCCCGTCAGCATCCGGGATCCCTTCCTGCACCGTCGTATCTTGCGGCAAACCGATGATCGGTACAAATCCAGAATGTCCGCCTTACCGACTTTACAGCCCGACATCACGCTGTTGCTGGACATGGACGGCGTGATTCGCGAGGCGACTTTGTCGCCTGCGATGAGCGCGGAAAAGATCGATGGCTGGCTCGGCCGCCATTGGGTCGATCTCGCCGGCGAGACCGGCGCCAAGGTCAAGCGGATGGTCAACGACGCGCGGGTCAGCGGCATCTCCGCGTTCCGCCAGATCAATCAGCGTTTCCCGAGCGGCCTCGAAATTCCGATGGAATTCACCACCGTGCTGCTCGGCGGCCGCGCCGGCATGCTCGCGATCGGCAAGAACCTGCAGGCGGTCGCGGAACTGCAGTCGCGGCTGATCGCGGCCCAGCAGACCATGGAGCGCGATTACTGGAAGCTGCGGGAGATCGAGACCCGCTACCGGCTGGTGTTCGACGCCTCGAACGAGGCGGTGATGATCGTCTCTACCGCGCATCTGCGCATCATCGAAGCCAACCGCACCGCGATCGACGCGCTGAATTCGACCCGCCGCCGCAACGAAGATCTATCCGGCCGCGAATTGCTGCAGGAAATCGCGGCGCAGGACCGGGACGCCGTCCGTGATATGCTGGCGCGGGTCCGCGACCGCGGCAAGGCGCTCAGCATCCTCGTGCATCTCGGCGCCGACGCCAAGCCGTGGATGCTGCGCGGCTCGCTGATCACCGCCGAACCCGGCCACGTTTTCTTGTTGCAGTTCACCGCCGCAACCGAACTGTCGCCGCGGATCGAGACTGCCGAGCTATCGCCGGTCGGGGAGTTGGTGGATCGATTGCCCGACGGATTCGTCGCGCTCGATGGCGGCGGCGTCATCCGCTACGCCAACCAGGCGTTTCTCGATCTGGTGCAGGTCGGCGCCAAGGGGTCGGTGATCGGAGAGTCGCTGGGCCGGTGGCTATGGCAGCCCGGCGCCGACCTGAACGCGCTGCTCGCCAATGTGCAGCGGCACAAGACGGTAAGGCTGTTTACCACCACGATCCGCGGCGAACTCGGCAGCGATACCGAGATCGAGATGTCCGCGGGTGCAGGCGAGGGCGAGGGCAACGATCTCGTCAGCGTCGGCGTCTTGCTGCGCAACGTCGCGCGCAGGCTTCCTTTCAGCGGCGACGGCGAACTGTTGCGCACCGCGCTAGGCTCGCTGAACGAGCAGATCGGCAAGTCGTCGCTGCGCACGCTGGTGAAGAACACCGTGAGCATCGTCGAGCAGCATTACGTGAAAGAAGCGCTCGAACTGGCGAACGGGAACAGGACCGCCACCGCCGAACTACTGGGATTGAGCCGGCAGAGCCTTTATGCCAAGCTCAATCGTTACGGCCTCGACGACAAGGGGTCGAACGTCGAGGAACCCCCAGAGGACTGACTTGGCGCTGAATTCCATCGCTACCCCAGCGTTCGGAAAAGCCGATCTTTCGAATTGCGAACGCGAAGAGATACATCTGGCTGGTTCGATTCAGCCGCATGGAGCGCTTCTGGTCGTTAGCGAGCCCGATCACCGCGTGATCCAGGCTAGCGCCAACGCCGCCGAATTTCTCCGTCTCAAGCACGTTATCGGGATGCCGCTCGCCGATCTCGAGGGCGATCTTCTGCTCCGAATCCTGCCGCATCTCGATCCGACCTCGCAGGGCATGCCGATCGGCGTGCGCTGCCGGATCGGAAATCCATGCGCCGAATATGTCGGGCTGCTGCATCGTCCGCCCGCCGGCGGGCTGGTCATCGAACTGGAGCGCGCCGGTCCCTCGGTCGATCTGTCGAAACAGATCGCGCGGGCGCTGGAGGCGATCCGCACCGCGTCGTCTCTGAACGGGCTATGCGAGGACACCGCGACGCTGTTCCGCGAGCGCACCGGCTATGACCGGGTGATGGTCTACCGCTTCGACGAGGAAGGCCACGGCGAGGTGTTCTCCGAGCGCCGCCGTTCCGATCTCGACGCGTATCTCGGCAATCGCTACCCGTCGTCGGACATTCCGCAGATGGCGCGCCGGCTGTACGAACGCACCCGCGTGCGCGTGCTGGTCGACGTCAACTACCAGCCGGTGCCGCTGCAGCCGCGGCTGTCGCCGCTGACCGGCGCCGATCTCGACATGTCGTCGTGCTTCCTGCGCAGCATGTCGCCGATCCATCTGCAGTATCTCAAGAACATGGGCGTCGGCGCCACGCTGGTTGTGTCGCTGGTGGTCGGCGGCAAGCTCTGGGGCCTGGTCGCCTGCCATCATTACGAGCCGCGCTTCATTCATTTCGAACTTCGGGCGGTGTGCGAACTGCTTGCCGAGGCGGTCGCCACCCGGATCGCGGCGCTGGAGAGTTTCGCGCAGAGTCAGTCGGAAATCTTCGTGCAGCGGCTCGAGCAGCGGATGATCGAGGCGGTGTCGCGCGAAGGCGACTGGCGCGGCGCGATCTTCGACAGTTCGCAGTCGATCCTGCAGCCGGTCGGGGCGAGCGGCGCGGCGCTGATCTATGAGGGACAGATCGTGTCGTCCGGCGAAGTGCCGGGCACGCAGGAAATCCGCGAGATCGGCGAGTGGCTCGACACGCGGCGCCAGGCCGCGGTGCTGACGACGGCGTCGCTGGGACTGGAGTTTGCGCAGTTCGCGCGCATCGTCAAGGTCGCGAGCGGCATCGCCGTGACGACGATCTCGAACAATACGGGCGAATATCTGATCTGGTTTCGCCCCGAACGAATCCGCACCGTGACCTGGGGCGGCGATCCGCTGAAGCCGTTCGTGATCGGCAGCGATCCCAGCGATCTGTCGCCGCGCCGTTCCTTCGCGCAGTGGCACCAGCTCGTCGAAGGCACCTCCGATCCCTGGACCGCGGCCGACATCGCGGCGGCCCGACTGATCGGTCAGTCGGTGACCGACATCATCCTGCAATTCCGCGCGGTGCGAACGCTGATCGCGCAGGACCAGCTCGATCAGTTCAGCCGCCACGTCCGCGTGTCCGAACAGCCGGTGATCATCGCCGACATCGACGGCAAAATCCTTTTGATGAACGAGGCCCTGAAGGCGATGCTGCCGAAAGGACTTGCCGCGATCGCGCGTCTCGACGAAATGGCGGGCGCGTTTCAGGAGGCGGACGAATTTCTGCGCAACATCGCCGGACTGATCCACCAGCATCGCGGCTGGCGCGGCGAGCTTCTGCTGCGCGAGGAAGGCAATCGGGAAAAGCCTCTGATGGTGCGCGCCGACCCGGTGCATCCCTCGCGCGACCGGGTGCTCGGCTTCGTGCTGATTTTTTCCGACATCACCGACCGCAAGGCCGCGGAAGCCGCGCGCAGCCGATTCCAGGACAGCATCATCAAGAGCCACCGCATCAACAGCGTGCGGCTGGATTCAAAGACCGACCTCGTCTACCAGAATTTATTATCGTCGGTGGTCGAGAACGCGCAGCTCGCCGCGCTGGAAATCACCTACGGCGTCGAGACCGGCCGCATCGCGGAGATGCTGGAGAGCGTGCGGAATTCGACGCTGCGCACCGCCGAAGTGCTGGAGCACCTGATCTGGCACTCCTCCCGCGCGTCGAATGACGACGGCAAAAGCTGACGCGGGGTGAAAAGGAGCAAACTCGGAGCGACTATTCGGCCGCGATCACGGCGGCGGGATTGGCCGACAGCTTCGCCTTGATCGCGGAGGACAGGTCGATGTTGAGCGAAAACGCGATCGCGCCTTCCTCGATCACCATCTGCGGGTCGGCGGCGCGGGTGCCCGCGGCCTCGAGCGCATTGCGGTAGCCGGTCTTCAGCGCCGCGAGGTCGGCGAACGCCGGAAAATCGTAGAATGTGAGCTGGCCGGGCGTGAGCCGCAGCGAGCGCGCCAGCAGGCGCTGCAGGATTTGCCCGCCGCTGAGATCGCCGAGATAACGCGTATAAGCGTGGGCGATCAGCCGTGCGCCGTCGTCTTCCGACGCTCTTGCGATACGACCGGCATAGAACGCGCCGGCATCAAGCAGCGGCACGTCGTCCTTCCAATGCGGGCCGCAGAGCGCCACAAGATCGGCCTCGATCGCGGGCGCGCGGGCGAGGTCGAAGGCCGCCAGCGGCGCCAAAGTCGGCGAGTCGCGGTGCTGCAGCACACCGCTCTCCAATGCCTGGTAGGCAGGCAGAAGGTTGCGCAGCAGCAGGATGTAGCCTTCGCGGCTCGCGTCGCCGCGCAACAGGTCGCGGATGATGCCGGTGCGTTCGGCCTCGACGTGAAGCGCCTTGGTGCGCAGATAGAGTTCAGTGACGACGCTGACCGCCAAGGCAGGGTCCGCCATATCAATCTTCATTCCCGGCGTTCTCTCGGTTGCTGGACGCGCGGGCTGCTGCGCCCTCACGCCTGTCGGCGCATCTGCGCGATCAGGCCGCGGGCCTGCTGCGGCGCGGTCGCGGCATCGAGCGACATCATATCGGCTCCCATGGAGGCCACAAGCTCGGGATGCGCCGCCATCGCCGGCCCGCCGAGCATCACGCCGACGTGTCTATTTCGGGAGTCGCGGCGGATGTCGTGGATGTCCTTTTTCAGTTCGTCGAGCCGCCGGTCGCTGCTCACCGAGAAACCGACCACGTCGAACCAGTGGTTATGCACAAGAGATGTCAATTCATGATGCGACGTGAACGGGCCGGTACAGAGGTTCCAGCCGGCACGGCGGAAGAATTCGGCGACCATCGACAGCCCGAAGCTGTGCTGCTCGCCTGGAATGATGGTGAGCAGCACCGATTCGCCGCCATGCCCGTGGCCGCCTTCATGCACGAAATCTTCGCCGAGCCGGCGCATGATTCGCTGCAGCCGGCTGACGCCGAGCGTGACATTGGCAAAATCCGTGACGTCGGATTCCCATTGCGCGCCGAGCAGGCGCGCCGCGGGCGCCAGCAATTGGAGGAAGATGGTTTCCACCGAGGCGCCCTGCGCCAACATCTTCTCGACATAGGCGTAGGCGGCGCCGTCATCATTGCCGAGCGTGAGCGCGGCGAACTCCTCGACCGCGTCCGGCGCGGTCTGTTCGGGCTTGACCGGCTGCGGCGGCATGCTGCGCAAGGCGAGCACGAGCTTCGGAATGATCTCGTTCTTGATCGTCTTGACGACCGGCGGCAGCGCAGGGCGAAAACGCCATAACGGAGCCTGAACGCGTTGCCGCGCCGGCTTGGAAGTCCATGAGGATGAGGCGTCAGCAGTATTGCCGGCTGAGAATGATTGCTCGTTCACATCGGACATTTTTCACTCCCCCAACCATCTAAGTCCGTGTCGCTCACGACCGTCAAGTTTAATTTACGTATGGTTTGGTTGACAGTGTTGCGAAGCGAGTTTAGCCTTCATCACATCAGGCCCGCACTTAGGGAGTGGCGCGGTGCAGCTTCGAACGGCGAAAACCCCGGATATTACGCAGTCAGGCGGGTCTTCGCTGATAGCCTCCTGTGTCTCCATGCCGATATCGCATCATCGCGACGGGGCACTGTCAAATAGTCTTTACAGTTCTGTTCATGAAACCGTCGCTGCGCCTGCGAACGGGCGCCGACGCGCGCCGGCGCCGAGATTGACGGACTCGCCGTCGCGGCAAAGGGTTGACGCGCTTTATACCTCCGAACAGCGCATCCGCCGCGACGCAACAAAATGGACGCTGGTGCAGGGCATTCTTGCGCCGATCCAGTTCGTCGCCTTTGCGGTCAGCCTCGCATTGGTGGTCCGCTATCTCGCCACGGACGATGGATTCGGCATCGCCACCGCGTCGATCGTGATCAAGACTCTGCTGCTCTACGCCATCATGATCACCGGCGCGATCTGGGAACGCGAAGTGTTCGGCTGCTACCTGTTCGCGCCGGCGTTCTTCTGGGAGGACGTTTTCAGCTTCCTCGTGCTGGCGCTGCATACCGCTTACCTCGTGGCGCTGTTCGCAGGCTACGGCGATCCCCGCCAGCAGATGCTGCTGGCGCTCGCGGCGTATGCATCCTACTTCGTCAACGCCACGCAATTCGTGCTGAAGCTGCGCGCCGCGCGCCGCGACGAACGGATCGCGCTGTCGGCGGCTCCCGCGATATCCGGGAGCCCGACATGAACGCGCATTTGCAGGGCTGCACCACCGGCGCCGCGATCGCACCCGTTATTCGCCGCGAGAGCGGCCAGCGCGAAGTATTTTGCGGGCTGACCGGCATCGTCTGGCTGCATCGCAAGATCCAGGACGCTTTCTTCCTCGTGGTCGGCTCGCGCACCTGCGCGCACCTCATCCAATCCGCCGCCGGCGTCATGATCTTCGCCGAGCCGCGCTTTGCGACCGCGATCATGGAAGAAAAGGATCTCGCGGGCCTCACCGACGCCAATGACGAACTCGACCGCATCGTCACGCAATTGTTGGCGCGGCGGCCGGAGATCAGGCTGCTTTTCCTGGTCGGCTCATGCCCGTCCGAGGTGATCAAGCTGGATCTGTCGCGCGCCGCGCTGCGACTGTCGCAGCGCTTTTCGCCTGCGGTGCGCATCCTCAATTATTCCGGCAGCGGAATCGAGACGACGTTCACGCAAGGCGAGGACGCCTGTCTCGCTTCGCTCGTGCCCGTAGCCCCCGTTGCCGGGACGGGCGAGGATCGGCTGCTGATCGTGGGCGCGCTCGCCGACGTGGTCGAGGACCAGTTCGTGCGGATGTTCGACGCGCTCGGCATCCGCAATGTGCAGTTCCTGCCGCCGCGCAACGCCGCAGCGTTGCCCGCGATCGGGCCGCGTACCAAATTCCTGCTGGCGCAGCCGTTCCTCGCCGATACCGCGCGCGCGCTCCAGGATCGCGGCGCAACGCGGCTGGCCGCGCCGTTTCCGCTCGGCGTCGAAGGCACCACGGCGTGGCTGCGCAAGACGGCAGCCGGGGCATCGGCCTGCGGATGC
>CAXUBE010000092.1:0-9384 GCA_964249215.1 uncultured Rhodopseudomonas sp. | reverse complement strand
CGTGGGCGGCGGGATCAGCACCGGCGCGGGCGTGGCCGGAGCCGTCGCGGCCGGTTCGTTCAACGCAAGCTGGGCGCCGGCGTGGGCCGAGGCGGAGACCAGAACCATCGCGGCAATCAGAATGAATTTGCGCATGTGACACTCCCGTTGTTGATGACGGGACTGTCTGCCATTGCGCGGCGTTCGACTGTGACCTGGATCACCCCTGCGCCGGCCGCGTGAAACTCACGGAAAAAGTTTACACGCTCTTGCGCGCGAACTGCCCGGTCTTGCGAAACCGCCAGAGATAAGACGGCACGATCGCCTCCAGCGAGTCCGGCGCGATGCCTAGTCCCTGCAGCGTCAGTCCGGCGGATATCGCGGCCTCCGACACCACATTGTCGGACTTGAGCAGCGCGACCTGGTCCGGCGTCAGCTTCAGCCCGCCGGGCGCGAACTGCAGCAGCATCGCCTGCAGATTGGCGACGCCGAACGGCACCGGCAGCAGCAGACGATGGCGCTCGATGGTGGCGAGGATCACCGCAATGATCTCGCGCATGGTCATGGTTTCCGGGCCGCCGAGTTCATACACCGCGCCGGCTTTGGCGTTGCCCTCGACCGCAGCCGCCACCGCGGCGGCGACATCGCCGACATAGACCGGCTGCAGCCGCGTCGTGCCGCCAATCAGCGGCATCACCGGCGAGACCCGCGCCAGCGCGGCGAAGCGGTTGGTGAACGCGTCTTCGGGGCCGAACACCACCGAGGGCCGCAAGATCGTCGCCGACGGCACGCGGGCCAGCACCGCCTGTTCGCCTGCTGCCTTCGAGCGCGCGTAGCGCGAGACGGATTTGTCGTCGGCGCCGATCGCCGAGACATGCACCATGCGCGCGCCAACCGCCGCGGCCGCGGTCGCGATCGCGCCGGCGCCTTCGCTCTGCACGGCATCGAAGCGCTGCGCGCCGCTTTCGGCCAGGATCCCCACGAGGTTGATCGCGACATGGGAGTCGCGCATAGCGGCGGCGACCGAGGCCGGATACCGCAGATTGGCCTGCACCGCGTGGATCTGGCCGACCTTGCCGAGCGGCTGCAGATGCCCTGCGAGGTCCGGCCGCCGCACCGCGACGCGGATGCGGTAATCCCGCCGCGCCAGCGCGCCGACGACATGGCGGCCGAGAAAGCCGGAGCCGCCGAACACCGAGACGAGGGTATTCAAGTTCGAAGTCATGCGCCGATCCCCGATGCGCCGATCGATGGTCCGCCGGTCGGGCGCCTGCCAGTCTGGCGGGTTCGCCATACGGTATCAACGCCTTGCTGTACAGCGGATATGACCGCCTTGCGAATTTGACAACCGCGCATCCGGTCCGTACTGATCCGCCCGGGCCCAGGTGGCGGAATTGGTAGACGCGCTGGCTTCAGGTGCCAGTGGCTTCACGGCCGTGAAGGTTCGAGTCCTTTCCTGGGCACCACTGCCCTTTTCAAGCGATCGTTTTCAGGGGACATCGCAAGATCGGAGGCTTGGCGCCATCCGCTTGGCGGCGCCGCCGACGCGTTTTCGGATCAGCAGGTCGCCGCTTTGCGAAGGCCGATCGCATGGTCGAGAATCGACGGATCCGACCGCAGTTCGATCGACGGGCCGAGAAAAACCGGTTTTCCGCGCTCGAGGACCAGGACCTGGTCGGCGAAGCCCAGCACGACGTCGACATGCTGCTCGACAAGGATGCAGCTCAGGCCGGTGGCCTCGATCAGATGACGAATGGCATCCATCAGTTCGTCGCGGACGATCGGCGCGAGCCCCTCCAGCGGCTCGTCCATGAGAAGGATGGCCGGGCCCGACACCATCGCGCGGGCGACCGAGAGCATCTGCTGTTCGCCGCCCGACAATTGCATGCCGTTGTTATTGCGCCGCTCGCGCAGCCGCGGAAACAGTTGGTAGGCTAAGGCAATCCGTTCGTTGTCTTCGTGGGTGCGCGCCGCGCTGAAAAGGTTCTCTTCCACCGTGAGGGACTTGAAGATGTCGCGCGTCTGCGGAACGTAACCCAGCCCGGCGCGCGCGCGGCGCCAGGTGGGCATCGCCGTTATGTCGCTGCTTCCGAAGCTGATCAGCCCGCCATGGGTTTCAGCCAGCCCCATGATGCAGGCCAGCGTCGTGGTCTTGCCGACGCCGTTGCGGCCGAGAATTCCCAGTTTGTGTCCGGCCGGGACCCGAAAGGAGACGCCATCCAGAACCCGCGTCCCGGCATAACCTCCGCGAAGGTTTTCGACGGCGAGATCAGCTCCGGGTCGCGCCATGCCCGTCCTTCCCGAAATAGATATCGCGGATCGTTTGATTCACCGAAACCTCCGCGGGGGTGCCGTCGAAGACGATCGCGCCGGACACCAGGACGACGACGCGGCGGGCGAAACGGAAAACCAGATCCATGTCGTGTTCGATGAGCAGGATCGGCAGGTCATCGGGCAGCCGCGACAGGACGTCGAGTATGACGCGCGATTCGCTCTCCGGAACGCCGGCGGCCGGTTCGTCGAGCAGCAGGATCCGCGGCTTCAGCGCAAGGGCCATCGCGATTTCGACGAGCCGCTGCTCGCCATAGGCCAGATCGCCGAGCCGTCGCGTCGCCGCGCTCATGAGGCCCAGGGGTTGCAGCAAGGCGACGGCCTCCGTCTCGATGGCGCTATCGGATTTCGCGGCGGGCCAGAGCCTGAAGGCGGCGCGACGGCGTTGGATCAGCGGCAACAAGACGTTCTCGATCACCGTCAGGTCGCGGCAAAGACGGCTGACCTGGAACGTCCGCACGATGCCGGCGCGGGTGCGGGCCGCCTGGTCCAGCGCGTTGACGCGGCTGCCGTCGAGATGAATATCCCCGGTGGAGGACTGCAGCGCGCCGCTGATGATGTTGACGAGGGTGGTCTTGCCGGCGCCGTTCGGTCCGATCAAGGCGGTTCGCTCGCCGTCGGACAACGACAGATTGATGTCGGACGCGACCGTGAGGCCGCCGAACGATTTCGTCACGTGGGCGAGGCGCAGCCGTTCGCTCACGTCGCAGGCCTCGATAGCCGCTTGTACCATCTGTCGAGAAGGCCGTGCACGCCCTGCGGCAGGAACAGGATGGTGACGATCAGCAGGACGCCGATCACGAACAGCCAGTGATACGGGTTGATCGCCGCGGCGACGTGGCGGATGATCATGAAGACGGGAACGCCGAGAAGCGCCCCCGTCAGGCTGCCGACGCCGCCGATCGTCAGCATCACCACGCCTTCGGCGGACAACTCGAATCCGAGATTGCTCAGGCCCACGACCTGGGTGGTCTGCGCCGACAGGGCGCCCGCGACGCCGGCAAAGGCGCCGCCGAGCACGTAGACCGACAGCAGATGCTTGAACACCGGCGCGCCGACCGCGCGCATCCGCAACTGATCGCCCTTGATGCCGCGGCAGGTGAGGCCGAAGGGCGACGCGACGACGCGGCGAAGCGCGCAATAGGCCAGCACCAGGACCGCCAATGTGTAGCCGAAGCCGACCTGGCCGCGAAAGTCGAAAGCGAACACGCCGAAAATGGGACGCACCGGAATATCGGCGAGCCCGTCGTCGCCGCCGGTGGCGAAGGCAGCCTTGTTGGCGATCTCGAGCAGCACCTGGGCAAACGCCACCGACAGCATGATCAGCGTGAGCCCGCGGGTGCGCAGGATCAGCAAGCCGCTTAAAGCTGCGATGCCGGCGCCGGACAATGCGCCGACGAGCAATCCGGAGAGCGGCTCGGAGGATACGTGCAGGGCCCACAGCGCGGCGCCGTAGGAGCCCGCGCCGAACAGGGCGGCCTGCCCGAGCGTACCGATGCCTGCCTGTCCGATCACCAGCGCCAGCGACAGCGTGAAGACGATCAGGATGTTGATCCGGGCGAGGAAGCCGAGATCGTCGGGAAACAGCAGCGCGGCCGTCAGCCCCGCGGCTGCGACGGCGAGCTCCGGCCCGAACGTCCACCGCCATTTTACATACGGCGGATGAAGCCGCGCCGGGCTCGCATCGCTCATGCGGCCTCCTTGCGGCCGAACAGCCCCTGCGGCCGCAGGGCCAGGACGACCAGCATCGTCAAATAGAACGAGATCGACGCGATGTCGGGCAACAGATATTTCGACGCCGTCTCGACCACGCCCAGCAGGATCGCCGCGAGGAACGTTCCGAACAGCGTGCCCTGTCCCCCGACCGCGACCACCGCGAGAAACAGCACGAGATACTTCACCGGGTAGTTCGCCTCCATCGGCAGCAATTCGGTCCCGGCGATCCCGCCCAATGCGGCCAGGCCCGCGCCGAGCGCGAAGGCGGAAGAGTACAGCAGCGTGGTATTGATGCCGACCGCCTGCGCGATTCCGACATTGTCGACGGCGGCGCGCAGCCTGATCCCGAACCGCGAGCGTTCGATGAAGACCCACAGCCCCGCGCTCACGATGAGGCCGAGCACGATCACGGCGAGCCGGTGTCGCGGGAACGAGCGAAAGCCGAGATCGATCGGACCGGAGAGCCATGCCGGCAGTTCGATCGAGGAAAACGACGCGCCGAGCCAGAGATTGACCAGCGCGATGGCGACAAAGGCGATGCCGATGGTGAGCAGCGCCTGATCCAGTTCAGGCCTGTCGTAGACGCGCGAGATCAGGTAGCGCTCCACCGGAACCGACAGCAGCGCGGTGGCCAGAATCGCGGCCAGAACCGCGAATTCGAAGCGCCATCCCAGCCGGTGCATGAGAATGACCGTCGCGAATCCGCCGATCATCGCGAACGCGCCATGCGCCATGTTGACGACATGCATCAGGCCGAGCGCGATCGAAAGCCCGACGGTGATCATGAACAGGATCATCGCATAGGCGATGCCGTCGATCAGGATGCTGGCGATCAGGGTCACGGCGCGCTCACCTCGGATGCGTAGCCGCGGATCGGCGCTTACTTGGCATCGGCGCGGCCGTAGTCCGGCTGCTGTTCGTAGGTCTTGAATTCCTTCTGGATCAGCTTTCCGTCCGCATCCTTCTCGACCTTGCGGATGTAGACATTCTGGATCACGTGCCGGGTCTCCGGATCGATCCTGATCGGGCCGCGCGGACTTTCCCACCCGAAGCCGCGGATCGCGGTCATGGCGGCCTCCGGATCGCGCTGGCCTTTGGTCGCCTCGATCATGCGATAGATCGCGGCGATGCCGTCGAAGCCTTCCAGCGCGGTGGCGTTGGCGACCGCCGCCGGGGCCACGGTCCTGAGCGCATCGACAAATGCCTTGTTCGCCGCCGAGTCGTGCGAACCGGAATAGAACATGCCGGATTCGAGCCCGAGCGCGGCATCGCCGATCGCGGGAAGGTCCTTTTCGTCGGCCTCGGACGTACCGAACAGCCGGATGCCGGCGCCTTTCAGGTCGTTGTCCTTGTACGCCTTGATCACGCCGAACGACGGCGGTCCTCCCGGAAAGAAGATGAACATCGCCTCCGGCGCCATGCCCCTGGCGCGTTGCAAAAACGGACCGAAGTCGGTGGTTTTCAACGGCACGCGGATCTTCTCGACGATCTTGCCGCCGCCGGCCTCGAACGTCTTCACGAACGCGGTCTCGGCATCGACGCCGGGGGCGTAGTCCGACACCATGGTGACGACCGACTTGATCCCCTGGTCGAGCGCGAAACGCGCGATCGGCACCGTGATCTGCGGCAGCGTGTAGGAGATGCGGACGAGATATCTCGACTTGTCCAGCACGCTGGAGGTCGCCGCGTTGAAGATCACGGTCGGGATTTTCGCTTCGTCGACGACGGGAGCGATCGCGAACGCGTTCGGCGTGAACACGACGCCGCCGAGATACTGCACCTTGTCCTTGATGATGAGTTCCTGAGCCAATGCCTTGGCCTCGGACGGATTGGGGCCGGTCAGATCGCGGAAGATCAGTTCGATGTACTGGCCGCCGGCGGTCTTGCCGTGAATTTTCTGGTAGGCGTCGATGGCCTGCTTCCAGGCTTCGCCGAAATTCGAGAACGGCCCCGAGAACGGCCCGATGATGCCGACCTTCACCGGCTCCGCGCAAGCCGCGTGGGTCATCAGCAGGACGGCGCCGGCCAGGGCGATCAGGTATCTTATCGGATTCATGGCGTTTCTCCCTTAAGCGCGCGCGTCGACGAGCGTGCGCGCGATCGTGCGTTTCATCATCTCGACGCTGCCTTCGGCGATCAGGCTGATCCTGTTCTGGAAGAACGCGTCGCCGAGCCGGCTTTCCTTCAGGCAGCCGATGCCGCCGAGAATCTGGATGGTGCGGTCGATGACGCGGCACGCCATGTCCGGGCAATAGCCCTTCGCCATCGCGGCCTCGAGCCGGGCATCCTCGCCTTGATCGATCTTCCACGCCGCCTTGTAGGCCAGCATGCGGCCGGTCTCGATGTCCATCGCCGACTCCGCGATCTTCCATTGGATCGCCTGATGCTCCGCGAGGCGTTTGCCGAACGTCTTGCGCTCGCGCGCATAGGCGATCGCGATATCCTGGCAGCGCTGGGCCAGTCCGACCGCGCCCATGCCGATCACCGCGCGGTTGCGATTGAGCTGGTCCTGGACGTAGTGAAAGCCTTCGTTTTCACGACCCAGCAGGTTTTCGGCCGGGATCGCGCAGTTCTCGAATCTCAGGTCGCAGACCTTGCCGAGAAACGTTCCGGGCGCGACCGACTCCATCGTGCGCAACACCTTGACGCCGTCGGACGGCCAATCGACCAGGAACGTGCTGATGCCCTTGGCGCCGCGCCCCGGATCGGTGACCGCATAGACCAGCAGGTAATCCGGCTTCAGGAACGGATGAAACGGATCCGGCGACCATCGCTTCAATCCGTTGATGACCCACCCGTCGCCCTTGCGGATCGCCGTGGTCTTGATCGAGGCGACGTCGGATCCGAAGTCCGGCTCGGAAATGCAGATGTGGTACTGCCCGGTGCCTTCCAGGATCGGCCACAGATAGCGTTCCTGCTGCGCGCGAGGGGCGCCGTACAACGCCGGATGCGGATCGAGGAAGGCCGGCCATGTCACCACGTTGCCGTAGAGCACCCAGCTCTGCTTGAACTGCTCGAACGCCAGCGATTTCGCGAGCGTGCCGAGGCCATGGCCGCCCGACTCCTTCGGAATCGCCATGCCGCGAAAACCCGCGGCGTGGAATTTATGGCGCAACGACGCCATCAGGTCCGGAGCAACGTCGTAGTCGCTCAGCGGCCAGTCCTTTTCGATCGGATCGCATTCGGTTTCGACGAAAGCCTTTGCGCGGTCGACGACGTCCTGTTGCGCTCTGTCGAGTTTGAAATCCATCGCTCAGCCTTTCGTCGCGCGCATCGGCGCGCCGGCGTCGTCCAGATAGCGCTGCCTGAGCGCGGTCTTGTAGAGCTTGCCGTTGTCGAGCCTCGGCAGTTGATCGACGAAGTCGATGCTGCGCGGGCATTTCACGTTCGACAGCCGATCGCGGCAGAAGGCGAGCAACTGTCCGGCGGTATCAGGCGTCGGCGAGCAATCCGGCTTGAGCTGAACCACGGCCTTGACCTCCTCGCCGTAGTCCGGATTCGGAAGTCCGAACACGGCGGCGTCGGCGACCGCGGGATGCAGCACGAGCGTATTTTCGATTTCGGCCGGATAGATGTTGACCCCGCCGGAAATGATCATGTGCGCCTTGCGGTCGGTCAGGAACAGAAAGCCGTCCTCGTCGACGTGACCGATGTCGCCGAGCGTGCTCCACCCTTGCGCCGTGCGCGTCTTCTCGGTCTTGGCCGGATCGCCGTGATATTCGAACCGCGGGCCGTCGAAATAAACCTGGCCGGTCACGTTCGGGCCGCATTCATGGCCGTCGTCATCGACGATATGGATCTTGCCGAGTACCGCCTGACCGACCGATCCGCGATGCGCGAGCCATTCCTGCGGCGAGATGCAGCAGACGCCGTTGCGTTCGGAGCCGGCGTAGTATTCCCAGATGATCGGCCCCCACCAGTCCATCATCTGCTGCTTGACCTCGACCGGGCAGGGCGCCGCCGCGTGGACGGCGACCCGGTGCGACGACAGATCGTGACGCGCTTTCTCGGCCGGCGATAGCGCGAGCAGCCGCACGAACATCGTCGGCACCCATTGACTGTGCGTGATGCGGTGGCTCCCGATCGCTTCCAGTGCAGCTCGGGCGTCGAATTTCGGCAGGACCACCACCGAGCCGCCGCCGTCGATCACCTTGATCGAGAAACGCAGCGGCGCGGCGTGATAGAGCGGTGCCGGCGAAAGGTAGACGGTGTCGGAATCGAAGCCGAACAGGCGGACGTTCCATTCCTGCCTGCTTGCGCCCGTCATCGGCGGTTCGCCGAGCCCCTGTTTTATCCCTTTGGGCTGGCCCGTCGTCCCCGAGGAATAGAAAAAGTCCTTGCCCATCGGGACGCCGGCCAGCGCGGCGTAGGTCGGAAAGTCCGCGAGCATCGCGTCGAGAGCGGCGTCGCCCCCGGCCAGGACGATTCTGCACTTTGCACGCAGGCCTTCGGGCAGCTTGTCGACGGTCGCAGAGAAGCGATCGTCCGCGATCAGCATCTTCGCGCCGCAATCGCGCAGCACGTATTCGATCTCGCCCGGTTTGAGATGCGTGCTGATCGGCGTGTAGTAAAGCCCGGCACGGCGGGCGGCCCAGGCGAGGTCGAAATACAGCGTGCCGTTGTCGAGCAACATCGCGATGCCATCACCGGGACCGAGATCGGCCGACTGGAAGAATTGCGCGATGCGGTTCGACCGCGCATCGAGATCGGCGAAGGTGCGGGCCTGCGATCCGTCGGCCATCCGGCATGCGATCCTGTCCGGGTGGCGTTTTGCAAGATCTTGAAGGATGGGCATGAAACACCAGTGTTCGGTCAGTGCATCGTGACGACGATTTTTCCGGTGGTCGTGCGGCTCTCGAGACGCGCGATGGCGGCGGGCGCCCGGTCCAGCGCGAACCTTTGAGACACCACCGGCTTCAGCTTGCCTGCGCGATAAAGTTCGAGAACGGCCGTTGCGTTGCCGGCCGCCGCGTCCGGATCGGCGCGCACGAAGGCGCCCCAGTCGACGCCCACGATGCTGCAGGATTTCAGCAGCGGCAGATTGAGCGGGATCGCGGGAATGCCGGCGGTGAAGCCGACGACGAGATAGCGGCCGCCGCGCGCGACGGCGCGAAGCGCGGGCTCCGCATAGGCGCCACCGACCGGATCGAGCACGATGTCGGCGCCGCCCGCGCCGCAAAGCCGTTTGAATTCGGCGGCCAGCGCGCGCGACGCGTCCTCACCGGTCAACGATCGGGGATAGGCGAGGCCGCATTCGGCGCCATTGGCGAGCGCGACCGACAGGCGCTCGTCGCTGGAGGCCGCCGCCACCACGCGCGCGCCGAGCGCCCGCGCGGTCTGCACGGCGGCGATTCCGAC
>CAXUBE010000091.1:1104-9401 GCA_964249215.1 uncultured Rhodopseudomonas sp. | reverse complement strand
GGTCATGATGGAGCGTCCCTTGATGTCGCAATTGTCGCGGTAATGGCCCGCAGAGCAAGCCGATCAACTAATAACCGTAGGGCCGGATTGTGGCGGGGCACAACGGGGCAGCCCGATTTATTTCGAGCTTCTGCGGCGCATACGCGCCGATCATTCACCGCGTGTTCAGCCGTAATTAGCAGCGCATATCGGCGCTGCTGATCTTCGTCACATGGTGGCGGGATTGGGCGGGATTGGCGCGTCGGGACCGCGCATCGGTTCTTCCGATGGCGTGTATCCCGGCAATTCCTGCGGCAGGTCCGGCTCGCCGGGCTCACGCACCGGCGCCGGAATCTCCGTCATCGGATCGCCCGGCGGATCCTCGCGCGGCGGCTCGGTCGGCTGAGCCGGTGTGCTCGGCGGAATCTCCGGCGGCGGGTCGGTCGGGCCGGGACCGCCGGGGACGTCCTGCGGTTCGCTCATTCAGATCGCGACCTTGCGGTTCTCGCCGATGCTTGGGCGCGAACCGGTGACCGCGGCGACCGCCATCTTGACGTAGCTCACCACGGTGCCGGGCGAGTCCCAATATTCCGCCTCGGTCGGCGTCACCTTCAACACGCGGATGTTGGGGTCTTCTGCATTGTCCCACCAGGCCTTGGCGCTGGTGCCGAACAATTCCTTGATCTTGGCGCGGTCGTTCGACACCGAGGCGACGCCGCTGACAGAAACGTATTTCTGCGCGCCGGCATCGGCGAAGGAAAGATTGACGTTGTGGTCGCGCGCGATCTCCTCGTCCTTGTGGCGCCGCGCGTCGGTGAGGAAATAGATCATGTTGCGGTCGGCATCGAGATACGCCGCCATCGGCCGCGCGCGGATCTTCTCGCCGTCGCGCGTCACCAGCATCGCGAATGTGATCTTATTCATCAATTCCCATGCATGGGCGGTCTCGCCCTGATTATACTCAAACGTCATCATCGTTCTCCCTGAATGCCGGCGCGATAACGGCGCGCGCGCGGCGATGTTCCCGCGTCCGCCGTGTCGATTCCGCGCACATGAGAACGCCGTCGCGGCGGGCGACGGCGTTCGGCGACGAAACCTGAAGGCGGCGTCAGATCTGGCGTTCGACCAGCTTCAGCTTGATATTGGCGATCGCTTCCGACGGGTTCAGCCCCTTCGGGCAGGCCTTGGCGCAGTTCATGATGGTGTGGCAGCGATACAGCCGGAACGGATCCTCGAGATTGTCGAGGCGTTCGCCGGTTGCCTCGTCGCGCGAGTCCTTCACCCAGCGGGTGGCCTGCAGCAGCGCGGCGGGGCCGAGGAAGCGGTCGCTGTTCCACCAGTAGCTCGGGCACGAGGTCGAGCAGCACGCGCACAGGATGCATTCGTAGAGGCCGTCGAGCTTCTCGCGGTCCTCGTGGCTCTGCCGCCATTCCTTCTGCGGCGTCGGCGTGGTGGTCTGCAGCCACGGCTCGATCGAGGCGTATTGCGCGTAGAAGTTGGTGAGATCCGGCACCAGGTCCTTGACCACCGGCTGGTGCGGCAGCGGATTGATCGCGACCGCTTTGCTCTTCACGTCGTCCATCGCCATGGTGCAGGCCAGCGTGTTCTGGCCGTCGATGTTCATCGCGCAGGAGCCGCAGACGCCCTCGCGGCAGGAACGGCGGAAGGTCAGCGTCGGGTCGACGTGGTTCTTGATCCAGATCAGGCCGTCCAGCACCATCGGGCCGCAATCGTGCCTGTCGACGTGATAGCTGTCGATGCTCGGATTCTTGCCGTCGTCCGGATTCCAGCGATAGACCTTGAACTCGCGCGTCCGGGTAGCGCCGGCCGGCTTCGGCCACGCCTTGCCGCCGCCGATCTTGGAATTT
This sequence comes from uncultured Rhodopseudomonas sp., assembly GCA_964249215.1. Taxonomy (GTDB): domain Bacteria; phylum Pseudomonadota; class Alphaproteobacteria; order Rhizobiales; family Xanthobacteraceae; genus CAXUBE01. The sequence goes on along the minus strand of CAXUBE010000091.1, from coordinate 7,554 downwards.
TTCGGGAGTGCGAATTCGACCATGCTCTGCTACTCTGATCCTGTTTGCTGATTATCAGCGCGGTGTGCTTTTTCCGAACGAATAACCCACGATTCCCAGCAGCAGGGCGCCAAGGGAGGAAAAGATCGATAAAATGTCGAACCTTTTGTCGTGATATTCGGGTATCTGGATCACCAGGATCGACATCAGCACCATCAACGCGGTTATGACGAAAAAAGAAATCGCAATGCTGCCTTTGACGTGCATCTCGAAGGAACCGAGTCGAAGCAGGATTTCCTTGCTCTTCAGTTTTTCCATATCATCCTCCCGACGACGATCAGCGATACCATGCTGGCCAGTAATATAAGATATAAGCGGAAGTCGGGCAAAAAGAATGGGGCCACAACCACCAGAATTGCAGACATCAGGAACAGATACAGGAAGACGATAAAGATGGCCTGCGCCTGCTCCTTGTTCTGACTGCCGATGGCAAGCCCGATCAGCACGAACGCGCAGGAAATCGATACATCGAACACGGCCGCGGGAATCGAAGGCCGGTTCGGCCTGTTTGCGTTCTCAATGATGAAATTCAGCAAATTAAATAACACCGATGCCGCGGTAGGAATCAACAGGGCGGCAGACATCATAAGTAGTTTTGGTTGGCACCATTAGCCATCGGCCCCCGCAGCGAACCCCGATCTTAAAAAAAGCTTTCGTGATACGTTCGATCAATACACCCGGGGCTTCGGCGGGATGTACTGCACGTCGTTGGTCATGGTGTAGTCGTGCACCGGGCGGTAATCGATCCGGGTGCTGCCGCTTGGGTCGATCCACGCCAGCGTGTGCTTCATCCAGTTCTGGTCGTCGCGGGCGGAGAAATCCTCGCGGGCGTGCGCGCCGCGGCTCTCGGTGCGGTTGGCGGCGGATTCCATCGTCACCACCGCCTGCACGATCAGGTTGTCGAATTCCATGGTCTCGATCAGGTCGGAATTCCAGGTCAGCGAACGGTCGGCGACCGCGATGTCGCCGATCCCGCCATGCACCTTGTGGATCAGGCCCTGGCCCTCGTGCAGCACCTCGCCGGTGCGGAACACCGCGCAATTGGCCTGCATCACGTGCTGCATGTTCTCGCGCAGCCGCGCGGTCGGCGTGCCGCCCGCCGCGTAGCGGTAACGGTCGAGCCGGCCGAGCGACATGTCGGCGGAATTCGCCGGCAGGTCCGGCTGCTTGGCGTTCGGCGTCAGCTTCTGCGCGCAGCGCAGCGCAGCGGCGCGGCCGAACACCACGAGGTCGATCAGCGAATTGGAGCCGAGCCGGTTGGCGCCGTGCACCGACACGCAGGCGGCCTCGCCGAGCGCCATCAGCCCCGGTACCACGGCGTTGTCGTCGCCGTCCTTCTTGGTGACGACTTCGCCGTGATAATTGGTCGGGATGCCGCCCATGTTGTAGTGCACCGTCGGCAGGATCGGGATCGGCTCGCGCGTCACGTCGACGCCGGCGAAGATGCGCGCGGATTCCGAGATGCCCGGCAGCCGTTCATGCAGCACCGCCGGATCGAGATGATCGAGGTGCAGATAGATGTGGTCCTTCTTCTTGCCGACGCCGCGGCCTTCGCGCATTTCGATGGTCATCGCGCGCGACACCACGTCGCGCGAGGCGAGGTCCTTGGCCGACGGCGCGTAGCGCTCCATGAACCGCTCGCCCTCGGAATTGACGAGGTAGCCGCCTTCGCCGCGCGCGCCCTCGGTGACGAGGCAGCCCGATCCGTAGATCCCGGTCGGATGAAACTGCACGAACTCCATGTCCTGCAGCGGCAGCCCGGCGCGCAGCGCCATCGCGCCGCCGTCGCCGGTGCAGGTATGCGCAGAGGTGCACGACGCATAGGCGCGGCCGTAGCCGCCGGTGGCCAGAATCGTGGTCTGAGCCTGGAAGCGATGCAGCGTGCCGTCGTCGAGCTTGAGCGCGATCACGCCGCGGCAGGTGCCCTGGTCGTCCATGATCAGGTCGATGGCGAAGAACTCGATGAAGAACTCGGCGGCGTGGCGCAGCGCCTGGCCGTACATCGTGTGCAGCATCGCGTGGCCGGTGCGGTCGGCGGCGGCGCAGGTGCGCTGCGCCTGGCCCTTGCCGTAGTCCAGCGTCATGCCGCCGAACGGGCGCTGGTAGATCTTGCCGTCCTCGGTGCGCGAGAACGGCACGCCCCAATGCTCGAGTTCGTAGACCGCGTCCGGCGCGTTGCGCACCATGTACTCGATCGAATCCTGGTCGCCGAGCCAGTCCGACCCCTTCACGGTGTCGTACATGTGCCAGCGCCAGTCGTCCTTGTGCATGTTGCCGAGCGATGCCGAGATGCCGCCTTGCGCGGCGACGGTGTGCGAGCGGGTCGGGAACACCTTGGTGATGCAGGCGGTGCGCAGCCCAGCTTCGCTGCAGCCGACCACCGCGCGCAGGCCGGCGCCGCCGGCGCCGACAACGACCACGTCATAGCTGTGATCCTCGATCGGATAGGCCTGGCCGTTGACGGCCGCGCCGCCATTGCCGTTCGGAGCCGGGTTCGGAGTCATGGGTCACACTCCGGAGGAGAGTTTGAAGATCGCGAATATCGCCGCCAGCGCCACCACCAGCGCGAAGAAGTTGTTGGCCATCACGCTGACCAGCTTGACGGTCTCGTTATGGACGTAGTCCTCGAGCACCACCTGCATGCCGATCTTCATGTGCAGCGCGCTGGCGATGATGAACAGGATCATGATCAGCGCGACCACCGGCGAGCCGATGATCTGCGCGGCGCCGGCCTGGTTGCGCCCGAGCAGCATCACCATCACCACGATTACCGGAACGATCAGCAGCGTCATCGCCACCGCGGTGATGCGCTGGCGCCAGAAGTCGCCGGTGCCGGAGCCGGCGGCGCCGTATTTGCGCACCTTGCCGAGCGGCGTGCGCATCGAATCGACCCGGCGCGGTCCACCATGGGATTCCTCGACGCTCACCGTCCGCCTCCGATGGTGTAGGCGACGATCCAGAGCAGCATCGTCAGCGCGACGCCGCCGATCAGCGCGGCCCAGGTCAGCCCTTCGCGTTCGGCGGTCTTGAAGCCGTAACCGAGGTCCCAGACCAGGTGGCGAAGTCCGCTGAGGAGATGATGCATCAGCGCCCAGGTGTAGCCGAACAGCACCAGCCGGCCGAACCAGCTTCCGGTGAAAGCCTGCACGTTGGAATAGGCGCCGGGGCCGGAGGCGACGGCGATCAGCCACCAGGCCAGCAGCAGGGTGCCGAAATACAGCGCGACGCCGGTGGCGCGGTGCACGATGGACAGCGCCATCGTCAGGGTCCAGCGGTAGGTCTGCAGATGCGGCGAGAGCGGTCGTTCGATCCTGGCTGTCATCGGCCTGCTTTGTAAGGGATGGCGGCGAGCGGATAGCCCCACGGCGGGCTCAAATCTATTTACGAAGTGCAAACTATGAGCGCAACGGCGAAATCGCAATGTTCGAACCGATGTTCATCGTTTCGCTGGCGCGGCCTACGATCCGGTCGAGTCCGAGCAGATGCCCGACTTCGAAATGAAGGGCGATTCACGTTTGAGTAGCCTTGTCGTCACGACGACCGGCGGTAACACGGGACCGTGATGACTGCGGCGTCGCCTCGGGTCTCGACATCAACGTTTGCTTGATACCTCGCTGCTAAGACCGATCCAACGCGAGCACCGGATTGGTCATGAGATTGCCTCGACCGTCGTTAAAGCAGGCGCTGGTAATGGCGTTCGCGTTGTCGGTGTTCGTGTCGGGCGCGCATCTGGCGACCGTGACGCTGATCGACGCGCGGCGCGCCAAGCAGGTGCAGGAGCTGAACGAGATCGCGCTGCGCCGTTCCGAGGCCGCGGTGGATTTCAGCGCCGCGACGCTCGCCGATCTGGCGCGGCGCGGCCCTCTGAACTGCGAAGCAACGGCGTTGCAGGCGGTGCGGCTGCAGGTCTATCAGCGCGGCGCGGTAAAAGACATCCGCGTCGTCAAGCGCGACGGCTCGGTGGTGTGCTCGGCCTATGCCGAGACGCTCGAATTCGACAATGGCTGGGCCAGCCGCGCCGACATGCTGCCGTCCGAAGACGTCGCCGTGCTGCTGTTCCGGGTCGACCAGATCAACGGCATCGCGCTCGGCGTGCTAAGGGACATCGACGCTTCCACCTCGCTGGTCGCGATTCTCGGCATCAACTCCTACGTATTCGACGTCATGCCGAGCGAGCTGCGGGCGTATAGCGAGGTGCTGCTCGAATTGACCAATGCCGATACGTTGACGCGCTACGCGCCGCGCGGCGACAAGCCGCTGGCCGATCCGCTGAGCTTCTCGGTCACCTCGGCGCGCTATCCGCTGCGCACCACGATCCGGATCGAGGCGCAGGCCTTCGAGCGCTGGAATAACGAGCCGTACTGGCCGATCATGGCGCTCGCCGCGGCGCTCGGGCTGTCGTTCGGCCTGCTGCTGCTGCGCGCGGTCGACGGTCCCGCGAGCGAGGTCGCCGAACTCGACGCCGCGCTGCGCGCCGGCGAATTCAGGCCTTACTACCAGCCGATGTTCAACCTGCGCAGCGGCGCGGTGATCGGCTGCGAGGCGTTGGCGCGGCGGATCCGCGCCGACGGGTCGATCGAGCCGCCGTCGACCTTCATCGCGCTCGCCGAACGCAGCGGCCGCATTCAGGCGATGACATGGCAGATTCTCGCATGCGCGTTGCGCGAGCTGCAACCGCTGATGCAGCGCGACAAGGCGATGAAGCTGTCGATCAACATCGTGCCGCACCACATGCTGCAGCCGGACTTCATCGACACGCTGCGCGGTCACGTCCGCGATGCGCGGGTCTCGGCGCGGCAGATCGTGCTCGAGCTCACCGAACGCGAGCCGTTGCCGGATCTCGCCAAGGCCGCCGAAGTGGTGCGGCGATTGCGCGACGAGGGCTTCCGCGTCGCGATCGACGACGTCGGCATCGGCCATAGCGGGCTGTCGCAGATCCAGGGGCTCGGCGCCAGCACCATCAAGATCGACAAGATCTTCGTCGACCGCATCGCGATCGATCCGGCGAGCAACGCGATCGTCGAAATGCTGGTGCGCCTTTCGCGTGAGTTGAATATGACGCTGGTCGCCGAAGGCATCGAGAACCGCCAGCAGGTGGCGTCGCTGATTGCCTGCGGCGTCCAGGAAGGCCAGGGCTATCTGATGGCGCCGCCGCTGCCGATCGACAGGTTCATCGCGCTGGTCGATGCCGCCGCGGTGAGCGAGAAGACCGCCGCCGCCGCCGCCGCGTGACTGCCGCCGCGAGGCGCGCGGATCACCGCTTCATCTGACCGCGCAACTCGCCGCCCGGATTGGCGGCGGTGTGGACGTTCACGTACCATTTGCCGGCCAGAAGGTCGGCGGCCTGATTGTCTGTCAGCGTCGCGGTGCCCTCGATCGGGCTGTGTATCTTCTTGAACGGGATCACGATGCCGGCATTCTTTCCGACCTCGCTCGGTCCATGGAAATGCGCGCTGATCGCCGGACCGCTCAATCCGCTAAACGTCACGGTGTAGGTGAGCTGCCTGGTCACGGTATCGAGCACGGCCTCGGCCGTGCCGGTGGCCGTGCCGTCGTTCGGCGGCACTTCGCTGCTGCCCTTCATGTCGGACTTCAGTATCACAGTTTCCGCCATCGCGGCCTGCGACAGCAAGCACGACAGCAGGGCGGCGAACGCCCCGGTCAGTATCGTTTTCATGTCGCGATGTCCTTGAATGGAAAAGATGAATGAAAAGCATCAATAACGGCGGCCGCGCCGCATTGCGCGGCCAGCACAAGTTCCGACGTCGCCCGCCAGACTTAGCGCCTGGCGTACAAATCGGCGTAGGTGTCGCGTAGCACGTTCTTCTGCACCTTGCCCATGGCGTTGCGCGGTAATTCGTCGACGATGAACACGCGCTTCGGCATCTTGAATTTTGCCAGCCGTCCGTCGAGCGCCTTCAGCACGGCGGTCTCGTCGACGCCGGCGGCGCTATCGCAGACCACGACCGCGGTGACGCCCTCGCCGAAATCGGCATGCGGCACGCCGATCACCGCGGATTCGATCACGCCCGGCATGGCGTCGATCTCGCTTTCGACCTCCTTCGGGTAGACGTTGAAGCCGCCGGTGATCACGAGGTCCTTGCCGCGGCCGAGGATGTGGACGTAGCCGTTGTCGTCGATCTTGCCGAGATCGCCGGTGATGAAGAAGCCGTCGTCGCGGAATTCCGACCTGGTCTTTTCCGGCATCCGCCAGTAGCCCTTGAACACGTTCGGGCCCTTGACCTCGATCATGCCGATCTCGCCGCGCGCGATTTCGCGGCCGGTTTCCGGATCGGTGACGCGCGCGGCGACGCCCGGCAGCGGCTGGCCGACCGCGCCCGGCACCCGCTCGCCGTCATAGGGGTTCGAGGTATTCATGTTGGTCTCGGTCATGCCGTAGCGCTCCAGCAC
>CAXUBE010000091.1:0-1094 GCA_964249215.1 uncultured Rhodopseudomonas sp. | reverse complement strand
TTCGCGATGGGTGTCGGCCAATAGCGGCGCCGCGCCGGAGATGAACAGCCGCATATGCGCGGCGGCGTCCCGGGTCAGCGCCTCGTTCTGCAACAGCCGCGTGTAGAACGTCGGCACGCCCATCATCACGCTGGCCCGGCCCATCAGCGCGATCACCAGATCGGGATCGAACTTGTTCAGGAAGATCATCGAGGCGCGCGCGAACAGCGTGACGTTGCTCGCCACGAACAGGCCGTGGGTGTGATAGATCGGCAGCGCGTGGATCAGCACGTCCTTCTCGGTGAAGCGCCAGAAATCCACCAGCGTCTGCGAGTTCGACGCCAGGTTGTGGTGCGTCAGCATCGCGCCTTTGGAGCGGCCGGTGGTGCCCGAGGTGTAGAGGATCGCGGCGAGATCGTCATCGGCGCGCCGCACCGTGACGAATTCCGGCGACGCGGTCGCGGCCGCCTCGCTCAGCGAGCCGCTGCCGGTCGCGTCGAGCGTCAGCACCGCAGCGCCGACCTTGGACGCCAGCTTGCCCAGCCCCGCGGCCTTCGACGGATCGCAGATCACCAGCGCCGGTTCGGCGTCGGTCACGAAGTAGTCCAATTCGTTCAGCGTATAGGCGGTGTTGAGCGGCAGGAAAACCGCGCCGGCGCGCACCGTGGCCAGATACAGCACCAGCGCCGCGACCGATTTCTCGACCTGCACCGCGACGCGGTCACCGACCGCGACGCCGTGCGACGCCAGCACGTTGGCGACCCGTCCGGCGCGCGCGACGAGCTCGCCGTAGCTCACAACGGTGCCGTCCGGGGTTTCGATCGCCGGTCTGCCGCCGTCCTCGAGGCCGTCGAACAGCCGGGCAAACAGGTTAGCGTTCATGATGGTGTTCTCGGCGTCTTCATGCATCATTGAAACCCGGCGTTTGGAATAGCAAGAACGCCCGTCACAAAGCAACGGAGACGGCTGGCATGACAACGAACGGGAAACGCGTGGCATGGGTGACCGGCGGCGGCAGCGGCATCGGCGAGGCAGGCGCGGAAGCGCTGGCGCGGGATGGCTGGACCGTCGTGGTGTCGGGCCGCCGCCGGGACCCGCTCGACACGGTGGTGAGC
>CAXUBE010000090.1:0-9443 GCA_964249215.1 uncultured Rhodopseudomonas sp. | reverse complement strand
GCTTGACCGCGACATGGACTGCGCGTTATATCGGCCCGGTCAATGTCGGCTACGCCAATGCTGGCCTGGGCCCGTCGGGTCTCAACACGGGCTCGTACAACGCGAACCCGTACGGTCCGATCGTGAAGGCCGGTGGCCTGGTAGATGAGAAGGCGGTCGAAGCGCTCGACGAACTGCGAGCCGAGCCGCCGGAGCAGCAGGCTGGCGAGCGGCACGCGCACCATCTCCTTCTTGATGACGAAGGCGAAATCCGCAGGCAGCGCCGCGGCCGCGTCGCGCTGCTGCAAGGTTGCGCGCAGCAGGTGCTGGCGCCGCGGATCAACCGCGCCGCGATCAGCCTGCTGACCCGGCACGGCATCGAGGTGGTTCTGGTTGCGGACGAGACATGCTGCGGCGCGCTGGTGCATCACCTCGGCCGCGACGCGCAGACGCTCGCCTTCGCGCGCGGCAATATCGACGCGTGGCTGGCGGAGGCCGATCGCGGCGGGCTCGATGCGATCGTGATCACCACATCGGGCTGCGGCACGGTGATCAAGGATTACGGCTACATGCTGCGCGAGGATGCGGTGTATTCGGGTCGCGCCGCGCGCGTGTCTGCGCTGGCCAAAGACATCAGCGAATACGTCGCGGGGCTCGATCTGCCCGTGCCGCAGAGCCGCGGCGACATCGTGGTGGCGTATCATTCGGCGTGTTCGCTGCAGCATGGACAGAAGATCACGCAGTTGCCGAAAGAACTGCTTTTGAAAACTGGGTTCGTGGTGAAGGACATTCCCGAGGCTCATTTGTGCTGCGGTTCGGCGGGCACCTACAACATTCTCCAGCCCGATCTTGCGTCCAGGTTGCGCGACCGGAAGCTCGCCAACATCACGACGCTCAGGCCGGACATGATCGCCGCCGGCAACATCGGATGCATGGTCCAGATCGCCAGCGGCACCCAGGTCCCCGTCGCGCACACGATCGAACTGCTCGATTGGGCGACCGGCGGTCCGCGGCCGGGCGCGAACTGACGAGTCCGCCGCCGCAGCACCGGTTTCGATCAGGGCGAGGCTCTCGCCGCGGCCTCCTTTGCCGGGCTCGCGCGGATCGCGCGCTGCGACCGCGGGCTCGTTGCCTGCGACGTTTGCGCACAGTTTGAGCTGAAAAGTCGTGCTCGAAATGCCACACCGCGGAATAACCACCGTTCAAGCCGAGATAATGCTTAAAAGACCATCATTTGCTTGCATTTTTTGCTTCACCAAGCGGGGGCATCGTCTCAGATTGACAGTACGGCAAGTCGTGGACTTCCGGTTCTTCGCGTCGTTGGACGTAAACTGGGTCCGGCTATTTCGATGGGGATCGTCATGAACAAATCATTGTTGTCACTCGCAGCCGTGCTCGCGATCGGTGCGGGTTCGGCCGCCGCCGCCGATCTTCCGGCGAAAATGTATACCAAGGCCCCGCCGGTGGTCGCGTTCGACCCATGGGACATCGCCTTCGGCAGCGCGATCATGAACGATTACGTGTTCCGCGGTGTCACCCAGTCCAACCACAAGCCGTCGGTCGCCGCCTATTTCGAGCCGCGCTACAACGTCACCAAGGACCTGCAGCTCTACATCGGCACCTCGTTCGAGAGCATCTCGTTCCCGAACCGCGCCGCCGCGGAAGTCGACATCTACGGCGGTATCCGCCCGACCTTCGGCGCCTTCGCATTCGACTTCGGCGTGTTCGGCTATCTGTATCCGGGCGGCACCTGCTATTACGGCTTTCCGTTCGACACCGCCGGCAAGGCGCTGGGCGCCGAATGCGCGCTGAACTTCCTGCCCAACGGCAACGTCGCCAAGAAGGATGCAAGCTTCTACGAAGGCTATGCCAAGGTCGTCTACACCATCAACGACATGTTCGCGATCGGCGCCAACGAGTACTACTCGCCGAGCTTCCTGAACACCGGCGCCTGGGGCGACTACGCATCGGTCACCGGCAAGTTCACCGCGCCGGGCACCCTCTTCGGCACCAGCGGCGTCGGCATGTACATCTCCGGCGAGTATGGCCGCCAGTGGCTGGGCCGGTCGGACTCCTTCTACGGCGTGCCGGCTTTCCCCAACGGCATCAAATATGCCGACTACGACACCTGGAACATCGGCATCGGCTTCACCTACAAGGTGTTCACGCTGGACCTGCGCTACTCCGACACCGATCTGTCGAAGGCCAATTGCAACGCCTTCACCAGCGACTATACCGCGACGTTCAGCGGCGACTTCTCGCCGATCAATCCGAGCGGCGTCGGCTCCAAGTGGTGCGGCGCGACCGGCATCGTCAAGCTCTCGGCTGACCTCACCGCGGTCACCAACCTGAAGTAACACCCGTTCGCTTCGTGCGGGGCCGGGGCGGCAGAGCGATCTGCCGCCCTTTCGTTTGGGGTGCCGTCACCGCCCTCACGCTCACGACGCCGGCAGTGCGTGCCTGGCCTCCTGGAGGGCGAAGCGGCCGGCGCCGGGTGTGAGCTTGAGGTCGCGCTGGTGAAACGCCTGCAGCGTCGAACGATGACCGATCGAGACCATCGTGGTCGCGGGCAGCTTCTGGGCCAATAGCCTGTAGAGCGCGGCTTCCGCGGCTTCGTCGAGCGAGGCGGTGGCTTCATCCAGGAACAGAAAGCGCGGCGCGTTCAACAATGCGCGCGCGATGCCGAGCCGCTGCTGTTCGCCGAGCGACAGCATCCTGTTCCAATGCGCGTGCTCCGCGAGCCGCGGCGCGAGCGCCGGCAGGCCGACCTCGCTCAGCACGTCCGCGGCCTGCTGCGCGCTGAAATCGCCGGGTTCGGCGGGATAGGCGATCGCCGCGTGCAGGTCGCCGACCGGAAAATACGGCCGCTGCGGCAGCATCATCAGCGTCGCGCCGGCCGGCACCGCGATCGTGCCGGAGCCGAACGGCCAGATGCCGGCGATGGCGCGGAACAGCGTCGATTTGCCGGCGCCCGACGGTCCCGTGATCAGCACGCGCTCGCCGGCACGCAGGTCGAGCGCGTCGGCGCCGAGCAGCGCGTTGCCGTCAGGCAGCGTGACGACGAGCTGCTGCAGACGGATCGCGTCGCCGTCGCCGGGCACCACACGAATGATGTCGGCGCGCGCCCTGATGCCGTCGGCGCCGTCGATCGCTCGCTCGAAGCCGTCCAGCCGCGTCACCACCGACTGCCATTCCGCCAGCGTGCGGTAAGCGGTGATGAAGAACGACAGCGAGTCCTGCACGCTGCTGAACGCGGAGGCGGTCTGCATCATGCCGCCGAGCTGGATCTTTTCGGCGAAATAGGCCGGCGCGACCAGGATGTAGGGAAAGATGATCGAGGCCTGCGAATAGCTCGCCGTGAACGCGGTGATCAGCTTGGTTCGCTGCATGATGCCGAGCCAGTTCTCTATCACGCGCGCGAACCGCGCCGCGAGCCGGTGGCGTTCGGCGGGCTCGCCATGCAGCAGCGCGATCTGCTCGGAGTTCTCGCGGGCGCGGACCAGGTTGAAGCGGAAATCCGCTTCCATCCGCTGCTGCTGGAAGTTCAGCCCGACCAGCGGCCAGCCGATCCAATGCGTCAGCACGGTGCCGAGCACCGCATAGATCAGCGCGCCCCACACAAGATATCCCGGAATCGCGATGTCGCGGCCGAACACATGCAGCGGCGCTTCATCCGACAGGCCCCACAGGATGAACACGAACGAGATCAGCGTCACCACCGCGCTCAAGAGACCGATCCCGAGCGTCAAGGTGCGGTCGGCGAAGAGCTGGGTGTCCTCCGCGATGCGCTGATCCGGATTGTCGGCGGCATCGCCGAGAAGCTGCATCTGGTAGTGATTGGCGTCGTGCAGCCAGCCGCCGAGATAGCGCTCGGTCATGAAGGTGCGCCAGCGGATCTGCAGCCACTGATTGAGGTAGAGCTGATAGACCTTGAGCGCGATGTTGATCGCGGCCAGCACGCAGAAGTAACCGAGCTGGTAGGTGAAGACGTCGAGATTGCGATCCTGCAGCGCGTTGTAGAACACGTTGTTCCAGCGGTTGAACAGCACCGTCAGCGCGACCACCGCCAGTTCGATGACGATCACCGCCGAAAGCAGGCCCCAGGCCATCCGCCTGTCGTCGGAACGGAAATACGGCGCCGAGATCCGCCATACGGTCGCCAGCGTGGATCGGATGTTGCTCACTGATGGTTGTCTCCGCGAGGGGCGAATGCCCCGTGGTGAGATGTCGAAAGCTCGAAGCGAACCGACTTTTCCGCACAAGATCATCCCGCGCGGAACGCTTGACGGCGCGCGATCCGATCCGAAACCGGTGTCCGCTTTCCGGATCATTCGCTAGACTAAAGTCGTGGGTAAAACCACCCGCGGTCACTTGTCGCTGCCTTCGGCGGCACCCTACCATGCCTGCAACGGCGGGGGACGGCGGCTTTTCCAATTCGCGAGGTTGTGAGCGGGGTCCGGCCGCGGCCGGACGCGCGCCTTGTCGGGCTGGCCGGTCGCCGGGGTGTCGGGCGGGCTCCATCGGGCCGCCCGGGTACGAGCGAAAAGCCGGACCGGGAGGCGCGCATGTGGAATCAGATTTACAATCCGCTCGGCAGCGCGACGCTGTCCACCATCGCGGCGGCGATCCCGGTCGTCACGCTGCTGGTGCTGATCGCCAGCGGCAAGGTCAAGGCGCATCTCGCCGCGATCATCGCGCTGGTGATCGCCAATCTGATCACCATCGCGATCTTCACGATGCCGGCCGGCATGTCGATCCGCGCATCGGTGCTCGGCATCGTCACCGGCTTCTTCCCGATCGGCTGGATCGTGCTCAACGTCATCTTCCTGTACCGCATCACGGTCGAGACCGGGCGGTTCGAACTGCTGCAGCGCGCGATCGGCGGCGTCACCAATGACCGCCGGCTGCAACTGCTGCTGATCGCCTTCGCGTTCGGCGCGTTCTTCGAGGGCGCGTCCGGCTTCGGCACCCCGGTCGCGATCACCGGCGCGGTCCTGATCGGGCTCGGCTTTTCGCCGCTCGCGGCATCGGGCCTGTCGCTGATCGCCAACACCGCGCCGGTCGCCTATGGCGCGCTCGGCACGCCGATCCAGGGGCTGGCGTCGGTCACCGGCCTCGATCCCTATGTTCTCGGCGCGATGGTCGGCCGGCAATTGCCGTTCTTCTCGCTGCTGGTGCCGTTCTGGCTGATCTGCGCCTTCGCGGGCTGGCGCGGCATGATCGCGATCTGGCCGGCGATCCTGGTCACCGGCGTGTCGTTCGCGGTCCCGCAATTCGTGATCTCGAACTACATCAATCCGTGGATCGTCGATATCGGCGCGTCGCTGATCTCGATGGGCTGCCTGATCCTGTTCCTGAAGGTGTGGCAGCCCAAGGAGCTGTGGCTGTCGCCGGCGTTGCGCGGCAACGACGAATCCAAAGCCAGCATGGCGGCGGTGAAACCCATGAACACCACGCCGCTGACGCAGGCGCAGCTCTGGAGCGCGCTGCTGCCGTGGATCATCGTCTGCATCGTGATGCTGATCTGGGGCAACAACGCATTCAAGATCTGGGCGAACGCGATCTTCAACTGGTCGTATCCGGTGCCCGAGCTGCACAACATGATCAACGCGGTGTCGCCGGTGGCGGCAAAACCGACGCCGCAGGGCGCGGTGTTCGCCTTTACCTACCTGTCGTTCACCGGCACCGGGATGCTGATCGCCGCGATCGTTTCCGGCTTCCTGATGCGCGTCTCGCCCGCCAAGATGATCGTCGAATACGGCCGCACCATCAAGGTGTGCGCGATCTCGCTGATCACGATCTCGGCGATGCTGGCGATCGGCACGCTGACGCGGCTGTCGGGCGTCGACGCGACGCTAGGTCTGGCGTTCGCCGCGACCGGCGTGCTGTATCCGTTCTTCGGCACGCTGCTCGGCTGGCTCGGCGTCGCGCTGACCGGGTCGGATACCTCGTCGAACGTGCTGTTCGGCAATCTGCAGAAGATCACTTCCGAGCAGCTCGGGCTGTCGCCGATCCTGATGGGGGCCGCGAATTCGTCGGGCGGCGTGATGGGCAAGATGATCGACGCGCAGTCGATCGTCGTCGCCTCAACCGCCACCAACTGGTACGGCCATGAAGGCTCGATCCTGCGCTACGTGTTCCTGCATTCGATCGCGCTGGCGTGTCTGGTCGGCGTGCTGGTGATGCTGCAGGCCTACGTCCCGCCTTTCACGGCGATGGTCCTGAAATAGCCCGGCTTCGGAACGAGTTGCCGGTCCCCGCGATGGTCGTCGCGGAGATTTGTTTAAGGTGAGACCGCGATGGGCAATAGTTTCGGTTCAACATCGGCCGCGCTGGCTGTGGCGTTGGCTGCGATTGCGACGGCAACCACCGCGGCGCCGGCGGATGCGCAGGAATTTCCGTTCGGCCTGGAGATCACGCTCGACGCCGCGCGCCAGCCCGGATCGAAGCGGTTGCCGAGCCTCGACATCGGCGACGACGGCGAGGTCACGCTGGAATTGTGGTGCAAGGCCGGCAAGGGCCGGTTCTCGGTCGCCGGCGATACCGTGGTGTTCGTGCCGGGCGCGCTGGACAATCGCGGCTGCCCTCCCGCCACCGCGGAGCTCGACGATGCGCTGATCGCCGCCCTTGGCGCGGCGACGAACTGGAAGCGCCACGGCGATGTCGTCAGCTTCGCCGGCGCCGGGACGCTGCGGTTTCGCATCAACACCAACTGAGGCGCGGGCGCCGCGTTCGCGCCGCTGCTATCAACCGTGGTGCCTCACCCGAACTACTTCCACGCCGCCTTGTCGGAATCCCAGCGCTGCGCCTTGAACTCCTTGGCGAGCGCGTCGATCGATCCGCCATCCTCGCGCGGCTCGGCTTCCTCGTCGCTGCCGGAATCGTTCTTCACGTTGAGCCTCGGACCGGAGGATTCGTCGGCGGTCGTCGCCGTGGGGCTGCTGACCCACAGGATCATGCGGTCAGTCGCGCCGGGCTTGTCCGGTGCCGCAAGGGCCGTCACCTCGAGCGCCTCGGTCAGCTGCAGTTCCGGGAACGCCGCGCTCGGATGCTTGAAGACCATCTTTAGCTTGCCGGTGTCGTCGCTCCAGCTCGACGACGACAGCTTGGCGGACAGCGTCCTCGACAGCACGGTCCCGAGCGTGGCCGCGATCCTGTCGCGGTTGAGCTGGTCGCCGTCGCGCCAGTCCGCAGCCGGAAAGCGGATGGTCCGGTCCATGTCGAGCACGCCCGAGGTCCATCCGGCCAGCAGCACGCCGGGCTGCATCCTCGCCTTGGCGACGAACGCCGCGGCGCGGTCCGGATCGATCGCCAGCGTGACCGTCATTTCGCCGGCGCGCAGCACGTCGCAGGTCACGCCGAGGCTGCCCAGGGAAATTTCCACGTTCTGCCCGCGCAGGCTTTTCAGGAATTCGGACGCCGCGTCGAGCTTCAGCTTCACGCCCACGGCTTCCGGCGATACTTCGGTGAAGTCCTTCGGCGCAGGGGCGATGCTGTCGTCGGTCGATTGATTGTCCTGGAATTCCTTCTCGCTGAGATCGGAATTGTCGCTCGACGAAATCTCGCTGACCGCGGTGCCGATCACGACCTGGCCCTTGAACTCGAAGGTGTCGGCGGTCGGCCTGCGCGTCAGCCTGACGGTCACCGGCGTCTTGTCGCCGAGGCTCTGCGCGGTGCCGCTGAGGTTCTGGCCGCTCACCGCGAGGTTGGCGATGAAGCGGTCCTTGCGCTCCGAGCCCTTGTCCGGCGCGTAGCAGACGTCGAGCACCGCGGCGCTGACCGCCTTGCCCTGCCGGGTTTCCTTCAGAATGACGTCGGCGCCATCCATGAAGCCGTCGACCGCGGTGAAGTAACGCGTCTCGTTGCCGGAAGGTTTGGCCGCCTGTTTGGTCTGCGCCAGCGCGAGATGGCACGCGGATGTCAGGAGCAGCAGGCCGAGAATAAGCGCGCGCATGGCGGGGTTCCTCGCGGGGTCGCGTCGAACGTGTCGACGGCTTCTCGATTCGCAGTGAATCAGGACCAGTTCTGCCTAGCAAATCCCGGCCTGAACGCCAAAAACAAGGCCGCCCGGAGGCGGCCTTGTTTCGTCGATGCGCGGTCGGGTTGGCGCGGTCAGAAACCCATGCCGCCCATGCCGCCCATTCCGCCGCCGCCCGGCATTGCGGGAACGGGGTCCTTCGGCAGTTCGGCGACCATGGCTTCGGTCGTGACCAGCAGCGAGGCCACCGAGGATGCATCCTGCAGCGCGGTGCGCACCACCTTGGCGGGGTCGATGATGCCCTTCTGGACCATGTCGACATATTCCTCGGTCTGCGCGTCGAAGCCGAACGTCTCCGACTTGTTATCGAGGATCTTGCCGACCACGATCGAGCCCTCGACGCCGGCGTTCTCGGCGATCTGACGGATCGGGGCCTCCAGCGCCTTCAGCACGATGTTGATGCCGGCCTGCACGTCGGCATTGTCGTGCTGGATCCGGCCCACCGCCTTCTTGGCGCGCAGCAGCGCCACGCCGCCGCCCGGTACGATGCCTTCCTGAACCGCGGCGCGGGTCGCGTTGAGCGCATCCTCGACGCGATCCTTCTTTTCCTTGACCTCGATTTCGGTGGCGCCGCCGACGCGGATCACCGCGACGCCGCCGGCGAGCTTGGCGAGCCGCTCCTGCAGCTTCTCGCGGTCGTAGTCCGAGGTGGTCTCCTCGATCTGCGCCTTGATCTGGCCGACGCGCGCCTCAATGTCCTTTTTCTTGCCCGTGCCGCCCACGATGGTGGTGTTCTCCTTGTCGATCACCACCTTCTTGGCGCGGCCGAGCATCTGCACGGTGACGCTCTCGAGCTTCATGCCGAGTTCGTCGGAGATGAGCTGGCCGCCGGTCAGGATGGCGATGTCTTCCAGCATCGCCTTGCGGCGGTCGCCGAAGCCCGGCGCCTTGACGGCGGCGACCTTCAGGCCGCCGCGCAGCCGGTTCACGACCAGCGTCGCCAACGCTTCGCCCTCGACGTCTTCGGCGATGATCAGGAGCGGCTTGCCTGTCTGCACCACCGCTTCGAGCAGCGGCAGCATCGCCTGCAGGCCTGACAGCTTCTTCTCGTGCAGCAGCACGTAGACGTCTTCGAGCTCGGCGGTCATCTTGTCGGCGTTGGTGACGAAGTAGGGCGACAAATAGCCGCGATCGAACTTCATGCCCTCGACGATATCGACCTCGGTATCGAGCGACTTGTTCTCCTCGACGGTGATGACGCCTTCGTTGCCGACCTTCTGCATCGCCTGCGCGATCATCTTGCCGATCGCGGCGTCGCCGTTCGACGAGATGGTGCCGACCTGGGCCACTTCGGCGGAGGAGGCGACCGGCTTGGCGCGCTTTTCGATATCCTTGACCACGGCCGCGACCGCAATCTGGATGCCGCGCTTGAGGTCCATCGGGTTCATGCCGGCGGCAACCGACTTGGCGCCTTCGCGCACGATGG
>CAXUBE010000089.1:0-9490 GCA_964249215.1 uncultured Rhodopseudomonas sp. | reverse complement strand
GGTCGGCAACATCCCGGCGAACTGGAACGTGGTCGGCACCGGCGATTTCGACGGCGACCACAAGGGCGACTTCCTGTGGCGCGACGGCGGCGGCAATGTCGCGGTGTGGCTGATGAACGGCCCCTCGATCGCCACCGTGGCGACGCTCGGCAACATCCCGGCGAACTGGTTCGTCGGCCAGACCGGCGACTATGACGGCGACGGCAAGACCGACATCCTGTGGCGCGACGGCGGCGGCAACGTCGCGCTGTGGCTGATGAACGGCACCAGCATCAAGTCGGTGCTCAACGTCGGCAACATCCCGACCAACTGGACCGTGCAGGGCGCCAACGCAGATTGACCGGGAATCGCCGCCGCGATTGGCGGCGAATCTCGCGCGCTGGCTAGCCGCGTTTGACCAATCATGGCCGCGCGGCTAGCGCATGATCCGAAAAAGTGGGTACCGGTTGTCCGAAAAGATCATGCTCAAATATAAGGATAGAGCGGGATGACGATTCGAAGAGAAGTCATCACGCTGTAGGCGCGCGGCCCGCCGGCACGGCGGCATCTCGGAAGCATCGTGCATATCGCTGCAACGACGCTCTTGCGCCGGGCGATGATGCCTTAATCGGTTGTTAACCATATCGTCCCGATACTGCTGCTCTTGCTTGGGAGCAGCCGATGCAGACCGAACCGGAGCCGATCGAACTCACGCATGTCGATCTTCGCGTCATCGAACGCGGAATCGACCTCAGGGCGTCGGACGCGGCCCGCCCTGCACCGGCACTCCCCGGATTGCGGCAGGCGGACATCGCGCTATGCGTGGTGGCGCGGGCGCTGAAAACGCTATGGGCCGATGCGCCGGGCAAGCCCGTCCGGATCGGCGAGATCGAAGCCGACCCGCGGACTCGAACGATCGCGGTTCACGTGCCATGGGCGCTGAAGCGGCTGCAGCGGATGAATCAAGTGTCGATCGATTTCGATCGCGATGTCACGCTGATCGCACCTGGGCGGGCGTGGATCGAAAACGTCGCCGCGGCGTCCGGACCACAGGCCGATCCCCCCTCGACGCACGGCCCGCGACCGTTGACCGCCCTCGCCCGCCGCTGCGACTGAACGTCCCGTTCGTGTCGCGGTCGCTCGCCGTCACGGCACGCGATGCAGCGCGCACAGCTTGTTGCCGTCCGGGTCACGCAGATACGCCAGATACAGATTGATGCCGCCCATCTGCCGGATGCCCGGAGGGTCCTCGCAGGTAACGGCGCCATAAGCGAGGCCCGCGGCGTGCCAGGCGTCGACGTCGTCCGACGACTTGGCGTAGAACCCGATCGTCGCTCCGTTCGCCAGAGTAGCCGGCTTGCCGTCGATCGGCTTCGACACGTAGAACGTGCCGGTCTTCGTCCGATAGAAAATTCTGTGGCGATCGATCACCGCCGGCGGAATACCGAGAGTGGCAAGCAGCCTGTCGTAAAACAGCTTCGCGCCGTCGAGATCGTTGGTACCGATCATGATGTGCGAGAACATCGCTTCCCTCCCGAAATTCTTGATTATTTCAAGCCGAGCAGTTCGACATCGAAGATCAGCGTGGCGTTCGGCGGGATCGCGCCGCCCGCCCCGCGCGCGCCGTAGCCAAGCGCCGGCGGAATGATCAGCGTGCGCTTGCCGCCGACCTGCATGGTCGCAACGCCCTCGTCCCAGCCGGCGATCACGCGGCCGGTGCCGATCGGAAACTCGAACGGCTCGTTGCGGTCGACCGAGCTGTCGAATTTCTTGCCCTTGACGCCGTTCTCATAAAGCCAACCGGTGTAATGCATGACGCAGGTCTGGCCTTTTTTCGGCATCGCGCCGGTGCCGAGCTTGCTGTCTTCGATTCGGAGGCCTGAGGGCGTGGTCATGGGTTTTCCTGCGGCCCGGGCCGTTGCGAGAGATGGCGGCGCGACAAGCGCGCCGGTGAACACCGATACGGCGAGCCCGAGCGCCAACGCCGCGCGACGGTCGATGACGGGCATGTTTCGCTCCCTGATGATCGCGGCTTGTCGTATCGCGCGCCCGATCTAGCGCATCGCCCGCGCGGCCACAATCGTGGCCGCGAAAATAGGCCTGATCCCCGCCCTCAGCACCGCGATGCGACGGCGGGGCGTAAAATCTAAGATAGTTGATGCGCCAAGGCGGCGCCGGATGTAAACCGCCCTCGCCGGATCGCGCGGCAATCGCGGATATGACGTCAGGGCAACAGGGTTACAGATGAGCGGATTCAAGGAACCAAGCTTCGCCGACCGGCAGAAGGCGGCGCTCGAAGCGCGCAAGACCATTCTTGACAAGTTCCGCGCCAAGCCCGGCCCGGACGATCCGGCGGTGCAGAAACGCCAGGCGGAGCGCGAGGCGCAGGCGAGGAGCCGCGCCGACGCCAAGGCGGCGCGCGATCTCGCCAAGGCCGAGAAGATCAAGCGCGACGCAGAGCTCGCCGCGCAGGCCGCAGCAGAACTCGCGCGGCAGGAGGCCGAAAAGGCCGCCGCCGAACTGGCGCTGCAGGCCGAGCAGAAGGCGGCGCGTGACGCGCGCTACGCCGCGCGCAAGAAGCGGAAGTAGAAGTAGAGGCAGACAGATCGTTTCAGGCGGGATCGCCACGCGCGAGCCCGCCCGATCTGACAGATGAAAGAAATTACTTCTTCATCTCGTCCTTTTTCATCATGCCATCCTTCTTCATGCCGTCGTCTTTCTTCATGCCGTCATGGGACATCGCGTCCTTCGACATTGTGTCCTTCTTCATGCCATCCTTCGACATGGCTTCGCTCTTCATGCCGTCCTTGTTCATCATGTCGTCAGCTGCGGACGCCGGCGCGAATGCCAGGCCAAGCGAGAAGGCAGCAGCACAGACGCCAAGCACAATGCGGGTGGTGGTCATGATTTGTCGTCCTTTGATCCGGTTCTGTTGAGCGACGGACGTCGCATCTCACAAGACGGACAGGCGAACCGGTTTGTTACTGGACGATCAAAAAATTTGCGCGATGGCGTAAGCGGGATGACCCAGCTTGCATGGCTGCACCACGCATTATCCCGAGCGACGTTTTCAGCCACCGGCACGCGTGCAATGCAGCATTTCGCAGTGACTGCGTCCCCGGCATAAACTATCCGCCTAGAGAATTGCACAGCGAAGACCGCTACTGTAGTGCTGCAGCCTGCGCCTCGGTCAGAAAAAAAGCTCAGGGAGATAACCCATGATTACGCGTCGCCACATTCTCGCTTCGGCCATCGCCGCGCCCGCCATTCTGCGGTTCGGTCCGGCGCAAGCCGCGACCACGCTGAAGATCTCGCATCAGTTTCCCGGCGGCACGATCGACAAGGGCGATTTCCGCGATCGCCTCACCCGCAAATTCGCCGAGGAGATCAGCAAGCGCAGCGGCGGCGAGCTGGTCGGCGAGGTCTATCCGAATTCCTCGCTGATCAAGACCAACGCGCAGTTCTCCGCGATGCGCAAGGGCGCGCTCGATCTCAGCCTTTACCCGATGCCCTATGCTGGCGGCGAATTGCCGGAAACCAATATCGGCCTGATGCCGGGGCTGGTGTCGACCTACGAGCAGGGCCTCGCCTGGAAGACCAAGCCGGTCGGCAAGGCGTTGACCGATTTCCTCGCCGACAAAGGCATCATGCTGATCACCTGGGTCTGGCAGGCCGGCGGCGTCGCAAGCCGTACCCGGCCCCTGCTCGCGCCGGAAGATGCCAAGGGCCTCAAGGTGCGCGGCGGATCGCGCGAGATGGACATGGTGTTGCAGACCGCGGGCGCCGCGGTGCTCTCGGTGCCGTCGAACGAAATCTACGCGGCGATGCAGACCGGCGCCTGCGACGCCGGCATCACCTCCTCGACCAGTCTGATCTCGTTCCGGCTGGAGGAAGTCGCCAAGCACCTCACCTCCGGCGCGGGCGCCTCGTACTGGTTCATGCTGGAGCCGCTGATGATGTCGCGGTCGATCTTCGACGCGATGCCGAAGAAGCATCAGGACATCATCCTTTCGGTCGGCAGCGAGCTCGAAGCGTTCGGCAAAACCGGCGCGCAGGACGACGACGTCGAGGTCGCCAGGGTTTATGAAAAAGCCGGCGCCAAGGTCAGCCAGCTTGACGCTGCGACCGTCGCCAAATGGCGCGACATCGCGCGCGACACCGCCTGGAAGGATTACGGCGCCAAGACCGCGACCGCCGCCAATCTGCTGAAGCTCGCAACCGACGCTGCCGCCTGATGCACGCGCCGCTGGCGGATAGTGACGTCGCGATCGTCGCGGATGACCGCGGCGTGCTCGCGCCCCTGGAACGCGCGCTTGCGTTCGTCAACGGGCTGATCGTGGCGGCGGCGGCGCTGGCGATGATCGGCGCCTGCATCGTGCTGAGTTACAGCGTGCTCACCCGCAGCCTGTTCAAGACCGCGACCTACTGGCAGGACGAAGCCGCGGTGTTCCTGCTGGTCGGCGCGACCTTTCTCACCGCCGCCTACGTGCAAAGCCAGCGCGGCCATATCGGCATCGAAGCGTTCGTCGGGCTGCTGCCGCCGGTGGTCAACCGGATCCGGCTTCTGCTGGTGGACGTCGCGAGCTTGCTGTTCTGCGGCTTCTTCGCCTGGAAATCCTGGACGCTGACCCACGAAGCCTTTGTCGACGGCCAGGTCTCGAATTCGATGTGGTCGCCGCCGCTGGCGATTCCCTATGCGCTGATGGCCGGCGGCATCACGCTGCTGTGCATCCAGATCCTGCTGCAGATCGCGGTCGCAGCCAGCGGCGGGCGCCGGCCATGAGCGTGCTCGGGATCGGCATCAGCTACGGCGCCGCTACACTGGTGGCGATGTTCTCCGGAATGCCGATCGCGTTCGCGCTCGGCGCCGTCGCCGTGGTGTTCATGGCGATCTACATGCCCTCCGCGTCACTCGATACCGTGACGCAGAACGTCTACGAGGAAATGGCTTCGATCACGCTGCTGTCGATCCCGCTGTTCATCCTCAAGGGTGCGGCGATCGGCAAATCCCGCGCCGGTCAGGATTTATACTCCGCGCTGCATGCCTGGCTGCACCGGGTGCCCGGCGGGCTCGGCGTCGCCAACGTGTTCGCCTGCGCGCTGTTCGCGGCGATGGCGGGATCCTCGCCCGCGACCTGTTCGGCGATCGGCTCGGCGGGCATTCCGGAGATGCGCAAGCGCGGCTATTCCGGCGGCTTTGCGGCCGGCATCATCGCCGCCGGCGGTACGCTCGGGATTCTGCTGCCGCCGTCGATCACGATGATCCTGTTCGCCGTGGCGGCGGAAAAATCGCTCGGCCGGCTGTTTCTCGCCGGCATCGGCCCGGGGCTGTTGCTGGTGACGCTGTTCGGCATCTACGCGGTGTATCGTTTTCGCCGCGAATACGCCGCGGCCGCCGCGCTCCACGCGCAGACCGGACAGAGCGCCGCGATCCTCGCCGACGAAAAATTCTCGATGGCGCAACGCTTCGGCTCGCTGCCGCGCGTGCTGCCGTTCGTGACCCTGCTCACCGGCGTGATGATCGCGCTTTACGGCGGCTATGCGACGCCGTCGGAAACCGCGGGCCTCGGGGGATTGCTGGCGCTGCTGCTGATCGCGCTGATCTACGGCGTGTGGCGTCCGCACGATCTGGCGCCGATCCTGAAATCGACGGTGAAGGAATCCACCATGCTGATGATGATCATCGGCATGTCGCTGTTGTACTCCTACGTGATGAGCTATCTGCACATTTCGCAATCGGTCGCCGAATCGATCGTGGCGATGCATCTGCCGCGCTGGGAACTGCTCGCCGCGATCCTGGTGATGGTGGTGATCCTCGGGTTCTTCCTCCCGCCGGTGTCGATCATCCTGATGACCGCGCCGATCATCCTGCCGCCGCTGCGCGCGGCCGGCTTCGACATCATCTGGTTCGGCATCGTGATGACGATCGTGATGGAGATGGGGCTGATCCATCCCCCCGTCGGGTTGAACATCTTCGTGATCCGCAACGTCGCGCCGGACATCCCGCTGATCGACGTGATCTGGGGGACGCTGCCCTTCGTGCTGCTGATGATGCTCGCGGTCGTGCTGTTGTGCTTCGTGCCGCAGATCTCCACGGCGCTGCCGGACCTGGTGATGGGACCGGACGGGGGGAGATAGGAAGGAGCGAATAGCGAATAGCGAATAGCGAAACTTCTACTCGCTACTCCCTATTCGCCACTCGCCCTCTTGGCATTCAGCGCCGCCACCACCCGGCTCGCCGGCGGCCGCCCGATCAGCGCGCTGACACTGTTGGTTGCAGCTACCAGCTTCGCCATATCGACGCCGGTCGCGATCCCCATCCCTTCCAGCATGTACACCACGTCCTCGGTCGCGACGTTGCCGGTCGCCCCCGGTGCATAGGGACAGCCGCCGAGCCCGCCGGCGGCGGAATCGATGACGCGGACGCCCTCCTCCATTCCCGCATAGAGGTTGGCGAGCGCCTGGCCGTAAGTGTCGTGAAAATGCATCGCCAGTCCCGCGATCGGAACGTCCTGCGCGCAGGCGCGCAGCAATTCGCGGACCTTTCGCGGCGTGCCGACGCCGATGGTATCGCCGATCGAGATTTCGTAGCAGCCGAGGTCCCACAGGGCTTTTGCGACATCGACCACGGCCTGCGGTTTCACCTCGCCGTCGAACGGGCAACCCAGCACGCACGACACGTAACCGCGTACCTTGACGCCGTCGGCTTTGGCGCGCGCAATCACCGGCGTGAAGCGCGCGATCGATTCCGCCACCGAGCAATTGATGTTGGCGCGGGAAAATCCTTCAGATGCCGACGCGAACACCGCGATCACCCTGGCGCCGGCGGCGCGCGCGGCGTCGTAGCCTTTTTCGTTGGGCACCAGCACGTGGAATTCACCGGCATGCGTCAGCGCCGCGCGCAGCACCTCGCCGGAGCCGACCATTTGCGGGATCGCCTTCGGCGAAACGAACGCGCCGACCTCGATGAGGTCGAGCCCCGCGCCGAGCAGCGCCTGGACGAACGCGATTCGCGCTTCGACGCCGACGAAGGTCTTCTCGTTCTGAAGCCCGTCGCGCGGGCCGACCTCGACGATCCGGACGGCGTCGCTCATGACGCGCTCACGCCGCCGGCTCCATCTCGGCGAGTTCGACGCCTTCCTGCACGATATCGCCGACCTTGCATTTGATGCGCGTAAGCTTGCCGGCGAACGCCGCGCGCAGCGTCTGCTCCATCTTCATCACTTCAAGCGTGAGGATCGCGGCGCCCTTGTCCAACATCGCGCCCTCCTCCGCCAACAGCGCGACGACGGTGCCCGGCAACGGCGCCACGATCCTGTCCTCGCCGATCTGCTCGTCGATCTCGCCGCCGAACGGATCGACCCAATGCAGCGCGAAGCGGCCGTTGCGACTGCGCAGGTCGATGTCCCGTCCGCCGACATCGGCGACGATGCGCGAGCGCGCGCCGTCGAGCGCCAGATCGACGCCGTCCGGCCACGGCGAATGACTGATCATCAGTTCGCGGCCATCGATCAGCAGGCTCGGGGCGCCGCCGCCATAATGCAGCACCACGCTGCGCTCGCCCGCTCCGTCTCGGAACCTGAACAGCCGCTTGCGGCGGCCGACCGGCATCCAGCCGTCGGCGCGCCAGGGCGAGTCTTTATCCGCGCCGGCCGCGTCGCTCTCGGCACGCAGGATCGCCGCCACCGCGGCGGCAAGCTCGAGATCGCCCGGCGGCGCCGGCAGCGGCGTCAGGGTTTTCAGTTCGCGCTCGATAAAGCCGGTGTCGATGGCGTTGGCGCGCACCTGCGGATGCGTGACCAGCGCCGACAGGAACGGAATGTTGGTGACGACGCCGCGGACGTCGATCTCCCGCAAGCCGTGATCGAGCCGGTCGATCGCGGCGTCGCGGGTCGGCGCCCACGCGATCACCTTGGCGAGCATCGCATCGTAATAGGGCGATACCGCATCGCCCTCCCGGTAACCGGCGTCGATCCGCAGACCGCCCGTTGCGGGCGGCGTGCGCCATGTGAGGATCCGACCGACCGACGGCATGAAGTTCTTCGCCGGATTTTCCGCATAGACCCGCGCCTCGATCGCACAGCCATCGAACGCGATCCGGTCCTGCGTCAGCGGCAGCTTCTCGCCGAACGCGACGCGCAACTGCCATTCGACGAGATCGACGCCGGTGATCAGTTCGGTCACCGGATGCTCGACCTGCAGGCGCGTGTTCATCTCGATGAAGAACACGTCGTGGCCGTCGGAGACGAATTCGATCGTGCCCGCGCCGACATAGTTCACCGCCGCCGCGGCCTTGCGTGCGGCGGCGCACACCGCCTCGCGCTGCGCGGAATCCAGCGTCGGCGACGGCGCCTCCTCGATCACCTTCTGATGCCGGCGCTGCAGCGTGCATTCGCGCTCGAACAGCGACACCAGATTGCCATGGCTGTCGCCGATCACCTGCACCTCGATATGGCGCGGATTCTGCACGTATTTCTCGATCAGCATGCGGTCGTCGCCGAACGCGGCCTTGGCCTCGCGCTTGGCGCTGACGATTGCGGCTGATAGCTCCTCCGCGCTGCGCACGATCCGCATGCCGCGGCCGCCGCCCCCGGCGGAAGCCTTCACCAGCACCGGAAAACCGATGCGCTCGGCCGCCTGCGCCAGCGTCGCTTCGTCCTGCGCCTCGCCATGGAAGCCCGGCACCAGCGGCACGCCGGCCTTTTCCATCAGCGCCTTGGAGCCGGATTTCGAACCCATCGCGGTGATCATCGCCGCGGTGGGGCCGACGAAGACCAGACCCGCGTCGAAACAGGCCTGCGCGAATTCGGCGCTTTCCGACAGAAACCCGTAGCCCGGATGGATCGCCTCGGCGCCGCTCTGTCTGGCCGCTGCGACGACGCGCGCGATATTCAGGTAACTGTCGAGCGCCCGTGCCGGGCCGATCAGCACGGCCTCGTCGGCCATCGCGACGTGCATCGCGTCGCGGTCGGCCTCGGAATACACCGCGACGGTGCGCAAGCCCATCGCGCGCGCGGTGCGGATGACGCGGCAGGCGATCTCGCCGCGGTTGGCGATCAGCAGCGTGCGGAAACGCCGGTACAAGGCTGACGGCTGCATCATCACATCCTGAACAGGCCGAAGCGCGTCGGCTCGATCGGCGCGTTGGCCGACGCCGAAAGGCCGAGGCCCAGCACCAGCCGCGTGTCGGCCGGATCGATCACGCCATCGTCCCACAGCCGCGCGGTCGCGTAGTACGGGCTGCCCTGGGTTTCGAACTGCTGCCGCGTCGGGGCGCGAAACGCTTCCTCCTCCTCGACGGACCATGTTCCGCCCTTGGATTCGATGTTGTCGCGGCGCAGTTGGCTCAGCACCATCGCGGCCTGCTCGCCGCCCATCACCGAGATGCGCGCGTTCGGCCACATCCACAGAAACCGCGGTGAATAAGCGCGCCCGCACATGCCGTAATTGCCCGCACCATAGGAGCCGCCGATCACCACGGTGAATTTCGGCACGCCGGCGGTCGCCACCG
>CAXUBE010000088.1:0-9521 GCA_964249215.1 uncultured Rhodopseudomonas sp. | reverse complement strand
TGTCGGCGCCGGAGAGCTGCGCGATCACGCGCTCGACCGGTCCGCCCGGCGCGAACTGCACCACCACGAACGACACCATCAGGATTCCGAGCAGGGTCGGAAGCATCAGCAGGATGCGTCGGGCAATATAGGCGTTCATGCTATTTCGATCCGGCCGCGGCCGCGTTGTTCGACGACCACCACAGATCGGGGGCGCCGACACCGAGATATTTCGGCAGGTTCGGCGGATGCCCGAACACGTCCCAATAGGCCAGCCGGTGCGAGGCGGCGTACCATTGCGGCACCCAGTAGCGGCCAGCGCGGATGATGCGGTCGAGCGCGCGCGCGGCGACGACGAGCCTGGCGCGGGTATCGGCGGCGATTACCTGATCCATCATTGCGTCGACCGCCGGGTCGGAAATGCCGGCGAGATTGTTCGAGCCTTTTGTGGCAGCGGCCTGCATCGAAAAAAACGAGCGCAGCGAATCGCCCGGCACCGTCGAGAAACTGAAGCGTTCGATCGCGATGTCGAAATCGAAATCGTCGCGCCGGGCGCGGAATTGCACGGGATCGACCAGCCGCAGCGTCGCCTCGATGCCGAGCGTGCCGAGATTCTTGATATACGGCATGTGATGGGCCTGGAACGACGGCTCCTCGAGCAGGAATTCGATGCGCAACGGTTCGCCCTGCGGCGTGACGCGCTTGCCGTCCTTGACCACGAAGCCGGCGTCGTTGAGCAATTGCACAGCCTTACGCAGCAGCGTACGATCCTGTCCCGATCCGTCGGATACCGGCGGCATGTAAGGCGCACCGAACACCTCGTCGGACACCTTGCCGCGAAACGGCTCCAGCAACGCGACTTCCTCGTCCGACGGCGGCCCGACCGCCATCATGTCGGAATTCTGAAACGGCGACACCGTGCGGACATAGGCGCCATACATGATGGTCTTGTTGGTCCATTCGAAATCGAACGCGTTGCCGAGCGCTTCGCGGACGCGCGGGTCCTTGAACTTGTCGCGCCGCGTATTGATGAACCAGCCCTGCGCGCCGGACGGGGTGTCGTCCGGCAGCATCTCGCGCTTGACGCGGCCGTCGCCGACGGCTGGGAAGTCGTAGCGCGTGTTCCAGATTCGCGAGGTGAATTCCTCGCGGTAGAGGTAGTTGCGGCCGGTAAAGCCCTCGAAGGCAACGTCGCGGTCGCGATAGAAATCGTAGCGCACGCTGTCGAAATTATAGCTCCCGCGACTGACCGGCAATTCGGCGGCCCACCAATCCTTGACGCGTTCGAATTCGATATAGCGGCCGACTTCGAACTTGCCGACCTTGTAGGGCCCGCTGCCCAGCGGAATTTCCAGCGTCGATTCGTCGAACGGACGCGTGCCGTAGTAGCCTTGCGAAAAGATCGGCAATGCGGCCACGAACAGCGGCACGTCGCGACCGCGCTTCGGCGCAAAGGTGACGATCACCGTGGCGTCGTCGGGCGCGACCGCCGTCGCCATGTCGCGCATCTGCTGCGTGATCAACGGGTGGCCCCTGGACTTCAGCGTCGTCAGCGAGAACGCCACGTCGCGCGCGGTAAGCTTGCTGCCGTCGTGGAAGCGCGCCTGCGGCCGCAGCGTGAAGCGATAGCTGAGGCCGTCCGGCGAGATCGCCACCGACTGCGCGACCAACCCGTACATCGCATCGGGTTCGTCGCCGGCGCGCACCATCAGCGGCGCGAAGGTCATGCCCATGCCCTGCGCGCCGTCGCCTTTGAGGATGAACGCGTTCAGCGAATTGAAGGTCTGGAACGACTGGTTGAAGGCGCGGTTGGAAGGAATCGTCGTGAAGATCCCGCCTTTCGGAGCATCGACGTTGACATAGTCGAAGTGATGGAAGTCGGCGGGATATTTCAGGTCGCCGAACGCCGAGATGCCGTGCGCCTGCGTCTCACCTTCGGCGGCCGCGGCGAAGTCCCATGCCGCTGCCATCGCGCCGACGCCGAGACCTAAACCGAGCACGTTCCGCCGGTCGAGTTGCGCCATGCACGAAAGGTCCCTCAAGACCGCTTGCCGATCCTGGCCGCCTTGTCAGGATCGTACCACCACAACGACGGCAACCCGGCGCGCGCATATTTCGGCAACGGGTCGGCGTGGGTTAAGCGATCCCACCGCGCATAGCGCGCAAAGCCGTAGGTGAACTGCGGCACCACATAGGCGTTCCAAAGCAGGACGCGGTCGAGCGCCCTGGTCGCGGCGACGAGGGCCGCGCGGTTCTCGGCGAAGATCACCTTCTCGATCAGCGCGTCGATCGCGGGATTCTTGATGCCGATGGTGTTTCGCGAACCCGGCTGGTCGGCACTCTGCGAGCCCCAATATTCGCGCTGCTCGTTGCCGGGCGACAGCGACTGGCCCCAGACGTCGGTAATGATGTCGAAGTCGAACGCGCGAATCCGGTTCTGGTATTGCGCGTCGTCGACGGTGCGGATCGACGTCGTCACGCCGATGCGCTCGAGCGAGGGCTTGTAGAACAGCGCGATGCGCTCCGACGACGGATCCTGCACCAGTATTTCGACGCTGACCGGCTTGCCGGCGGGATCGACAAGTTTGCGTTCGCGGATGTCGAAGCCCGCTTCCTTCAGAAGCCGCGTGCTTTCGCGCAGATTGGCGCGCACCGCTTCGGGATTGCCGCTCACCGGATTGGCATAGGGCGCGGTGAACAGTTCGGCCGGCAGTTTATCGCGCAGCGGCTCCAGCAGCGCCAGTTCCTGGCCTTCCGGCAGGCCGCTCGACGCAAGCTCGGTGCCTTCGAAGTAGCTGCCGATGCGCTTGTACTGGCCGTAGAACAACTGCTTGTTCATTTCCTCGAAATCGAACGCGTAGTTAAAGGCGCGCCGCAGCCGCGCGTCCTTGAAGGTGTCGCGGCGCAGGTTGAAGATGAACGCCTGCATCCGGCCGGAATCGTTGATCGGGAATTCTTCCTTGACGACGCGCTTGTCGCCGACGGCGGGAAAGTCGTAGGCGGTCGCCCATTGCTTTGCCGAATTCTCGACGATCCAGTCGGCCTGGTCCGCCTTGAAGGCTTCCAGCGCCACCACGTTGTCGCGGAAGAATTCAAACCGCAGCTCATCGAAATTATTGCTGCCGAGCCGCGTCGGCACGGAAGCGCCCCAGTAGTCCTTCACCCGCTCCAGCGTCACCGAGCGACCCGCGACGAAGTCCTTGATGCGATATGGCCCCGAGCCCAGCGGCTTCTCCAGCGTGGTCGCGGAAATGTCGCGCTTGCGGCCTTCCGCGTCGGTGCCCTCCCACCAATGCTTCGGCAGCACCACGAGTTCGCCGACGATGGTCGGCAATTCACGGTTGCCCGGCGCGTCGAAGGTGAAGCGGACCTCGCGGTCGCCGGTTTTTTCGGTGTTCACGACGTGCCGGTAGTACGACGCATACCGCGGGCTGTATTTCTTCAGTGCGTCAAGCGAGAAAATGATGTCTTCCGGCGTCACCGGCTTGCCGTCGTGCCAGCGCGCTTCGGCGCGCAGCCGGTAGATCACCCACGAAAAATCGTCGGGATGCGCGGCGCCTTCCGCCATCAGGCCATATTCCGTGCCGACTTCGTCTAGCGACGGGGTCATCAGCGTCTCGTAGATCAGGCCGACGGCGGGCGCGATGTTGCCCTTCACCCCGGAGACCGCGAGATTGAAGTTGTCGAACGTTCCGATCGAGATCTGGCGAGCGAGGCCGCCCTTCGGGGCATTGGGATCGACATAGTCGAAGCGGGCGAAGCCGGCCGGATATTTCAGTTCGCCGAACAGCGACAGCCCGTGTCGGAACGTGGTCTCCGTCTCGGCGGCGGTTGCGCCGGCCGGCGGCGCCAAGCCGAACGCTGGCGCGGCGACGGCAATCGCGCCGGCTTGCAGAACGTGTCGTCGGGTGAGATCCAAAGTACGAAATTCCTGTATGGACGGAGCGCGATTAGACGGGGAATTTAAGGCGAGGATTCGACCGACTATGCCGCATTTTCAGGACGATATCACCCCGTCCCGGCCAGCCGTTGCGGCCAAACGCCCCGTCGCGGGCCGGCCGCGCACGAAAGGCCCGCGGCCGGGGCAGCGGGCTGATAGGGGGCGCAGCCGGATTTTTGGAAGGCGCTATTTCGACGCGGTCGGCAACGGTACCGGGGTATCCGCCAGACTGTGCAAATAGTCGATCACGTCGGCGCGTTCGCTGTCCTTCTGGATGCCGGCGAAGCCCATCGCGGTGCCCGGGATATAGCCCTTGGGATTGGCGATGAACTTGTTGAGCTCGTCGAAGCTCCAATTGCCGCCCTTGGCCTTCATCGGCGCCGAATAGTTGAAGCCGGCCTGGGTGGCGCGCGGACGGTCGACGATGCCGAACAGATTGGGGCCGACGCGATTGGGGCCGCCCTTTTCAAACGTGTGGCAGGCCGCGCATTTCTTGGCGGCGGCGGCGCCCTTCTCGATCGAGGCGGTCTGCAGCAGCTTCTCGATCGGCTCGGACGGCGCGGCGGTCTCCTTGCCGGCAGCCGGCGCCTCCTCTTTCACCGCGATCTCGAAGCCGGGCTTTTCGACCTTGGTCGGCGTGAACAGCGCCTGAGCGGTGAAGTTGGTGATCAAGAGGACGAGGCAGGTGGCCAGAACGGCGCCGAGAATCTTGTTGAGCTCGAAGGAGTCCATAGTCGGTCAAGGCTCCGGGTCGTCGCGCCAGCGACGTTGGCGAGGATCGGATATCGCAACCGCGAGATGGCGATATTTTCGATCAGATAACGGTTTGCCCCTGCGCTGGCAACCCGTATGACCGTTCCAATGACTGATGCCCCCACGCTGGTCCTGATTCCCGCACGGATGGCGGCAACGCGGCTGCCCGGCAAGCCGCTGCTGGAGATCGCCGGCCTGCCGATGATCGTGCATGTGCTGCGCAGGGCCGAGGCCGCCGGCATCGGCCCGGTCGCGGTCGCCACCGACACGCCGGAGATCGCCGACGTCGTACTCGCGTATGGCGGCAAGGCCGTGATGACGCGCGCCGATCATCCGTCCGGCTCGGACCGCATCTTCGAGGCGCTTGAACAGATCGACCCTGACGGTCTGATCGAAACCGTGATCAACCTGCAGGGCGATTTTCCGACCATCCTCCCCGACCAGATCGGCGCCGTGCTGGCGCCGCTGCAAGACGCCGAGGTGGATATCGCGACGCTCGCCGCCAACATTCACAGCGAGGAAGAAGCGACCAATCCCAACGTCGTCAAGGTGATCGGATCGCCGGTCGGCCCCTCGCGGCTGCACGCGCTTTACTTCACCCGCGCCACCGCGCCATGGGGCGAGGGTCCGCGCTATCACCATATCGGGCTCTACGCGTATCGGCGCGCCGCGCTCGCGCGCTTCGTGGGGCTTGCCCCCTCGCCGCTCGAGCAGCGCGAGAAGCTGGAGCAGTTGCGCGCGCTCGAGGCCGGGATGCGGATCGACGTGACGCTGGTCGATGCCGTCCCACGCGGCGTGGACACGCCGGCCGACCTCGAAACCGCCCGGTCCATACTGGCCAAACGCTGAGACGCTGATACAAGGCGCCATGACCGCAACCTTGAAAATCGCATTCCAGGGCGAGCCTGGCGCGAATTCCCATATCGCCATCGTGGACGCCTATCCGTCCGCCGAGCCGCTGCCCTGTCCCACCTTCGAGGACGCGCTCGCCGCGATTACCTCGGGCGACGCTGACCTTGGCATGATCCCGATCGAGAACTCGGTCGCCGGCCGGGTCGCCGACATCCATCATCTGCTGCCGCAATCCGGATTGTTCATCGTCGGCGAATGGTTCTTGCCGATCCATCACCAGTTGATGGGGCCGCGCGGCGCCAAGCTCGCCGAAATCAAGACGGTCGAGAGCCATGTCCACGCGCTCGGGCAATGCCGCCGCATCATCCGCAAGCTCGGCATCCGGCCGATCGTGTCGGGCGATACCGCGGGCTCCGCGCGCATCGTCGCCGAGCGCGGCGATAAAAGCTGCGCGTCGATCGCATCGAAGCTCGCGGCCGATATTTACGGTCTCGATATTCTGGCGGAAGATATCGAGGACGAGACCCACAACACCACGCGCTTCGTGGTACTGGCGCGCGAGGCGAAATGGGCCGTGCAAGGCTCCGGGCCGCTGGTCACGACCTTCGTCTTCCGGGTGCGCAACCTTCCCGCCGCGCTCTACAAGGCGATGGGCGGATTCGCCACCAACAGCGTCAACATGACCAAGCTGGAAAGCTATATGGTCGACGGCAATTTCTTCGCCACGCAATTCTACGCCGATGTCGACGGCCATCCCGACGACAAAAATCTCGCCTTCGCGCTGGAGGAGCTGAAATTCTTCTCCAAGGAATTGCGCGTGGTCGGCGTTTATCCGGCGCATCCGTTCCGCGCGACGTTTGCAGAAAACGCAGGCTGAAGCCTAGGCCGCCGCTTGCTTGCCTACTCCAAACGCATCCGCCAGCAAACTGTAAGAGCGCTTGCGCGCCTCGTGGTCGAAGATCGCGGTGATCACCATCAACTCGTCGGCCTGGCTCGCCTCGATCAGCGGCTGCATCTTCTGCATCACGGTTGCGGCACTGCCGACGAACAGCCGCACGCGGTTGCGCGCCACCGAGACGCGCTCGGCGTCCGAATAAGGATAGGCCAGCGCCTCCTCGACGCTCGGCAGCGGCGCGAACTGGCCGCGATCGCGGCGAAGCCGGTTGAGATCCATCGACGACGCCAGCCGCTCGGCTTCCACGTCGGTAGCGGCAACCACCGCGGCCACCGCGAGGATGCCGTGCGCTTTGCTGCGCCAGCCCGACGGCTTGAAGCGTGCGCGGTAGTGGACCAGCGCATCGGCGGCATCGAAGGATGCGAAATGATGCGCGAAGGCGAAGCCCATGCCGACCTGCGCGGCGAGTTCTGAACTGTAGTCGCTCGAGCCGAGCAGCCAGATCGGCGGCAGCGGCGTATCGTCGGGCATCGCCACCACGTTGTTGTAGGCATGGCCGGGCGGGAAATCGCGCGTCTCCCACAACGTCAATTCATGCAGCCGCTCCAGAAAATCGTCGCCCTCGCGGCGATCGAGCCGGCTGCGCAGCGCATGGGCCGTCGCGCCGTCCGTGCCCGGCGCGCGCCCGAGCCCGAGATCGATCCTGCCGGGAAACAGCGCTTCGAGCATCTTGAAACGCTCGGCGACCATCAACGGCGCGTGGTTCGGCAGCATCACGCCGCCGGAACCGACCCGGATGTGTTTGGTCACCGCGGCGATCTGCCCGATCATGAGATCGGGCGCCGGGCTTGCGACCGACGGCAGATTGTGATGCTCGGCGAGCCAATAACGCGCATAGCCGAGCCGGTCGGCATGCCGCGCCAGATCGATGCTGTTGCGCAACGCCGCGGCCGGCGGCGTGGCGCTGGTGACGACCGACAGGTCAAGAATGGACAACGGAATCATGGCTTAGAGTTAGGGCGTGACGGCCGCGCGGCAATGGTGCAGGCGCGCCGGAACTTGTGCTGGCGACCGCGGACTGACACTTGAAAAGTTCGTGGAACAAGGAACTGCCCATCCGGCTTATGGAGAAAATCGCTCGAAAAATGCAGTTTCTTTGTCATATTTGAGCCGAATGCGACCCACGCCTATCAGGTTGACCAGATCGTTTCGGCACATAATAGGTTTTTGTGGGCATTTTCCCACCTACATCGATAGCTCGTTGGGCTGGCCTCCCGGTCGTATTTGCTTTATTTGGTGCCGCTGCCGCAAAGCAGCATGCAACCAAGTTTTGTATCGCGTCGCGTTTGCTTTGGAGCGGGGGACCCTATGACTGACTTGACGTCGCCGAAAACCCCCGCGATCTCGTTCGAATTCTTTCCGCCGAAGTCGGCCGAGATGGAGGCCAATCTCTGGGATTCGATCAGCCGGCTCGCGCCGCTGATGCCGGAATTTGTCTCGGTCACCTATGGCGCCGGCGGCTCGACCCGCGAGCGCACCCATTCCACCATCGCGCGGATCCTGGCCGAGACCCGCCTCACCCCCGCGGCTCACCTCACCTGCGTCGATGCGCGCTGCGCCGACGTCGACGAGGTGGTCGAGCGCTATCACGAGATCGGCGTGCGCCACATCGTGGCGCTGCGTGGCGATCCCGTGAGCGGTCTCGGCGGCGCTTACGCGCCGCATCCGCAGGGTTATCGCAATTCGGCTGACCTGGTGGCTTCAATCAAGCGCCGGCATCCCGATATCGAGGTGACGGTGTCGGCCTATCCCGAGCGCCATCCGGAGAGCGCCAGTTTCGACGCCGACATCGACATGCTTCAGGCCAAGGTCGACGCCGGCGCGACGCGCGCGATCACCCAGTTCTTCTTCGATAATGATCTGTATTTTCGCTATGTCGATCGCGTGCGGGCGCGCGGCATCGACATCCCGATCGTGCCGGGCATCTTGCCGGTGCAGAATTTCAAGCAGGCCGCCAATTTCGCGGCGCGGACCGGCGCGTCGATGCCGGACTGGCTGGCAAAGAAATTCGAAGGCCTCGACGACGACGCCGAGACCCGCAAGCTGGTCGCGGCCGCCGTCGCGGCGGGGCAGGTGCACAAGCTCGCCAAGCACGGCGTCGATAGCTTTCATTTCTACACCATGAACCGCGCCGACCTGGTGTTCGCGATCAGCCATCTGCTCGGCATCCGCACGAACGGCGCGCGCAAGGCGGCGTGATCACGATGTCCCTGCCGTCTGCAAAACGAACCGCTCTGCTCGCCGCGGCCGCGGAGCGCATTCTCGTGCTCGACGGCGCGATGGGCACCATGATCCAGGCGCTGCAATTCGACGAGGCGGCGTTTCGCGGCGCGCGGTTCAAGGATTTCCGTCGCGACCTGCGCGGCAACAACGACCTCTTGATTCTGACCCAGCCCGACGCGATCGAGGACATCCACGCGCAATATCTTCGCGCCGGCGCCGATATCGTCGCCACCAACACGTTCTCCTCGACCTCGATCGCGCAGGCCGATTACGACCTGTCCGCAATTGCCTACGAGATGAGCTTTGAGGGCGCGCGTCTCGCCAAGAACGCCGCGATCACCGTCGAAGCCGAGGACGGCAAGCCGCGCTTCGTCGCCGGCGCGATCGGCCCGACCAACCGCACCGCGTCGATCTCGCCCGACGTCTCGTCGCCCGGCTACCGCGCCGTCACCTTCGACGACCTGCGCATCGCCTACAGCGAGCAGATCAACGGCCTTTTGGACGGCGGCGCGGACCTGCTGCTGCTTGAAACCATCTTCGACACGCTGAACGCCAAGGCCGGACTTTACGCCATCGCGGAGATTTGCGAGGCGCGCGGCATCGACGTGCCGGTGATGATCTCCGGCACCATCACCGACAAATCAGGCCGTCTGCTCTCCGGGCAACTCCCCGAGGCGTTCTGGAATTCGGTGCGGCACGCCCGGCCGATCACCATCGGATTCAACTGCGCGCTCGGCGCCGAAGATCTGCGCGCGCACATCGCCGACATCGGCCGCGTCGCCGATACGTTGGTGTGCGCCTATCCGAATGCCGGCCTGC
>CAXUBE010000087.1:0-9547 GCA_964249215.1 uncultured Rhodopseudomonas sp. | reverse complement strand
CAAAACTACTTCGCTCATGCAGGATACGCGTAAACTCAACCAGAAAATGCTCTAGGGCATGATCCGGAAAAGTGGGTGCTGGTTTTCCGAAAAAAACATGCCCGAACATAAGGATAGAGCGGGATGACGATTCGAGAAGTCATCGCGCTCTAACAGCCCGCCATTGCCGCTCAGCCTTGCTCGGCGTCCTGCTTCATGACGACATCGAGCGCGGCCTTGCGCGTCATCTGCTGCTGGACCAGCATCTGCACGGCGGGGCTTTGCCACTCCGTGAAAAGCGCCACGAGAATGTCGGCGCCCGTTGTCGCCGCGCGTTGCAACTCCCACGCCTGCATTCCGGCGCGCTGGGTGACGCGCTGAAATGCTGCGGTCGGTTGAGGGGCATCCTTTCGTCCGGTCAAAAGCCGCGTCAAGCCGGTGTCGATATAACCGACGAGGTTGCTTCTCAGCGCGCCGAGATCGACGCCGCAGCTTCGCATGACGGCGGCGGCATCCGCGTCATCCGCCAGCGCCAGCAAAAGATGCTCCAGTGTCGCGTGGCTGTGCCGGCGCTGACGGGCATCGGCGAGCGCGCGATCGAGCGTCGCCGCGATGGCACGGGAGCGCGGCGGCGCGACGGCATTTTCCATCAGCGCGTGCGCGCGTTCGAGCCGCTCAAGCGGATCGAGCGTTGCGAGCAGCGCCTGTTTGGTGCGAAGCGGCACGCCGAGTTGCGACGCGATCACATCCGCGAGCCGTCCGGGATCGCGGATCTGATCCAGCGGCGGCACGGTCCCGACGATCCGATGATCATGAGCGGCGGCGTAGCTTTTGAACCGCGTGACAGCGCTTGCAATGAGGTCGGGAGCATCGGGAATCGGGCCTTCGCTGATGTCGGATATCTCGGCCTGAAACGCGCCGTTCTCGCCTGCGAAGCTGTTGATCGCGACGCGCCGATGGACCTGCACGAGGACTTTCATGGTGTCGTCCTGCAGCCGATCGACTTCCATCAGCGTTGCAAGGGTGCCGACCTCGTAAAGATCGTCAAATCCGGGATTATCGACGTCGGCATCTTTTTGAACGGCCAGCACGACTTCGCGCCGTTGCGCGAACGCCTGATCGAGGGCCTGTTTGGTTTTTTCCCGGCCGATGAAAAGCGGAAACGTCATCGTCGGGAACGGGACGAGATCCCTGATCGGAATCGCGGGATAATGGATCAGTCCTTCCCGACGCGGCGTGGCCGGTGCCGCGGATTCTCGGGGATCGGCCTTCAGCAGTGCCGATAGCGTGTTCCAGTCGGCGACGCCCAGCATTCTGGACACCAGTTCAAGGCTTTCGCCGTGGCTGATAACAACCGCCTTCTCGGTGAGGGATTCGCGCAGGGTCTGCGCCATAGACTTTGCATCGCGAAAATTGCGCATGGTTGACATCCTTTTGCAATGAGCGAACCAGGCGTGTCAGGTGGTTGCGTTGCTGACCCGGTCGCTCGGGCAAAGGATTGGCCTTGGAAGGCGCGATACGTTCACCGTTCCCCGGAAGGGCGCAACCGGCAGGCCGCATCAACCGCGTTTAAACTGGCGCAGAGAGCGATGGGTGTCAATGTCTGTCGAAGTCGCGCGGTTGTGCTGCCGGTCTGATCAGTCCGGCCAGGATGGACTGCGCGGTTGAATGTTCGCGCCTCGGCGGGTAAACGGACGTTGTAGATAGCGGGATAAATCATGCGCCCTGAAATCGAACGCCTCGTCGAAGAGATCAAGCAGTCGGTCGGGCTGTTGAGGAGGCATCTTTGACGTCGATGCATCCACGGCGCGCCTCGCAGAGCTGAACACGCTCGCCGAAGACCCCAATCTCTGGAACGATCCGCAGAAAGCCCAGAAGCTGATGCAGGAGCGCACCTCGCTGGAGGATGCGCTCGGCGGCATCGGCAAGGTCACGCGCGAACTCGACGACCATGTCGGGATGATCGAACTCGGCGAGGCCGAGAGCGATGACGGCGTGATCGTGGAGGCCGAAGCCGCGCTGAAGGCGCTGAAGAAAGAGGTCGCGCGGCGCGAACTGGAGGCGCTGCTCGGCGGCGAGGCCGACCGCTTCGATTCCTATCTCGAAGTCCATGCCGGCGCCGGCGGCACCGAGAGCCAGGACTGGGCCTCGATGCTGCTGCGGATGTACACCCGCTGGGCCGAGAAGCATGGCTTCAAGATCGAGTATCTGGAAGAGACGCAAGGCGAGGAGGCCGGCATCAAATCGGCGACGATCCAGATATCCGGCCACAACGCCTATGGCTGGCTCAAGACCGAGGCCGGCGTGCACCGCCTGGTGCGGATCTCGCCGTTCGATTCCAACGCGCGGCGGCACACCTCGTTTTCGAGCGTGGCGATCTTCCCGGTGGTCGACAATTCGATCAAGATCGACATTGCGGAGTCCGATGTCCGCGTCGACACCATGCGTTCCGGCGGCGCCGGCGGCCAGCACGTCAACAAGACCGAATCCGCGGTGCGGCTGACGCATATCCCGACCGGCGTCGCGGTGGTCTGCCAGGCCGGGCGGTCGCAGCACAAGAACAAGGCGCAGGCGTGGGACATGCTGCGCGCGCGGCTCTATGAGATCGAACTCAAGAAGCGCGAGGAGCAGGCCGCTGCCGACCAGGCCGCCAAGACCGACATCGGCTGGGGCCATCAGATCAGGTCGTATGTTCTGCAGCCCTATCAGATGGTGAAGGACCTGCGCACCGGCGTGCAGACCTCGGATACCGGCGGCGTGCTCGACGGCGACCTCGACGAGTTCATGGCCGCGACCCTGGCGCAGCGCGCCTTCGGAACGGGGCCCGGCAGCGTCGAGGATGTGGAGTAGCGCGCGGCCCGATCGAAGAAGCGGCTCGCGCCACTCCGGTGTCTCAATAAATCTTCCTGCACAGATTCCCGTCGGCATGCGCCGCGCGCCATCTGTCGGCGCGGTCGAATTCTTTTGTCATAATGTCGTTCGCCCAGGCGTAGACGCTGCCGTCGTCCTTGCTGGTCGGCTTTGCGATGCTGGAATGATCGAGCTCGTCGAAGGTGCGGTAGTCGATGTGGAAGTTGAAATCGTCCATGAACGTCGCGGTCTCGGCGGATACGATCTTGACGCCGTAGAGGCTCTTGCCCTCCAGGCCGGCATGAAAACCGATCGGGCGGCAATCGAACGCCGTCGCCTTGGCGTTCTCGGAGTAACGCCAATGCGCGAGCATGCGAAGAAAGGTGTTGTCGGTTTTGAGCGACGTCAGCAGCGGGTCCGGCATCAGCAGAAGCTGCTTCAGATAAAGCCCGACCGCGGCGATTTCGGCGCCGTCGGTCGGCGTTCCGAGCGTCAGGACGAAGGAATGCCGCGCACGCGCGTCGTGGCCGAGCTCGGTCTTCACCGTGTGCAAATAGGAGGTCGCGACATTGCCGCCGAGGCTATGCCCGATCAGGCCGATCGACGCGTAGTTGTTGGCGAGCACCTGGCGCCGCATGCCGTCGAACACCGCGTAGACCACCTCGTCGAGACTGGCGATGTCTTTTTTCAGCCAGGCGAGCAGCTTGGTCCTGTAGTCGACGATGTAGACGTCGACGCGCTTGCCGTTGACGGTGGCCGGGATCGACGTCGGCCAGTCCATCTGCGGGCTCGCAAATGTTTCGGCGCTGCCGTAAATGCCGTGGATGAACACCAGCGCGTGGCTCTGCTCGCATTCGACCTTGCTGGCGCAGGTCGGTCTCGCACTGGTGACGCTGGCGGGCGTGATCGTCTCGTAAGCGACGACGTTGCCATTGTCCGCGGCGAGGCCCGGGCCGCAGATCATGCAGGCCAACAGTGCGGCGAGGCATCGCAGTTTCGACATGGCGCCGGCCTTTCGAAAGCGGAAATGCTGGCACGGGCTTTGGTGGCAGGCAAGCGGACGCTTCTTCCGCCGCGGAGCCGAGGAGCTTCAGCCCGCGCCGAGCCGCACCCCGGCGCGCAGAAATTTCTGCGGGTCGACCGCCTCGCCGTCGATCCGGGTCTCGTAATGCAGATGCGGGCCGGTGGAACGGCCGGTCGAGCCGACCGCGCCGATCACCTGGCCGATCCTGATCGGCTCGCCGACCCGGACCGAAATTTCCGACAGATGGCCGTAGCGGGTCGAGAGCCCGTTGCCGTGGTCGATCTCGACCATCCGGCCGTAACCCCCGCTCCAGCCCGATGACACCACCTTGCCGTTGGCGGTGGCGCGCACCGGGTCGCCGCTGGCGGCGCGGAAATCGAGCCCGGTATGCATCGCCGGGCGGCCGAGAAACGGATCGCTGCGCACGCCGAAGCCCGAGGTGAATTCGACCTCGCCGATCACCGGCTTGCGATAAGGCACCAGCGCCAGGGTCCGATTGAGCCGCTCGACCTGCGCGCGGCTGATATTGATGCGATAGAGTTGGCGATCGAACGCATTGGCGTCGCCGATCGGCGCCTTCACCGGCACGAACGGGCCGCCCATGCCGAGGCGCGGCGTCGCGGCTTCGAGTTGCGCGGCGTCGAGGCCGAGATCGTTGAGCACGCCGCGCATCCGGCGGGCGCGGGACTCGTAGCCTTCTTCCACGGAGCTGAGCGCGGCGATCTGGCGGCCTTCGACCAGATCGAGCGAGCTCTGCAGCTTGACGATCACATTGTCGACGCCCTGTATTTTGGCAAACTGGCCGGGCTGCGAGGCCGGCATCGCCGCGGGGGTGCGCGATTCCAGCCGGGCTTCGCGATCGGGCGGCGCCACGAAAATCACCGTGTCGCTGATCGGCGAGGGTTTTGGCGTGCCTGTGGTGTCGGCCGCGGCAGCGCCGCCGCGCGACGGCTTGATGCTGCCGGTGACGCCGGCGTCGGGCAGGCCGCTCAGCGCGCTGGAACGCGATTCCAGCACGGTCTGGCGCCGCATCACCTGGTCGAGCTTCTGGTCGAACTGCTCCTGGTCAAGGAGTTGCCGGCTGGTGGTGCGATCGACCTTGGCGCGCAATTCGGCGATGCGGTCCTCGTAGGCGTATTGCATGTCGGCCTGGCGCGCGATCAATCGCGTCAGGACGTCATCACGGAACGCGAAATATGTCGCGGTCGCGGCCGACCAGCAGCCCAGCGCCGTCACGGTCCCGACCACGATCCAGAACGCCACCGGTCCGACGCGAACCTGTTTGCCGGCATGGGCGATGGTGTAGCTGCCGGCGTCGCGCGGCGGCGCCTTTGGCGCGCCGTGCAGCGGCGTCGATCGGCGAGCGGCAGGCGAGGCTGGCCATCCGTGATCGTGGGCATGGTGCTGCGACGATTCGGGATGGTGACCGGAACGGTGGGACATCGGGACTCCGCGCCGGTCGGAACAAGTTCGCCTCGGCTCAACTCACGCGCAATCTGACCCCCTCATGGTTAATATTTGGAAAACGCTCACGACAGCGCGCGGGCGGCGGCGAGCACCTCGTCGGCGTGGCCGTCGACCTTGACGTTCCGCCAGACCCTGGCGACCTTGCCGTCGGCGCCGATCAGAACCGTGGTGCGAAGGATGCCTTCGAAGCTGCGGCCATACATCGACTTCTCGCCCCAGGCGCCATAGGCCTCGATCATCTGATGCGCCTCATCCGACATCAGAGGAACGCCGAGCCTGTGCTTGTCGCGAAACGCTTCCTGCTTCTTCAAGGGATCGGCGGAGACGCCGATCACGCTGGTCTTTGCCGCGGCGAAATCGCTTTCGAGCCGGGTGAAGGCGATCGCCTCCGTCGTGCAGCCGGGCGTGTCGGCGCGGGGGTAGAAGAAAATCACCAGCTTCTTGCCGGCGAATTCCGCCAGCTTGACGGTCTTGCCGCCGTCGCGTTGCAGCGTGAAGGCCGGTGCCTTGGCGCCTTCGGCGAGCCCGGCTGCGGCTGGTTTGACGGGCGTTTTGACCGCCGCCGGCTTTAACGTTTTTGTCTGCGGTTTATGCGATGCTTTGGCAGGCTTTCCGTCTGATTTGAGCAGTTTGCCTGCCGCCGGTTTCGACGGCGCGGTCTTGGCAGTCTTGGCCGGAGCGGCCCCGGCTGACTTACCGGCCGCGGCCGTGGAGGATTTCTTGCGCGTTTGCTTGGACATACGCCTTCCTTTCGTCGTTTTCCGCGGGTCATTGATGGCGGACGATCGGCTGTCCGCGCAGCACCGCCGCCGCTGGGCAAATCCGCCGGCCTCGGAGTATGGTTACAGGGAATCGAACAGCAGGCCATCCTTGTTTGTCGCTTGGGTCCAAAGGGCTCATGCCGCGTAACAGTTTCAACCGAGGACTGGCAGCGATGCCGCCACAGGAGCGAAGCCTGCCAGCCGGCGCGCGAGCTTCCGTCGGCGATCTGTCTTGCGAGACGCGCGTAGCCCGAGAGCAGATGGCCAGGAATAAGCCGCCCCAAGATTCCGAGCGCGCATCCGACCGGCACGGCGCGGCGCCGTCCTCGCAATGGGCCGATACCGCATGGAACGACGATTCCGAGCATGACGAGGTCGCGCGCCACCGCGCACGCCGTCTGCTGTCGCGCTCCACCTCACGCTTCCACGAATTCGGCGACCGGCTGCAAGCGGTGACGCAGTGGATGTCCGGCGAACGCTGGGTCAGACGCACCGTCGTCGCCGTGCTGGTGCTCGGCGTGTTCGTCGGCGTCTGTTTCGGCGGATTGTGGTGGTGGCTCGGCGCCGGTCCGATCAATCTCGACATCGCGACGCCGTGGCTGGCCGCGGCGATCGAGGAAAACATCGGTCACGACAATACCGTCGAGATCGGCGGCACCCAGATCGAGCGCGCCGGCCGGATCAGGATCGCGGTGCGGATCCGCGACATCGTGGTGCGCGACCGCGACCGTGTGGTGGTGGCGAGCGCGCCGAAGGCCGAGGTGCGGCTGTCCGGCTCGGCGCTGCTGATGGGACGGCTGCGCGCGGAGAGCCTCAACCTGGTCGATGCCGAATTGGCGATCCGGATCACGCCGGACGGGCAGGTGAGCGTCTCGACCGGCGACAACACGCGGCCGCTGGCGACCGGCGTGGCCACCAACCGCAAGCCGATGTTCTCCGAAAACGTCGCCGCCCCGCCGCCGGTTGCGACCGCTCCGGGCACGACGGCGGTCCCGCCGCAAAAGCAGGTGCCCGCCGCCGACAATCAGGATGCCTTCAAGGGGCTGTTGGCAGGACTGGACTGGCTCGACAGCCTCAGCCTGACCGGGCTCGACGGTCAGAACCTCAACGAGATCGGGCTGAAGAACGGCAATCTGATCGTCGACGATCAGCAGCGCGGCAACCGCTGGTCGTTCGAGAACATCACGCTGAGCCTGCGCCGGCCGAGCAAAGGCGGCGTCGCGATGAGCGTCGGCGAGGAGGGCGCCAACGCCTGGTCGCTGAAGGTCGCGGTCGGGCCGCCGTCGAACGGCGTGCGCTCGGTCGAAATCCACGCCGACAAGCTCTCGACCAGGACCATCATGCTCGCGCTGCGGGCCAAGGACCTGACCTACAGCGCGGACTTTCCGCTCACCGGCGAGCTCAGGGGCGAGCTCGGCCGCGACGGCCTGCCGACCTACTTCCGCGGCAAGATCGCGGCGGGCGCCGGCGTCATCATCGACAGCGATACGCCCGACTATCCGATGTCGATCGACCAGGCGGAGTTCAATGTCGAATGGGATTCCGGCCGCCGCGTGCTGGTCGCGCCGTTCAAGATCGTCTCCGGCGACAACCGGATCACGCTGCTGGCGTCGCTGGAGCCGCCGAACGACAGCGCGCCGGACTGGCGGCTCGGCTTCAGCGGCGGCACCATCGTGCTGCCCGGGGCGCAGGGCGAGCAGCCGCTGATCTTCAACCGAATCGCGATCGGCGTGCGCTTCGACACCGATAATCGCCGCGTGCTGCTGACGCAGGCCGATTTCAGCAACGGCGAGATCGGCATCGCCGGCACCGGCAGCGTCGACTACGCCGGCGAACCGCGCTTGACGCTCGGCTTTTCCGGGACGCCGATGTCGGTGTCGGCGCTGAAGCGGATGTGGCCGGTTCTGATCGTGCCGGAGGTGCGCGAGTGGGTCAACGAGCGGATCGAGAAGGGCACGATCCAGCGCATCGACATCGGGGTCAATTCGCCGGTCAAGAATCTGTCGCGAAAAGGCCCGCCGATCCCTGACGACGGGCTTTCGGTCAACGTTCTCGCCAGCAATGTCGCGATGCATCCGGTGGACGAACTGCCGAGCCTGCACGACGCGGAATTCAAGGCCCGCGTCACCGGCCGCACCGCGACCGTCAATATCGGGCAGAGCGCGGTGGATACGCCGGCCGGCCGCAAGCTCACGCTGTCCGACATCGTGTTCGAGGTGCCCGACATGGCGCCGAAGCCGTCGCCGGCGCGGATCAAGTTCCGGCTGGACGCGCCGGTGCCGGCGGTCGCCGAAATCCTGTCGTCGGATCGCCTGAGCGAATTTTCCGGCACGCTGATCGATCCCAATGCCAGCAAGGGGAACGTGTCGGCCCAGGTCGTGCTCGGGCTGCCGATCAAGCGCGAACTGACCAAGGCCGACACCACCTACAGCATCGCCGCCGATCTCGCCGGCTTTGCCGCCGACAAGCTGGTGATGAATCAGAAGCTCGAAGCCAGCGCGCTGAAAGTGATCGCCAACAATCAGGGCTATCAGGTCAAGGGCGACGTCCGGATCAACGGGCAGCAGGCCTCGCTCGACTACCGCAAGCCGACCGACGGCGACGCCGACATCAAGCTGCAGGCGACCCTCGACGACGCCAGCCGCGCCCGTCTCGGCATCGATCTCGGCAGCGCGGTGACCGGCGCGATCCCGATCAAGCTGATCGGCAAGATCGGCGGGCCGGATCGCGAAAGCCGCGTCGGCATTGACGCGGACCTCACCGCGCTGAAGCTCGACAACATCC
Source organism: uncultured Rhodopseudomonas sp. (assembly GCA_964249215.1). GTDB lineage: Bacteria > Pseudomonadota > Alphaproteobacteria > Rhizobiales > Xanthobacteraceae > CAXUBE01. The sequence continues at coordinate 682 of CAXUBE010000087.1, read as the reverse complement.
TGCCCGGCTGGAACAAGCTGCCCGGCAAATCCAGCCGCGCGGTGTTCAACGTGGTTCAGAAGCCGCAATCGACCCGCTTCGAGGACGTCGTGATCGACGGCGGCGGCGCGCTCATCAAGGGCGCGCTCGAGATCGACCAGAACGGCGACCTGTTGAACGCCAGCTTCCCGACCTATTCGCCGTCCGAGGGCGACAAGACCACGCTGAAGGCCGAGCGCGCGCAGGACGGCACGATGAAGATCGTGATGCGCGGCGACGTGTTCGATGCGCGCGGCTTCATCAAATCGGCGATGTCGGGCAAGGAAGCCGACAGCAAAAGCAAGGCGAAGAACGTCGACTTCGACGTCGACCTCAAGCTCGGCACCGTCGCGGGGTTTTACGGCGAAGCGCTGCGCAGCGTCGATGCCAGGATGTCGCGCCGCAACGGTACCATCCGCAGCTTCGCGCTCAGCGGCAAGATCGGCCGCGACACGCCGCTCAGCGGCGATCTGCGCGGCCGCGCCCAGGGCCGCGAGGTGATCTATCTTGAAACCAACGACGCCGGCGCGTTCTTCCGTTTCACCGACACCTACTCCAAGATGTATGGCGGGCAACTGGCGCTGGCGATGGACCCGCCGACCGTCGAGCCGCGCGAGAAGGAGGGCCTGATCAACGTCCGCGACTTTGCGGTGCGAGGCGAGGC
>CAXUBE010000086.1:7980-9589 GCA_964249215.1 uncultured Rhodopseudomonas sp. | reverse complement strand
ATGAGCGCCATGCGGGCGCGTGGCGGGGGCGAGACCATGCCCCTGCTCCGCGGCGGCGGCGGCGGCGAGATGATGAGCATGATCCCGCAACTGATGCGGATGACCAGCCTCGGCGGCGGCCATCGGCGGCACCGTCGGCGCTGAGCCGGCGCGGCGCAGCGTTCAGGACGACGCCGGCCGGATCGCAGGCAGCCGCTCGGCGCGCGGACCCCACCGCGTCAGCAGGACACTGAGCGCCGACAGCGATCCGAGCAGCACCATGGAGGCGGCGGCCAGCAGGAAGAAATCAGGCGCGCCGGCGCGGTGACGGGTCAGCCACCAGCCGCCCGCGCCGACGAACAACAGCCGCGCGGTCTGCGCCAGCACGGGACCCAGAACCTTGGCCGCGCCCTGCGACGAAAAATATGTCGAGATCGACAATCCGATGAAAGCGTACATCGGCGCCGCGGCCGACAGATATTGTCGGCTCGCCGCGCGCACGCTCGGGTCCTGAGTGAACAGATCGACCCACAGGTTCGGAAAAATAGCGATCACCGTGCCGACCAGCCCGACCGCGACGAACGAGATCAGAGCCGCGGTCCAGGCAATCCGCCGCGCGCGCCGCACCCGTCCGGCGCCGATCGCCATGCCGATCATCGGGACCGACGCGATGCCGACCGCAAAGGCGAGCGCCGTCAGCATGAATTCCAGCCGCGCGCCGATGCCGTAGCCGGCCAGGATCTCGGTGCCGAAATCCGCCAGCATGCGCGTAAAGATCGTGATCGTCAGCACCGATTGCAGCGGCGAGAAGCAGGACACCGCGCCCACTTTCAGGATGTCGACGAACATGTCGCGGTCTATCACCAACCCGCGCAGCCTCGGCGTGACCCGCGCGCGGCCGGAGAATAGGTACCAGCCCATGACCGTCGCCGTGACGACATAGGCTATCAGCGTGCCGGCGGCGACGCCGCGCATGCCGAATGGCGGCACCGGGCCGATCCCGAGCCCGAGAACGCCGCCGAGTACGATCTGCAGCGCCGCGGAGGCCAGGATCATCAGCGACGGCAGCTTCATGTTGCCGGTTCCGCGCAGGATCGCCGCCTGCGTGTTCATCAGCCAGGGTACCGCGACGCCGGCAAAGAAGATGTGGACGTAGCCCAGCGCCTGCGCGAGCACGTTGCCGCGGCCGCCGAGTTTCTCGAGCATCGCCGCCCCGAAGACCAGCATGCCGAGCGTGAAGGCGAGGCCGAAGCAGACGCCGATCAGCAGCGCATGCGCCGCCAATGCCGCGGCGCGATCGCGGTCGCCGGCGCCGAGCGCGCGGGCGATGGCCGAGGACACGCCGCCGCCCATCGCACCGCCGGACATCGTCATGGTCAGGATCACGAACGGAAACACCAGCGCCATCGCCGCCAGGGATTCGGTGCCGAGCCGGCCGATATAGGAGGTCTCCGCGATCGCCACGCAGGTGCCGGCGCTGAGCGCGACGATGTTGGGCCACGCCAGCCGCAGCAGCGTCGGCAGGATCGCGCCGTCCAGCAGCGGGTTGCCCGCCGGCGCGGCGAATTTCGGCAGCGGCATCGCGCCGTCGCCGGGAGACGGCGATTCTGCGACGACAAGCTCGGACATG
>CAXUBE010000086.1:0-7970 GCA_964249215.1 uncultured Rhodopseudomonas sp. | reverse complement strand
TCCTAGCACCGATCCGGCGCGACGCCATGCCGCAGCGCGCATGGCCGATGCCCGGCGATTGACGGCCGGAGGCACGCCCGGCGTCGAAAGGCCTGGCTCCGCGTTCGACGATCGCGGCGGCGGCTCCATCACACGAATTTCATGGCCGGACGGCGAACGTTCCCCGGCCTGCGGCATTTGATTGCAGCAACGCAAAAGGATCAGTCATGCCCAACAGATTTTTGCTGGCCGCCAGCTTCGGCGCCTCGGCACTGGCGCTCGGCGCCTGCAACGACCAGTCGACGGTGGCGACCGGCGCGGATTTCGGCGCCAAGCCGACCTTGGTCGAGCCCAACGCGTCGCTGATCCCGACCATCAACGTCGCCAAGGCGACCGGCTGGCAGAACGGCGCCAAGCCGATCGCCGCGACCGGCATGAGCGTGGCGGCGTTCGCCACCGGGCTGGATCATCCGCGCTCGCTGTACGTGCTTCCGAATGGCGACGTGCTGGTGGCAGAGACCAACGCGCCGCCGAAGCCGGAGGACGGCAAGGGGCTTCGCGGTTTTGCCCAGACGCTGTTTCAGAAGCGCGCCGGCGCGGTGACGCAGAGCGCCAACCGCATCACGCTGCTGCGCGACGCCGATGGCGACGGCGTGCCGGAAATCCGGACCGCATTTCTCGAAGGCCTGAATTCGCCGTTCGGCATGGTGCTGGTCGGCGAGGATTTCTACGTCGCCAACTCCGATTCGATCATGAAATTCCCCTACCACGCCGGCGATACCAGGATCGGCGCGGCCGGCACCAGGCTGACCGAACTGCCCGGCGGGCCGATCAACCACCACTGGACCAAGGACCTCACCGCGAACGCCGACGGCAGCAAGCTCTATGCGACGGTCGGATCGAACAGCAATGTCGGCGAAAACGGCATCGAGGCCGAAACCAACCGCGCCGGCATTCTCGAAATCGATCGCGCCAGCGGCGCGGCGAGGGTCTTCGCGTCCGGCCTGCGCAATCCGAACGGACCGGCATGGCAGCCGCAGAGCGGCGCGCTGTGGGTCGCCGTCAATGAGCGCGATGAAATCGGCAGCGATCTGGTGCCGGATTACATGACCTCGGTAAAGGACGGCGCGTTCTACGGCTGGCCCTACAGCTATTACGGCCAGCACGTCGATACCCGTGTCGACCCGCAACGGCCGGACCTGGTCGCCAAGGCGATCGCGCCGGACTACGCGCTCGGCGCGCACACCGCGTCGCTGGGACTGACCTTCAACACCGGCGACCTGTTTCCCGCGGGCATGAAGAACGGCGCGTTTGTCGGCCAGCACGGTTCGTGGAATCGCAATCCGCACAGCGGCTACAAGGTGATCTTCGTGCCGTTCGCCGACGGCAAGCCGTCCGGGCCGCCCCAGGATATCCTGACCGGCTTCCTCAACGGCAACGAAGAGGCGCAGGGCCGGCCGGTCGGCGTCAGGATCGACAGGCAGGGCGCGCTGCTGGTCGCCGACGACGTCGGCAACGCGGTGTGGCGTGTGACGCCGGGCCCGGCAAAGGCGGCGAAGGCGGAATGACCGCCGTCAGCCGGAGGTAACGGGATCAATATTGAGTTGGCCGCCGAATATCCTGAGATCGGCATAGGTCAACGCGGTATTGTATCCTTCAAGAAGATCGCTCGACCGCGCAAAAACCTCGTTGATGATCTGGGCTTGCTTGGCGCTGTCATCCGGATAGTGGTGTGCAATCCGATTGCGCAATTCAGCCAAGGTGGCAAAATTCAGTTCCGGTCTCAGGGCACCCAGTTTTTCCATCAGATGCCGCTGATCTCTCTTCGATCCGCGTGCATCTTCCTCCTCACACAGCAGAATACCACGCGTGATATGATCTTGAATCATGGATGCGAGTGAGTTGAAACGAAAAATCAGCGCATCGAACCGTTCTTCCTGATCGTCACTCAACGTATCGACCGTCTTCGTATCCAGCGGTATCAGATCGGCCATTCGGCCGAGCGAGACGACAAGCCGTTTTGCAACCTTGTTGGCACTTTCAAGATTTGCTCTGAGCAGATCTATCGGTTTGGCGACGGCATTCAAAGTAGACTCAATCCCGTTTCATAGGCGATGCGGTCGATCGGTCCAGGCTTGTAAGACGGAGGCCGAAGCACGATGTCGATGCGCCGTTCGCCGATGACGTCCTGCAGTTTTGCACTGAACGCCAGTTCGTTTTGAAGCGTGGCAAGTTCGGCCGTCTGCGCTTCGATGTGAAGATCGACGTCGCCACCGGAGACGGCGTCGTTGACCCTGGATCCGAACAGTCGCACGGACGCCTTCTCGCCGAAGAAATCCTTCGCACAAGTTTTGATCGCCTCGACTTCGGTTGCCGTCAGCCGCATCGTACCTCCGGCGCAACGCGTAATATCGGTGTTCGGGTCGCGCAACGCAATCGTTTACCGGCTCCTGGCCAGGCCGGTCGCTACACCCGGAAATGCTTCGACAGCTTCAGGCCCTGCGCCTGGTAGTTCGAGCCGATGCGCTGGCCGTAGAGCGCGTCGGGCCGCGACAGCATCTTCTCGTAGATCAGCCGCCCGACGATCTGGCCGTGCTCGAGGATAAACGGCACCTCGCGCGAGCGCACTTCCAGCACCGCGCGCGAGCCTGATCCGCCGGCGCCCTCGTAGCCGAAGCCGGGATCGAAGAAGCCGGCATAATGCACGCGGAATTCGCCGACCAGCGGATCGAACGGCACCATTTCGGCGGCGTAGTCCGGCGGCACCTGCACGGCTTCCTTCGAGGCGAGGATGTAGAACTCGCCGGGATCGAGGATCAGCGTCCCGTCGGGCCGCGCCGCGATCGGCTCCCAGAATTCGCCGACCGCGTAGCCGCTCCGGCGATCGATATCGATCACGCCGGTGTGGCGTTTCGCGCGATAGCCGACGAAGCCGTCGGTGTTCTCGCCGGAAAGGTCGACGCTGAGCGCCACGCCGTCGACGAGATCGGCATCCTCGCTGTCGACCAGCCGTTCGCGCGCATGCAGCGCGTCGAGCTCTTCGCCTCCCAGCACCGCGTCCCCGGTGCGAAAGCGGACCTGCGACAGCCGCGAGCCTTCGCGCAGCAGCACCGGAAACGTCTTCGGGCTAATCTCGGCATACAGCGGCCCGTGATAGCCGGCGCCGATCATGTCGAACCGCCGCGTGCCGTCGGCGATCACGCGGGTGAATATGTCCAGCCGCCCGGTCGAGCTTTTCGGATTGGCGGCGGCGACGATCGATGGCGGCAGCGCCAGGCTTTCGAGCAGCGGCACGACGTAGACGCAGTTGGTTTCGAGCACCGCGCCGTCCGACAGATCGATTTCATGCAGCTTCAGTTCGTCGATCCGCTCGGCGACGGTCGAGGTCGGCCCCGGCAGAAAACTGGCGCGCACGCGGTAGGCGATGTCGCCGAGCCGCAGATCGAGGCTGGCCGGCTGGATCTGGCTTTCGACGAACGGATATTGCGGCAGGATCAGCCCGGCATCCGCCATCGCGGCGATCATGCGGTCCGGCAGGATTCCATCGGCGTCGGGCGGAAGCGCAAACGGCAAGGCGATCCCTCGGATACGCAGGTTTTACCGGTTATCCGAACACCGCCTTGACGGAAAGAGTGCCGCGGATTAAGAGCATGACTTATCCCGTGGTGATTTGAGCCGGCCGGCTTGCAGCCACGTTAAACAAGTCGCTAAACAGGCCGGGGACATGCGATCCCGGCCTGTGGAATTTTTCCAGGCCGGTTTTTTTGTGCCCACGCCCGGTGGACACGAGGAGTCCACATGTCGGAGAGCAAATCCCCCTATCGCCGCGAAACCAGGCTGGTGCATTCCGGCACGCTGCGTTCGCAATATGGCGAGACCTCGGAAGCGTTATTCCTCACGCAGGGTTTCGTCTACGACAGCGCCGAACAATGCGAGGCGCGTTTCAACGGCGACGATCCGGGATTCGTGTATTCGCGGTTTTCCAATCCGAGCGTTGCGATGTTCGAACGCCGCATGATCGAGTTCGAAGGCGCCGAAGCCGCACGCGCCACCGCCACCGGGATGGCCGCGGTCACCACCGCGATCCTCGCGCCGCTGCGCGCCGGCGATCACATGGTGGCGTCTAAAGCGCTGTTCGGCTCGTGCCGCTACGTGGTCGAGGACCTGCTGCCGCGCTACGGCATCGACTCGACGCTGGTCGACGGGCTCGACCTCGATCAGTGGCAGCGCGCGATGCGGCCGAATACCAGAAGCTGTTTTCTGGAAAGCCCGACCAATCCGACGCTCGACGTGCTCGACATCGGCGCCATCGCGCGGATCGCTCATGCCGGCGGCGCGCGGCTGATCGTCGACAATGTTTTCGCGACGCCGATGTGGCAAAGCCCGCTGACGCTCGGCGCCGACGTGGTGGTGTATTCCGCTACCAAGCACATCGATGGCCAGGGCCGCTGTCTCGGCGGCGTCATCCTGTCGTCGGAAGCCTTCATCCAGGAGCAGATCCACACCTTCATGCGCCAGACCGGCCCCTCGATGTCGCCGTTCAATGCGTGGGTGCTGCTGAAGGGGCTGGAGACGCTATCGGTGCGCGTCAAGCATCAGACCGAGAGCGCGGCGGCGATCGCGGATGCGCTCGCCGATCACCCGAAGATCGCGCGGCTGATCTATCCCGGACGCGACGACCATCCGCAGGCGGCGATCGCGAGAAAACAGATGAGCGCCGGCTCGACGCTGGTCGGCTTCGATGTCGAAGGCGGCAAGGCTGCGGCGTTCCGCTTTCTCAACGCGTTGAAGCTGGCGCGGATCAGCAACAACCTCGGCGATTCCAAGAGCCTCGTCACCCATCCTGCGACCACGACGCATCAGCGGCTCGCGCCGGAGGCCCGCGCCGAGCTCGGGATCGGCGAGGGATTCATCCGCTATTCGGCGGGCCTCGAGCATCCGGACGATCTGATCGACGATCTGATCACGGCGCTGGAAGCGGCATGAAAAGCAGTCCTGCCGGTCACATCGGCCGATAGGCGCGAACGTCCGCCGGCACGTTGACGCCGAGCTTGATCTGCCCGACCGACTTGATGATGTCGTCGCCGAGCAATTGCGCAAAACACGCGTAGCCCCAATCGTTCATGTGCAGGCCGTCGGCGATCACGAAGCTGTCGAACGGCAGCGCCTGCTTCTCGTGCCATTCGCGCATGACCTCAAAGCGCGGGAAGATGCCGACCCTGCGCAACTCGGCGATCCTGCCGAGCAGCTTCACGATCCGTCCGGCATTCTCGGCGCGCTCGTTGACGCGCGGCGCGTATTGCGGATCGACCAGCACGAGATCGGCGCCTGCCGCCTGAATCGCGGCGACGCCACCCTCGACCATATTGGCGGTCTCCGTCGGATCGAGATTGCGCAGCACCGCATTGGTGCCGACCTGCCAGATCACGAGATCAGGCTTGGCGTCGAGCACCGAACTTTTCAGCCGCTGCAGCATTTCCGGCGCGTCTTCGCCGCCGCGGCCGCTGTTGATCACGGTGATATTGGCGGTGGGGTATTTGCGCTTGAGCTGCGCGGCGAGCCGGTTGGGGTAGGTATAAGCCGCCGACGAACTGCCATAGCCTTGCGTCGACGACGAGCCGAACGCCACGATCACCACCGGCTGGCCGGCGGCGAGCTTGCTGGCGACATGCGGCAGCGAGCCCATCGATTTCACGCTGCTTTTCGGCGCGCGGCACGGCACGCGGCCGAAGATGTCGCCGGCCTGCATGGCGACTTCCTTGACCTTGTCGATCGCCTGGCCGGCAAGGCCTTTTGGCGGCGTTGCGTCGGCCGGCGACGCGATGCCCGGAGCGGCGCCCTCCGCAGCAACCGCATTCGCGGGAGCTGCGGCGGTTTGGGTGGCCGGCGCGGTAGCCGGCGCCGCCACGGGCGACAGCGCGATCGTACCCGGCGTCGCGGCATGCGCCGATTGGGCCCGCGCATCCGACCGCGGCACCTGCGCGACAGTCATCGCCGCGATCACCGCCATGGCCGCAGCTTTGGACACACTTTGCCTCCGCATCAGCGCTGGATCCTCATGTCGACCGGTTTGATATGCGCGGCATCGATCAGGAATGTCGACAGCGCACGCGCGAGGCAGTCATGCACCCGCTTCGCCAGGTCAATCCCGGAAGACGTACTGAACAAATCGAATTCTCCGTTCTCGTTCCACTGCCGCATGATCGCGAACCGATCGAACAGCGGCACGTCGTGCTGCTGCGCCACGACGCGCATATTATCCAGATACGGCGACGGTGAAATCATCGTCTCGGTCCGTGGGCTGTATTGCAGATTCATCAGCACGACGTCGGCGCCTGCCGTTTGCACCGCGGCAACGCCTTCGTCGACCGCATTGCGAAATTCATCAGGATCAATCGACCGGATCGCGTCGTAGGTTCCGGTCTGCCAGATCACCAGCGTGGGCTTGCGCTCTTCGACCAGCCTGCCCAGCCCGGCCGCAACTTCTTCCGCGGTGCTCTTGGGTTTCAGTTCGACCGCGACCTTGACGACCGCGGCGGGGAGCCTGTCGTGCAGGATCGCCTGCAGCCGTCCCGGATACGCGGTTCCCTCGGCATTACCGATCGTCGATGACCGGCTGCCGACCACCAATATATCAAGGTCGCGTCCCGATTTCAAAGCGTCCGTGACTTTCGGAAGCGAGCTTTCGCTGCCGAGCAGGTATGCGGGGACGTCGCAGCTCTGCGTCTCCTCGGCCCGTGCCGGGGCCGCCGCCAGCACCGCGGCGACGAGCAGGCTCCGGACCGCTGTCCGGCTCGCGGCCACCCCACCGGCCATCATGTTTCGCCTCCTGCCAGGTCGGCGTCCGGACTTTTGCCGCCGGGTTCGTTTTTTGCTGACACCCGCTTGTACCACGAAAACAACCACGCCGCGGCGGACATCACAATGATTCCCGTGGCGCTGACGAGAAGATGGATAACGGCGCCTCCGGAGATTTCGGCCAGCACGAAATAACCGGCAAAAGCGAGGAATATCCCGAGGCAGAAGATTTCCAGAGAATGCCGGCCGCAGCGGATCACCGGCTGCAGCCATGGCGATTTCAAACCGGGCCAGTCCTTGTGCAGGAACCGCACCGTGATCGCCGCCAGCGCGAGGAAATGCGCGAACCGCAGCACGTCGAGATCGGTCTTGTCGATCGGATACATCCATTGCTCGATCGCCTTGGGCATCAGCGGATGCAGCCGCGGCACGTACCAGGTCAGCGTCACGAAGAACGCCGCCAGCAGGTAGGCGATCGCGATCGCGAGCGTGATCCGCGACGACAGGATGCGCGACATCCGCAGCGCGCCGCCCATCGCGCACCACGCGCCGAACACGAACAGCAATTGCCAGGCGTAAGGGTTGAACGCCCACACCCCGCTCGGATAGGCGGTCAGATAAAGGTCGAACTCCCAGGTCGCGGCGTAAAGCAGCACCGACAGACCGAGCGTCCAATCCGGTTTGCGCTGCATCATCCACAGGATCGGCGGCAGGAAGAACATCAGCACGATGTAGAGCGGCAGCACGTCCATATTGACCGGCCGAAACCGCAGCAGCAGCGCCTGCACGATGGTGACGTCGGGCTGCTTGAGAAAATCCAGAATGCCCATTTCCTCGGAATAGAGCGGATTCTCGAAGCTGGTGGCGACGTAGGAAATCTCGGCCAGGAAGATCGTGAACAGAAACACGTGCGCGACGTAGATCTGCCATACCCGCTTCAGGATCCGCGCCGATGCGACGACGAAGCCCTGCTTGAACATCGCGCGGCCATAGACAAAGGCGGCGGTGTAGCCGGAGATGAAAATGAATATCTCGGTGGCGTCGCTGAAGCCGTAATTGCGGATCGTCAGCCAGCTCAGGACATTGGTCGGCAGATGATCGATGAAGATCAGCCAGAGCGCGAGACCGCGAAACAGATCGAGCCGCAATTCGCGCTGCGGAGCGGCGGCCAGCACGGCGGCCGGGCTGGCCGC
>CAXUBE010000085.1:7527-9769 GCA_964249215.1 uncultured Rhodopseudomonas sp. | reverse complement strand
GCCGACCCTCCTGCGCCGGCTGCGGCGCCGCCGGAACGCGTCGTTGCGCCCGCGATGCCCGTGACGCGCGAGAGCGCGTCCGATAGGCCGCGGCTGCCCGTCGACGAAATCGATGTGCTGGCGAGCCAGCTCCGCGCTGCCGGCGCCCTTGCACGCAAGGTCACCGTGCTCGGGACCGGCAAGACCGAATTCGTCACGCAGACCGCGCTGACGCTGGCGCGGCAGCTTGCGCGCAGCGCCAAGGTGGTGCTGGTCGATCTGTCGGAATCGTCGACTACGATGAACGCGATTTCGGCGGACGCCGCGGCGCCAGGTCTCGCCGAACTGATGCAGGGCAACGCCTCGTTCGGCCAGATCATCACCAGGGACAAGACGTCCGCGTTGCATCTGGTGAGTGCCGGCCGCGACGGCTTCGACCGCGCGCTATTGCAGTCGCCGCGGCTCATTCTCGCGCTCGACGCGCTGCTGCGGGTCTACGACCACGTGCTGCTCGACGCCGGGACCGCGTCCGACCTGCCGGCGGAACTGCTGACGGCACAGGCCCGCGCCGTGGTGGTGCCGGACCCGTCGATGACGGCGGTCGCGCGCGAGCAGATGGCCGCGCAGCTCAAGACGGTCGGTTTCTCGCAGGTGACGATGCTGAGCAAACCGTCGCAATCTGCGGACGCGGCTCGGTCAGCGCGTGTCGTGGCCGCCTGACAAAACAAAGCCGCGGCGTTGCCGCCGCGGCTCCGACTTCCGCATTGATGGCGTTCAGGCGTGGAGCGCGTTGCGCATCCATTGCGCGACCTGCATCAGCAGTGGCGTCTGCTTGACCAGGCGCTTGGCGCGCGCCACCGACGACAGCGCGCCGGCGGCCAGCCTGCCGCGCGGCGTCAGCGCGATGAAGCTGTCGAAGATCGGCTCGAGGTCCTTGCAGAACAGCAGCTTGTAATCGTCCGAGCCGATCCCGAGATCGAGCGAATTGTAGCCCTCGGCGGCGTAGTGATCGATGATGTTGCGCATCAGGATCAGGCCGGGACTGTAGCGCGAGCTTTCCGACAGGGTATAGGTGTTGAACATCATCGAGAAGCGCTGGCCGTCGGCGACGCCGGCGAAGATCGCGATCACGTCGTCGTCGCATTCCAGCGCGTGCATCTCGATGGCGCGGTTGCCGTCCGGCAGCACCGCGAGGCAGGCGGCGCGGATGAAATCCTCGACGCCCGGATCGGCGAACACGTTCGGCAATTTCTGCTGCGCCATGCGGATCGGTTTGATGCGGAAGAACGCATCGAGCAGCCGCTTGATGTCGGCATCGGTCGCAGCGAGATTGTAGCGGTAGCCGGGCAGCGCCTGCAACTTGCGTTCCTTGCCTTTCAGGCGGCGGCGGAACGAACTGCTGATCAGCGCGGTCGGCTGCGCATTCTTCGGCATCGTCAGCAGCGGGCACGCGTTGGTGGATTGCTGATGCGGCAACAAAGCCATCGGATTGGACAGCTCGCGCCAGCGCACCGGCTGTTGCGACAGCGCGAGCACGTCGGGGCGCTCCGGATGCGCGCGCAGCGCCTCGATCATTTCCGCAAGCTCGATCGCCGTCGCGGACTGCGCGAAATGGCGCTGCCACAGCGGCATGTTGAAGGTGGCATGATTGCCGCCGGGAAAGCGCGCGACGCTGAACGCGGCGCCGCGTTCGATCACCATCGGCAGCAGCATCAGCGGCTGTCGCTCGGCGTCGAACGCCGCGACGACGTAGGGCGTCAGTTGCTCGCAACGGCCGACGGTGTCTTGCCAGGCGTCGAGAAAGTCGAACCGCTGATAGGGCGTGGCGAATTGTTCGGGCCGCTCAAGCTGGCGCCAGATCGCTTCGGCCGTCTGAAGATCCCGCAGCACCTCGACGCGCGCGATGCGGCCCTGCCGCGCGGACGATTGCACCTCGACCGTCCGACCGTCGATCAGCCCGGCTACCATCGTCATCACGCGCTTGCCTTATGTCTTTCTTTACGCTTTTCAGCGCGTCCGGACCTTTGCAAACAAACGTCAACAAAGGGTAATGACAAGCACCACCGCAGCGTCGGCCGCGGGGGCTCATGGGGGTCGGGCGGTGTCATCGCTAAACCGAATTTGGACGGCGGCGGGCCTTCAACTGGCCTATTTCAGCGGGCTGTCGCGGCTCGCCGAATGGCGCGGCGCCGGCGCCGGGGTCGGGGAGGTTGCCGGTGTCGAACGACGCGATGCGTTGAGGATCATGTCCATGGCCATCGGC
>CAXUBE010000085.1:0-7517 GCA_964249215.1 uncultured Rhodopseudomonas sp. | reverse complement strand
ATTTCAGCGCGTGCGGCCGCGCCCGAGCGAGCGTTTCCAGCCATTGCGCCGGCACGACGTGACGCCGGACCGTCTCGACCGTCTGCTGCGCGCGCTGCAGCGCTGGCGATGCGAGGTGATCTCGCTCGACGACGCTTGCGCGCGGCTGACGCAAGGCACGCGCGGGCGCTTCGCGTGTCTGACCTTCGACGGCGCCTACAAGGACGTGATGACGTTCGCCTATCCGGTGCTGGCGCGGCATCGCGTGCCGTTCGCGGTGTTCATTCCGACCGCCTTTCCGGACGCGCTGGGCGAGGCATGGTGGCTGGCGCTGGAGCAGGTGGTCGCGCGCACCGACCGCATCGCGATGATGATGGATGGCAACGAACGGCGCTTCGCCACCGCCACCGTCGGCGACAAGCTGCAGGCCTACGACTATCTCGCGGCCTGGCTGCGTGCGCTGCCGCCAGCGGACCTGACGGCCGCGATCAGCGATCTGTGCAAGCGCTATTCGGTCGATCTCGCCGTGGTCTCGACCGCCGCGTCGATGGACTGGGACGATATCGCCAAGCTCGCCGCCGACCCGCTGGTCGCCATCGGCAGCGCTACGGTGAACTATCCCGTGCTCGCCCGTCTCGACGACACCGCCGCGCAGCGCGAAATCAACATGGGCCGCGCGGTGACGCGCGCGGCGATCGGCCGCGACGTCGCGCATTTCGCCTATCCCTTCGGCGACCGCGATACGCTGGGGCCGCGGCATGTCGAGATGGCCGGGCAAGCCGGCTTCACCAGCGCGCTGACGTCGATTCCGGGCAGCGTCGGGCGCAACGCGGCGGAACTCCACGCGTTGCCGCGGATCGCCTGGGACGGCCGCCATTCGCTGCGCGCGCTGCGGGTGATGCTGTCCGGCTTCATGCCGGGCGCCACGGGCGTACGTTAAGCGTCGACCGCCGCATCCGGCCGCAACATCCAGCTCACGATCGGCATCGCCGGCAGCACCCAGCCGAGCCCCGCGACCACGTAGAACGCCGCCTGCAGCAGCCGCGATGCCGCAAGCCACGGCACCTGCGCGATCGCCATCCCGAGCAGCGACCAGACCAGCGCGAGCAGCAGCAGGCCGATGGTTCCAACAAGCTTGCGGGTGCGGATTTTCATGCGGCCGATCGAGTTCGAGGCGATGCCGCGGCGCCTTGCGCGCGGGGAAGGCGGGACTATAAGGATCGCAACGATCCAGACAAGATGCCCCGATGTCCGCTGTCGCACAGTCTTCCATCGCAAGCCCCCGCGCCGTCCGGACTTGGCTCCTCACGATCGCGGCGATGATCGCGCTGATGGTGCTGGTCGGCGGCGCGACGCGGCTCACCGAGTCCGGCCTTTCGATCGTGGAGTGGAAGCCGGTCACCGGCATTCTGCCGCCGCTGACGGCGTCGCAATGGCGCGACGCCTTCGAGGCCTACAAGACGATTCCGCAATATCGCGAACTCAACGCCGGCATGAGCCTCGACGAGTTCAAGACGATCTTCTTTTGGGAATGGTCGCATCGGCTGCTCGGCCGCGTCATCGGGATCGCGTATCTGCTGCCGTTCCTGTGGTTCCTGTGGCGCGGCGCGCTCGCCGCGGACCTGAAACGCAAGCTGTGGATCGTGTTGGCGCTCGGCGCGCTGCAGGGCGCGGTCGGCTGGTGGATGGTGGCCTCCGGGCTGTCGCAGCGCGTCGAGGTCTCGCAATATCGTCTGGCGACCCATCTCGTGCTGGCGCTGCTGATCTTCGCGGCGATCGTGTGGACGCTGCGGCGGCTGTCGCCGCGCCCGGATTCCGTCGACGGCGCGCGGCTGAAGGCGACCGCGACACTGCTGCTGATCCTGACCTTCGTGCAGTTGTATTTCGGCGCGCTGGTCGCGGGGCTTCGCGCCGGGCGGATGTTCAACACCTGGCCAAAGATCGACGGCGCGCTGATCCCGTCGGCGGAGCGGCTGTGGTTCGAGCAGCCGTGGTGGCGCAACATGTTCGACAATCACCTCACCGTGCAGTTCGATCACCGCATGCTGGCTTACGCGCTATGGACGCTGGCGCTGCTGCATGCGCTCGACGCCCGGCGCGCGGGCGCCGGCGATGCGGCGCGCGGCGCGCTGTGGCTGTTCGCGGCGATGACGCTGCAGGCCGTGCTCGGCATCCTCACGCTGCTGCATCAGGTGCCGATCCTGCTGGCGCTGGCGCATCAGGCGGTGGGCATCGCGGTGCTGACGCTGGCGGTGTGCCACGTCGATCGGCTCAGGCCGCTGCGTGCGATCGAGCGGCAGCAGGATTATCGGCTTGCTGGCGCGCCGGCGGAGTAGGACGGTCGGTGCAACACGCGAGGCGGTCACCCCCGCGAAAGCGGGGGGGCCAGTAATCGCGGACGCTCAAGATCATTCACGAACGTCTCGGAATACTGGATTCCCGCGTTCGCGGGGATGACGGCCTCGTCGTTGCGCGATGCGAGGTTGAACGCGCTTACGCCCCCAGCGCCTGTTCGAGATCGGCGATCAGGTCTTCCTTGTCCTCGATGCCGATCGACAGCCGCACCACGTCGGGCGCCGCCCCCGCGTTGGTCTTCTGCGCGTCGTCGAGCTGGCTGTGCGTCGTCGACGCGGGATGGATCACCAGCGACCGCGTATCGCCGACATTGGCGAGATGCGAAAACAGCTTCAAATTGCTCACCAGGTTGACGCCGGCCTCGTAACCGCCCTTGAGGCTGAAGGTGAACACCGCGCCCGCGCCCTTCGGCGCGTATTTTCGCGCGAGGCTGTGATACTTGTCGCTCGGCAGGCCCGCATAATTGACCGCGGCGACGGCCGGATGCTTCGAGAGAAACTCGGCGACCGCCTTGGCGTTCTCGCAATGGCGCTGCATCCGCAGCGGCAGCGTCTCAATGCCGGTCATGATCAGGAAGGCGTTGAAGGGCGACAATGCGGGGCCGAGATCGCGCAAGCCGAGCACGCGGCAGGCGATCGCAAACGCGAAGTTGCCGAACGTCTCCTGCAGCCTGATGCCGTGATATTCCGGCCGCGGCTCGCTCAGCATCGGATATTTGTCGTCGCGCGCCCAGTCGAAAGTGCCGGCGTCGACGATGATGCCGCCGAGCGAATTGCCGTGCCCGCCGAGAAATTTGGTCAGCGAATGCACCACGATGTCGGCGCCGTGGTCGATCGGGCGGATCAGATACGGCGTCGCCAGCGTGTTGTCGACGATCAGCGGCACGCCGGCGGCGCGCGCGATCGCCGCGATCGCCTCGATATCGGTGATGCTGCCGCCGGGGTTGGCGATCGACTCGATGAAGATCGCCTTGGTGCGCGGCGTTACCGCGCGCTGGAAGCTTGCGACGTCGTCGGGATCGGCCCACGCCACGTTCCAGCCGAAGCTCTGGAAGGCGTGCTTGAACTGGTTGATCGAGCCGCCATAGAGCTTGCGCGCGGCGATAAACTCGTCGCCGGGCTTCAGCAGCATCTGGAACACCACCATCTGCGCGGCGTGGCCCGATGCCGTCGCCAGCGCGGCGGTGCCGCCTTCCAGCGCCGCGACGCGCTCCTCCAGCACCGAGGTGGTCGGATTGGTGATGCGGGTATAGATGTTGCCGAACGCCTGCAGTCCGAACAGCGAGGCGGCGTGGTCGGCGTCGTTGAACACGAACGACGTGGTCTGGTAGATCGGCGTGACCCGCGCGCCGGTGGTGGGATCGGGCTGCGCGCCGGCGTGCACGGCGAGCGTGGCGAACCCTGGGCTGCGTTCGGTCATGGCGATCCTCGGTGGCGTGGCTGACGGAAGCCGGGTTATCTGATCGCGACACCGCAAGGTCAAGCCGCGGCATCGCGGCAGAGGCGTCAGACGCCGGAGCGGATCTTCGCGGCGCGATCGGATGCCGCGGTATCGCCGCCGGCGACGCTGGCGCGCTGCAGCGACAGCCGCATGCCTTGAATCGGGATCGGCGCGCGTTTCGAGCTCAGCGTGCGCGAATTGACGCCCATCCAGGAAATCTCCGACGACAGCCGGCCGTATTCGATCTTCGGGCAGCGGTTCATGACCACCTTGATGCCGACCGCTTCGGCCTTGGCGGCGGCTTCGTCGTTGCGCGCGCCGAGCTGCATCCAGATCACCTTCGGCGGCGGCGACAATTGCAGCGCCTCGTCGACCAGCGGCAACACATGCTGCGAACTGCGGAAGATGTCGACCATGTCCACCGGCCGGTCGATTTCGGCCAGCGAGCCGACGAACGGCTTGCCGAGCAGCGTCTTGCCGATCTGTCCGGGATTGACCGGGATCATGTCGTAGCCGCGCTCGGCGAGATATTTGAACGCAAAGTAGCTCGGCCGTACGTTGAGCGGCGAGGCGCCGACCATCGCGATGCTCTTCACGCCGTTGAGGATCTCGCGGATGTAGGCGTCGGGGTAGGAATCGTGGTTCATCTGTCCTGCCAATGCGGCTCGCGCTTTTCGATGAAGGCGCCGATGCCTTCCTCGGCATCCGCCGCCATCATGTTCTCGGCCATCACCGCGGCGGCGTAGCGGTAGGCGTCGGCGAGGTCCATCTCCGCCTGGCGGTAGAACGCCGCCTTGCCGGTCTTCACCGTATAGGCCGATTTGCGCGCGATACGGTGCGCGAGTGCGATGGCGGCCTCTCGCTCGGTGCCATGCGGCGCCACGTGGTTGATCAGGCCCATTGCGCGCGCGGCCTCGGCCGCCACCGGTTCGCCGGTGAGCAGCATGTGCATCGCGTGCTTGCGCGGGACGTTGCGCGACAGCGCCACCATCGGCGTCGAACAGAACAGCCCGATATCGACGCCCGGCGTGACGAACGTCGCGCGATCGGATGCGACCGCGAGGTCGCAGCTTGCGACCAGTTGACAGCCGGCCGCGGTAGCGGCGCCCTGCACGGCCGCGATCACCGGTTGCGGCAAGTGCACGATCGCCTGCATCATCGCGCTGCAGGCATCCATCAGATGCCGGAACGCCGCGCGGCCGCGGTCGTGGTCGCCGCGATGCTCGGTCAGCTCCTTCATGTCATGACCGGCGGAGAATGCCGGTCCGTTGGCCGCGATCACCAGCGCGCGGACCGCGCTGTCGCCGCCGATCTGGTCGAGCGCCGCATGCAGTTCGGCGATCAGCGCGCCGGACAGGCTGTTGCGCGACGCCGGCCGGTCGAGCGTGAGCACCGCGACCGGCCCGACGGTTTCGCGAAGCAGCATCGGGATCGTCGTCGTGGCCGGGGCGGGCAGGGCGTTCATGATGAAATCCGGAACGTGGGGCGGTCGGCAATCCAGCGCTGGGAACAGCCGTCACCTTATTGTAACAAGCATGCGGAAGCGAGTGCGGGGCGTGCGATGACCAAAGCAGGAATGAGCGTCGGCGAGCTCGAGAGCTTCCTGCATCTGGAATTTCCGCAGGCATTCGGCAATGGCGACATCTCGATCGAGACCGCCGACGGCACCACCAGCCTGCTGCGCCAGCGCTACAGCGAGCGGATGCTGCGCCCCGGCGGAACCGTGTCCGGGCCGACGCTGATGGCGCTGGCGGATTTCGCGATGTATGTCGTGCTGCTGTCGGCAATCGGGCCGGTGGGGCTCGCCGTCACCACCAATCTCAACATCAATTTCCTGCGCAAGGGCCAGCCCGGCCAGGACGTGGTGGCTGCGGCGCGGCTTTTGAAGCTCGGCAAGCGGCTCGCGGTCGGCGAAGTGCTGCTGTTGTCCGGGACGTCGCCAGATCCGATCGCCCACGTCACATCGACCTATTCCATTCCGATTACGTGATGATTTTAACGGTACGATCGCACCTCAATTGCAAGCATCTGATTGCGCTACCGTATTCGCTTCACGAAAGGATTGACGCCGGGCGCGCTTGGCTTTAGAAGCGCGTGCATCGGCTGCGCCCTCAGTGCCGGCCATTTCCGTTCCGAATCTCCTGACATCCGGACCCTCACATGAAGACGTTTTCGGCAAAGCCTGCCGAGGTCACCAAGAAGTGGATCGTCATCGACGCCACCGGCCTCGTGGTCGGGCGTCTTGCGACCCTGGTCGCCAACCGGCTGCGCGGCAAGCACCTGCCGACCTACACCCCGCATGTCGATTGCGGCGACCATGTCATCATCGTCAACGCCGCCAAGGTCGTGCTGACCGGGCGCAAGCGCGAGGACAAGGTCTACTACAATCACACCGGCTTCATCGGCGGCATCAAGGAACGCACCGCGAAGTCGATCCTGGAGGGCCGTTTCCCGGAGCGCGTCGTCGAAAAGGCGATCGAGCGCATGATCCCGCGCGGTCCGCTCGGCCGTGCCCAGCTCGGCAATTTGCGCGTCTATGGCGGCGCGGAGCATCCGCATGAAGCCCAGCAGCCGGAAGCGCTCGACGTCGCCGCGATGAACCGCAAGAACATGAGGGCCGCATAACGTGTCCGATACCATGCAGTCTCTCGACCAGCTCTCCTCGCTGAAGGTCGCGGCGCCCGAGGCGCCGCGCTACGTCAAGAAGGTCGACAAGCAGGGCCGCGCCTACGCCACCGGAAAGCGCAAGGACGCCGTCGCGCGGGTCTGGATCAGACCCGGCTCCGGCAAGATCGTCGTCAACACCCGCGAAGTCGAGGTGTACTTCGCCCGCCCGGTGCTGCGGATGATGATCCAGCAGCCGCTGGTCGCCGCCGCGCGCGCCGGCCAATATGACGTGATCTGCACGGTCGCCGGCGGCGGTCTGTCCGGTCAGGCCGGCGCGGTACGTCACGGCCTGTCCAAGGCGCTCACCAATTTCGAGCCCGATCTGCGTAACGTGCTGAAGAAGGGCGGCTTCCTGACCCGCGACAGCCGCGTCGTCGAGCGCAAGAAATACGGCCGCGCCAAGGCCCGCCGTTCGTTCCAGTTCTCGAAGCGCTGATCGCTTGGTCTCGTCATCGCGATTTCAAAGGGCGGCCCGCGGGTCGCCCTTTTGTTTTCCGCCGTCCGTCGTTCCGGGCGCGCGCGAATGGCGACAAGTTGAGATGTTTTTCCAGAAAACTTGTGCTGCGGCGCAAACCGCATCGCAATTTGCGTGCGGTCTAATCCGGGCAGTGCAGGCGTAGCCGACCTGCCGATCATTGCGGATGACGCCGATGTCGCTTGATATTTTCACGCTCTATCTCGTCGCGACGTTGGTCGGCGCGCTGCTCGGCGGCATGCTTTTGTATTTCGGCAGACAGGAAAACATCCGCGCGCTCGACTGGTGGGGCTGCGCGTATCTGCTTGGCGCCGCATCGGTCGCGCTGTGGGCGCTGGCGGGCCCGCTGCTCGGCGAGCATCGCGCGCTGTATCTTGACGCGTTCGGGCTCCTCGCCTGCGGCATGATGTGGAACGCCGCGCGGGTATTTCACGGCCGCGCGCCGAACTGGACCGGAATGCTGAGCGGCGCCGCCATCTTCCGCGTCCACAACGTCCGCGCCGCGGCCCAAACCATCCGCATGATCCACTCCGTCGAATCCGCGCCTCGATAGGATCCAGGAACTGCGCGAACACAGCAAAAAGCCGCCGAACTGCGGAGC
>CAXUBE010000084.1:0-9806 GCA_964249215.1 uncultured Rhodopseudomonas sp. | reverse complement strand
ACCAGCTTGCCCTTGGCCTGCTCGTCGCGGATCAGCCGCAGCTTGTCCTCGGGCGTCGCCTGGGCCAGGAAGTCATCGACGCCGGCCTCCGCGGCGATCGCGGCCGCGGTCATCGGATTATCGCCGGTGATCATCACGGTGCGGATGCCCATCCGGCGCAGTTCGGCGAAGCGCTCGCGGATGCCGCCCTTGACGATGTCCTTGAGGTGGATGACGCCGAGCAGCCGCCCGTCCTTGGCCACCGCGAGCGGCGTGCCGCCGGCCTTGGCGATCTCGTCGGCGATCGCGCGGATTTCCCGCGACGCATCGGACGCCGGCAACAGATCGCGCGCGGCGTTGCCGCTCATCGCGACGCGCGCCGGCATCGCTATGGAGTCCAGGATCGCCTCGACCGCGCCCTTGCGGATCGAGAAGTCCGCGGTGTCGATGCCGCTCATGCGGCTCTGCGCGGTGAACGGCACGAAGGTCGCGTTCAATTCCGACATCTCGCGGCCGCGGATGCCGTATTTGTCCTTGGCCAGCACGACGATCGAGCGGCCCTCCGGCGTCTCGTCGGACAGCGAGGCGAGCTGCGCCGCGTCCGCGAGTTCCTGTTCGCTGACGCCGCGCACCGGCCGGAACGACGTCGCCTGGCGGTTGCCGAGCGTGATGGTGCCGGTCTTGTCCAGCAGCAGGGTGTCGACGTCGCCCGCGGCCTCGACCGCGCGGCCGGACATCGCCAGCACGTTGAAGCGCACCAGCCGGTCCATGCCGGCGATGCCGATCGCGGACAACAGCGCGCCGATCGTGGTCGGGATCAGCGTGACGAACAGCGCCACCAGCACCACGACCGAGATCTGTCCGCCGGCATAGGCCGCGTAGCTCGGGATCGTCACCGTCGCGAACACGAAGATGATGGTGAGGCCGGCGAGCAGGATGTTGAGCGCGATCTCGTTCGGGGTCTTCTGCCGCTCCGCGCCTTCGACGAGGCGGATCATGCGGTCGAGAAACGAACGTCCCTTCTCCGCGGTGATGCGCACCACGATGCGGTCCGAGATCACCATCGTGCCGCCGGTGACCGCGGAGCGGTCGCCGCCGGATTCACGGATCACCGGCGCGGATTCGCCGGTGATCGCGGCCTCGTTTACCGACGCGACGCCATGGATCACCTCGCCGTCGCCGGGGATGATCTCGCCGGCTTCGACCAGCACGGTATCGCCCTGCTCCAGATCCTGCGCCAGCACGCCGTCGTAGACGTCGTAATTGTCCGGCGTCCTCAGCCGCCGCGCCCGCGTATCGGTCATGGTCTGGCGCAGCGTGTCGGCCTGCGCCTTGCCGCGGCCTTCGGCGACCGCTTCGGCGAAGTTCGCAAACAGCACCGTGAACCACAGCCAAAGGATGATCTGGAAGGTGAAGCCGGGCTCGGCGCCGCCGAGGACGAGATTCTTGATGAAGATCGCGGTGGTCAGCGCGGCGACCACCTCGACGACGAACATCACCGGATTGCGGACCATCACCGCCGGATTGAGCTTGGTGAAGGCCGAACCGATCGCGGGGAGCACGATTTTCGGATCGAGCAGCGCGGAGTTCACGACCCGTGTGGATTTGGCAAGCTGCATGGACGTCACTCCGGTTCGATCAGAACAATGTGTTGGCCGTCATCGACAGATGTTCGACGATGGGGCCGAGCGCGAGCGCCGGCAGGAAGGTGAGGCCGCCGATGATCAGGACCACGCCGACCACGAGGCCGATGAACAGCGGGCCGGTAGTCGGAAGCGTGCCGGCCGACGGCGGAATCGACCGCTTGGTCGCGAGCGAGCCGGCCAGCGCCATCGCCGGGATGATCATGAAGAAACGGCCGACGAACATCGCGCTGGCGAGCGTCAGGTTGTAGAAGAAGGTATTGCCGGTGAGGCCGCCGAACGCCGAGCCGTTGTTGCCGGTCGCCGAGGTATAGGCGTAGAGCACCTCGGTGAAGCCGTGCGGCCCGGCATTGGCCATCGACGCCACGGCGGAGGGCAGCACCACCGCCACCGCGGTCCATCCGAGATACATCAGCGGCAGTACCAGGATCGCGAGCATCGCCATCTTTACCTCGCGGGCCTCGATCTTCTTGCCGACATATTCCGGCGTGCGGCCGACCATCAGGCCGGCGACGAAGATCGCGAGCACGACGAACAGCAGCATGCCGTACAGTCCCGCGCCGACGCCGCCGATGATGATCTCGCCGAGCTGCATGTTGATCAGCGGAATCATGCCGCCGAGCGCGGTGAACGAGTCGTGCATCGCATTGACCGCGCCGCACGACGCCGCCGTGGTGATCACCGCGAACAGCGACGAGGCGACGATGCCGAAGCGGACTTCCTTGCCCTCCATGTTGCCGCCGGTCAGTCCCAGCGCATTGAGCCCGGTGGTCCCGGCGGCTTCCGCCCAATAGGTGACCGCGACGCCGGCGATGAACAGCACGCCCATCACCCCGAGGATCGCCCAGCCCTGGCGCTCGTTGCCGACCATCCGGCCGAACACGTTGGTGAGGCCGGCGCCGAGCGCGAAGATCGAGATCATCTGGATGAAATTCGACAGCGCGGTCGGGTTCTCGAACGGATGCGCGGCATTGGCGTTGAAGAAGCCGCCGCCATTGGTGCCGAGCATCTTGATCGCGACCTGCGACGCCACCGGGCCGACCGCGATGGTCTGCTTGGCGCCCTCCAGCGTGGTGGCCTCGACATAGGGACCGAGCGTCTGCGGAATGCCCTGCCACACCAGAAAAAGCGCGTAGACGATGCAGATCGGCAGCAGCACGTAGAGCGTGCAGCGCGTCACGTCGACCCAGAAGTTGCCGATGGTGCGCGCCGAACCGCGCGAGAAACCGCGGATCAGCGCCATCGCAAGAGCGATGCCGGTCGCCGCCGACAGGAAATTCTGGTGCGTCAGGCCGAGCATCTGCACCAGATAGGACAGCGTGCTTTCGCCGCCGTAATTCTGCCAGTCGGTGTTGGTGACGAAGCTGATCGCGGTGTTGAAGGCGAGATCCGGCGCGACCGCCGACTGCTCCGCCGGATTGAACGGCAGCACCGCCTGCGCGCGCATCAGCGCGTAGATGATGACGAAGCCGCCGACGTGAAGCAGCAGCATCGCCACCGTGTAGGTCAGCCAGTGCTGCTCGCGCTTTTCGTCGACGCCGCCGATCCGATAGAGCGCGATCTCGACCGGGTGCAGCAGCGGCGTGAGCAACGTCGCCTCGCCGCCGAACACCCGCGTCATGTACCAGCCGAGCGGCTTCACCAGCGCGACCACGACCGCACAGAACAGAACGATTTGAATCCAGCCAACCCATGTCATGTGTGGCGCCTTCCGAAGTCCGGGGAGGTGTGCGTGTGATTGCCGGCCGACGGCGCGCTCAGAAGCGTTCCGGCTTGAGCAGCGCGTAGGTCAGGTAGATCAGCAGGCCGGCCGAGACGATGCCGGCGAGGGTATAGTCGAAGCCCATGGCGTCCTCCTCAGAGCCGCTCGCAGCCGAAGGAATAGCCGATCGACAGCGCGAACAGGGACAGCGCGATCGCAACCATGAGAATGTCCAGCATGCCGAGCTCCCAATGGATCGATGCAGGCGGGAACAAGCTCGCCTGCGACATCCACGAGATGCCATTCGGGGACCGGGGAATTCGAGGTGGGGGAAATAGCAAAAAAATAGGAATTTCATAGGCGCCGGAGATCCCGTCCGGAACGCGGCGCTGCGTGAGGTTTTGCCGCCGTCAGGAGGGATGCTGCGGCCCCAGCAACAAAAGCGCGGCCAGCGCCATCACCAGCGCCGGCGGCATCACGATCGCGCCGACCTTCAGAAACTGCAGCGCCGAGACCTTCTCCGACTCGCGCCGCAGCGCGATCAGCCACAGGATCGTCGCCAGCGATCCGGTCACCGACAGATTCGGCCCGAGATCGACCCCTATCAGGATCGCCGCGGAGATATCGGCGGGCAGGTCCGCGGCGCGGTTGACGGTCGCGGCCATCAATCCCGTCGGCAGGTTGTTGACGAGATTCGACCCCACCGCCACCGCGACGCCGGCGAGCCACGACGTCGTCTGCGGCGATCCCGCGGCGGAGGCCTTCAGCGCACGCGCCAAAGCCGGCAGCACGCCGGTCCTGTTCAATCCTTCCACCAGGACGAACAGCCCGGCCACCAGCGGCAGCACCGACCACGACACGTCTTTCAGGATGTGCAGCGGCGACTGCCGCGCGATCAGCGCCACGGCCGCCGTCACGACCGCGCCGGCGACCAGGGTCGGCAGCCCGAGGTCGGCGCCGAACGCGGAAGCGCCGAGCAGCACGAGCGCCGTGCATGCAATGCCCGCGGCCGCTAGCTTGCCGCCCGGCGACAGCGGCTCGTAGGTCTCGATCGACGCGACCCTGCCGGTCAGTCGGCGGCGCTGGGTGAACCGCAGCGCGAGATAGGTCGCGACGACGGCGGCCAGCGACGGCAGCGCGAACAGCCGCAGCCAATGCAGCAGCGGCGGCATCTTGTCGCCGAACAGCACGAGATTCGCCGGATTGGAAATCGGCAGCACGAAGCTGGCCGCGTTGGCGATGAACGCGCAGATGTACAGATACGGCAGCGGTTCGACCTTCGCGGCCCGCGTGGCGGCGTAGACCGCCGGCGTCAGCACCACCGCGGTCGCGTCGTTGGACAGGAAGACCGTGACGATGCTGCCGACGACGTAGACGAT
This sequence comes from uncultured Rhodopseudomonas sp., assembly GCA_964249215.1. Taxonomy (GTDB): domain Bacteria; phylum Pseudomonadota; class Alphaproteobacteria; order Rhizobiales; family Xanthobacteraceae; genus CAXUBE01. Next base: position 5,103 of record CAXUBE010000084.1, on the reverse strand, counting down.
GAGAAACAGCCGTCGCGCGGAGTTTTTCGCGCGGATCACGGCTTGCGCCGCGAGCCAGTCGAACAGCCGCTGCTGCCGCGCGACTTCGGCGAGCAGCATCATGCCGATCAGGAACAGATAGACGTCGGTGCCTTTTCCGGCCGCGGCCCATGCGTCGGCCCATGGCAGCAGCCGCAGCAGCACCAGCAGCGCGGCGCCGGCGACGGCCCAGACATATTCGGGCCAATCGAACGGCCGTAGGATGACGCCGAGCGTGGCGGCGCCCGCGATCGCCAGGGTCGCGAGACGAATGGTCGTCTCCGCCATGATCACGACGCGGGCGCCATGGCCGGCACCAGGCCGTTGTCGGTGCCGGCGTCATCAGGCGGACGCGCGCAGGCCGGCTTGAGCACCGCTGCGAAGCCGATCCACAGCGCAATCGAACCGACCGCGAAACCGCCGAGCACGAGGAACATCGGAGCGTAGCCGAATGTCTGGGCGATCCAGCCGCCGATGGCGGGGCTCAGCGACGCGCCGAGGCCCTGCACGGTCATCACCGCGCCCTGCCCGGCATTGACGCGGCCGGTGCCGTTCAGGATACGCGCGACCAGACCGGGCACGGCGACGCTTTGCAGCCCGGCGCCGATGCCGTCCAGCACCTGCACCGGATAGACGCCCCAGCGGTTCATCACGTGAGCCGCGATCACGCCGCGGACCGGCAGCGCGAGAAACGAGATCAGCATCACCAGCCAGTAGCCTTGCTTTTCCGCAAGCCGCATCGCGACCAGCGACACCAGGATCATCACCCCCTGCGCGACGACGATGGTGATCGCGACGAAGCTGGCGGCGTCGCCCTGTTGCTGCGCGACGACGGCCAGCCCGTAAAGCGGCAGCATGGCGCCGTTACCGAGATGAAAGAGCGCCAGCGCGGCGGCGAGGATCAGCAGCGGCCGGCATTCGAGCAGCACCTTCAGCCCGCCGATCCGCGCATCTCCCTCGTCGCCGGCCTTCAAACCGCGCGCCGCGTCGTCATCGATGGCGTCGCGCGGAATGACCAGCACCGACGCGATCGAGAGCACGCCGAACAAGGCCGCCAGCCAGAACACCGCGTGAAAGCCGAACCGCCAGCCGAGATAGCCCGAGAGCGCGGCGCCCGCCACATTGCCGGCGTGGTTCATCGCCTGATTGTGCCCGTTCTGGCGGTTGAAGCCGGCCTGCCGCACGATCCCAAGCGTGATTCCCGATACCGCCGGACCGATCGCCGCGCCGGCGATGGCGGTTGCGACCTGCGAGAACGACACCAGCCAGAATTCCTGCGACAACAGCACGATGCCCGACGCGATCACCGTGCAGATACCGGGGACGATCACGTAGAGCTTCTTGCGTCTGGTTGCGTCGACCAGCGCCCCTGCCGGGGTCGTCATCAGCATGCCGGCGACGCCGCCGACGGTCATGACCGTCCCTATGAGACCGCTCTGCCAGCCGTGAGCCAGCAGAAACACGCCGAGAAACGGACCGATCCCGGCCTGCATGTCGGCCATGAAGAAATTCAGCGACAGCAGCGGCAGGATCGCCCGTCGCGCGGCACTGGTCGGTTGGTCTGCCACGTCGCGCTGCCGGCCGGCGTCAGAATCTGGAAATCAGGGCGATACCGGCCACCATCATGACCGCGCCGATGATGCGGCCGACGCTGAGTTCATGCGTGTCCATGCCGAACCAGCCGTATTTGTCGATCAGCAGCGACATCAGAAGGTTCGCGGTGATCGTGAGACCGCCGAAGATGCCCGCGCCGACCTTCCCGACGAACAGCAGCCCGGCGATCACCGCGAACGAACCGATCAACCCGCCGAGCGGCGCCCACCAAGGCATCGCGGCCAGTCCCTTCCCGGTCGGCAAGGGATACGGCATGCACATCAGCAACACGCCGAGAAAGGCGATGATCGGCAGAAACGAGATGAGGCTCGCAAGCCACGGATTTTCCATGGCATCGCTGAGCGCGTTGTTCATCGGCGGCCCCCAGGCCTGCAACGCGCCGCAGATCAGGATCAGCGGGTAGAGCCACGCCGCGCTCATGTTCTGCATGTCGGTCACCAGGGCGGACGATGTCGATTGATTTCCACGGCGATCGAACGTTCGCCGCATCGTTCGGTTCCGGTTCGTCGAACAGTTCAGGTCGATCCCGGCCCCGCGACCGACCCTCCCGGCATGATCGATTTGTCATAATACTCGGTAGACGTCGCGATCCGGTCAAACTCATCGATATCGAGAATTGCGACCAGTCGCCCGCTGAACCGCTTGCCCGTCGCCTTCATCTTCCCGCCGCCGAGGTCTTCGCCGGAAAACGTCCCTTCGCCGACCACTTGAACGATAATGGAACGATCAGAGACCAGGGTTCGTTCGAGCGTCATGACGAAATCCGGCACCGCCTTCCACCAGAGTTCATGATGTTTTCGGACAGCCGCGCGGCCGCTTCTGCACAGACAGAATGCGTGATCGACATACTCCCCGTCCGGCGCGTAGAGCTTCGCGAAGGCGTCCGAGTCCCTGGAGCTCCACCCCGCCACCCATTTCGTTCCGATATCGTCCATGTGCCCTCTCACGAAAACGTGCCGATGGAAATTCTGGGCCAGGCCTCGCGCCGGCGCGCCGCGCCGAGCTTCATCATCCAGGCGTCGATCAGGCTGCCGACGACCAGCCGCCCGGTCGCGCGAACGTCCTGCCACTTCATGGTGGGCGTCCCCAACGGCAGGGAGATCACGCCGTGCGCGGCGGACAGGATGCCGGTCGCGAGGCGCTGCGCCAGTGCCGGCGAGGGTGCCGCGCCCTTCTCGGCCAGAAACTCCTCGATCAACGCCACGAACATCTTGAAACAGCGCTGCGCGATTTCGGTCTGGCCGAAATACACGCCATCCGGAAACCGCCGGTCTTCGATGGTCCCGGCCATCGAGTACAGCGAGCGGAAGTGATCGGGATTATCGACCCAATAGTCGATGTACGCCTCCATGACTTTCCGCAGCCGCGCCTCGCCGTCCGCATTGCGGGCCGAGATACGTTCGAGCCGGTCGGATACTTCCTCGAGATTTTGCTGCTTGATCGCCAGCAGCAGCAGGATCTTCGTCGGGAAATATTTGAGGACCGTGCCCTTCGAGTAGCCGAGCGCGTCGGCGATCTTCTGGATCGATACCGTCTCGAGCGATCCCGCCGCGAACTGCTTGCGCGCGGTCTCGAGGATGCGCACGCGCAGCGCGTTCTTGTCCGCCTCCTGGCGCGCGCGCCGCTGAAAGCGCCGCGGCGCCGGCTTTCCTGATTCCTGGACGATCGACATCCAAATCTCCGGGCCGTCCTGGCCGGCGTCCCGCGCGAGCCACAAACGGGTTGCCATCCCGACTTTAAATGACTATGGTCAATTAACAAGATAAAACGATGGGAGGAGCAGATGGCGGCGCTGGCCCTCGATCATGTCCGCAGCGATTTCGACCCGTTCGATTGGAAGACCCGCGTCGATCCCTATCCGGCCTATGCCGCGCTCCGCGCCGCGGGGCCCGCAGTCCGCCTTCGCAAATACGGCATCTGGGCGGTCCCGCGCTACGCCGAGATCAAGACGATCTTCGCCGACCACGTTCATTTCAGTAACGCCGGCGGCGCCGGCATCGCGAACTACTTCAAGGAAAAGCCCTGGCGGCCGCCGAGCATCATTCTCGAGGTCGATCCGCCGATGCATACGCGCACCAGGAAGGTGCTGGCGAAGATCATGTCGCCGGGCGCGATGCGGCTGCTCGAGGACGCATTCAAGGCCAAGGCGGTCGCGCTGGTCGACGGCCTCGTCGCGAGAGGCTCCTTCGACGCGGTCAGGGACCTTGCCGAAGTCTTTCCTCTGAGCGTGTTTCCCGACGCGCTCGGCATCGATAGCGAGGGCCGCGAAAACCTTCTGACCTACGGCGCCATGGTGTTCGCCGGAATGGGCCCGGAAAACGACTACTTTCGCAACCTGATGACGCACGCGCCGACCGTGCTGCCCTGGGTGACCGCCAAATGCCGGCGCGACTCGCTGGCGGCGGGGAGCTTCGGCGCGCAGGTCTATGAAGCGGCCGATGCCGGCGAGATCACGCAGGAGGAAGCCCCCCTGCTCGTCCGCTCGTTCCTGTCGGCGGGCCTGGACACGACGATCAGCGGGCTCGGCATGGCGCTGTACAATCTCGCCCGCCATCCCGATCAATGGGCGATTCTCGCGGCCGATCCGTCGCTGGCCCGCGTCGCATTCGACGAAACCCTGCGGTTCGACTCCTCCGCGCCTTATGTTTTCCGGACGACCGCGCATGAAACCAGCATCGCCGGAATCCGGATCGACAAGCACGAGAAGGTGCTGCTGCTGCTTGCTTCGGCCAATCGGGACGAGAGCCGGTGGGAGCGTCCCGACCGGCTCGACATCACCCGCCGCGTCGCCGGTCATATCGGGTTCGGGACCGGCATCCATGGCTGCGTCGGCCAGATGGTCGCGCGGCTCGAGGGCGAAGCGGTGCTGTCCGCGCTCGCCTCGGCCGCGGCTTCGATCGAGATCGCCGGCGCGCCGGTCTATCGCGACAGCAGCGGCTTGCGCGCGCTCAGTTCGTTGCCCGTGCGCGTCGTGCGGAAATAATCGTGGCATCGGATCGCCGCAAATCGGCGAACCTGGGGAGCGAACGCGTCGTCGTGAAAGCCGTTCTCAGTCTGACAACCGGCGGCCCGGAGTCCCTCGTGATCAGGGACGTGGCTGCGCCCGAGCCGGGTCCGGCCGACGTGCTGATTTCCGTGCGCGCCTGCGGCGTCAATTTTCCCGACGGCCTGCTCATTCGCGACAAATACCAGATCCGCCCGCCGCGTCCGTTTTCGCCCGGCTCGGAAATCTCCGGCGTCGTTGAGCGCGTCGGCGCGTCCGTCACGCGCTTGCGGCCGGGCCAGCACGTGATCGCAAGGCTCGGATGGGGCGGCATGGCGGAACAAGTGATCGTTCCGGAAGATCGCTGCATCGCCGTCGACCCCGCGATGCCGTTCGAAGACGCCGCCGCGCTGATCTTCACATACGGCACCGCGCATTATGCCCTGGTCGATCGCGGGCGGATCGCACCGGGAGAAACGGTGCTCGTG
>CAXUBE010000083.1:0-9813 GCA_964249215.1 uncultured Rhodopseudomonas sp. | reverse complement strand
AGCTATGTGAAGCTCAACAAGAAGATCTCCGCAGAAGTCGTCGGCGTGGTGCAGGCGATCACCGACTTCGCCAAGCTCGGCGACACCGTTGCGTCGCATCTGGCGGTGAAGATTTCCGATCGCCAGGGCATCCTCGAGACGCTGTCGGTCACCTCGCGCCTGGAGAAGGTGCTGGGGCTGATGGAGAGCGAAATCTCGGTGCTGCAGGTCGAGAAGCGGATCCGCTCGCGCGTCAAGCGCCAGATGGAAAAGACGCAGCGCGAGTATTACCTCAACGAGCAGATGAAGGCGATCCAGAAGGAACTCGGCGACGACGAGGGCCGCGACGAGCTCGCCGATCTGGAAGAGAAGATCGCCAAGACCAAGCTGTCGAAGGAGGCGCGCGACAAGGCCCAGCACGAGCTGAAGAAGCTGCGGCAGATGTCGCCGATGTCCGCCGAGGCGACGGTGGTGCGCAACTATCTCGACTGGCTGCTGTCGATCCCGTGGAACAAGAAATCGAAGGTCAAGAAGGACCTCGCCGCGGCGCAGGCCGTGCTCGACGAGGATCACTACGGACTGGAGAAGGTCAAGGACCGCATCGTCGAGTATCTGGCGGTGCAGAGCCGCGCCAACAAGCTGACCGGACCGATCCTGTGCCTGGTCGGGCCGCCCGGCGTCGGCAAGACGTCGCTCGGCAAGTCGATCGCCAAGGCGACGGGCCGCGAATTCGTGCGCGTGTCGCTCGGCGGCGTGCGCGACGAGGCCGAAATCCGCGGCCATCGTCGCACCTATATCGGCTCGATGCCCGGCAAGATCATCCAGTCGATGCGCAAGGCGAAGACCTCGAACCCGCTGTTCCTGCTGGACGAGATCGACAAGATGGGCGCCGATTTCCGCGGCGATCCATCATCGGCGCTGCTCGAGGTGCTCGATCCCGAGCAGAACGGCACCTTCGCCGATCACTATCTCGAAGTGGACTACGATCTGTCCAACGTGATGTTCATCACCACCGCGAATACGCTGAATATTCCCGGCCCGCTGATGGACCGCATGGAGATCATCCGGATCGCGGGCTACACCGAGAACGAGAAGGTCGAGATCGCGCGCAAGCACCTGATCCCGAACGCGCTGACCAAGCATGGCCTCAACTCCAACGAATGGTCGATCGACGAAGACGCGCTGCTGCTGATGATCCGCCGCTACACCCGCGAAGCGGGCGTGCGCAACCTCGAACGGGAGCTCTCGACGCTCGCCCGCAAGGCGGTCAAGGAGCTGATGCTCTCCAAGAAGCGCTCGGTGAAGGTGACGGAAAAGTCGCTCGAGGAATTCCTCGGCGTGCCGAAATACCGCTACGGCGAGATCGAGCTGGACGACCAGGTCGGCGTCGTCACCGGACTGGCATGGACCGACGTCGGCGGCGAGCTGCTGACGATCGAGAGCGTGATGATGCCCGGCAAGGGCCGCATGACGGTCACCGGCAATCTGCGCGACGTGATGAAAGAATCGATCTCGGCGGCGGCGTCCTACGTCCGCTCGCGGGCGATCACCTTCGGCATCGAGCCCCCGCTGTTCGAGCGGCGCGACATCCACGTCCACGTGCCGGAGGGCGCGACCCCGAAGGACGGACCCTCGGCGGGCGTGGCGATGGCCACCACCATCGTCTCGGTGCTGACCGGCATTCCGATCCGGCGCGACATCGCCATGACCGGCGAGATCACGCTGCGGGGCCGGGTGCTGCCGATCGGCGGACTGAAGGAGAAGTTGCTGGCGGCCGCGCGCGGCGGCATCAAGACGGTGCTGATCCCCGAGGACAACGCCAAGGACCTCACCGAAATATCGGACGCGATCAAGGGCGGATTGAACATCATTCCGGTCGCGCGGATGGACGAGGTGATCGCCAACGCGCTGGTGCGGGCGCCGGTGGCGATCGAATGGGAGGAAGACAGCAAGCTTCCGGTCAAGCCTGACGCGACCGACGAGGCCGCCGGCGGCCTGACGGCGCATTGAGCTTGCGCGCTTCGGACTGAGCCGATCGGTTTGACAAACAATGCGGCGCCCCTCGGAGCGCCGTTTTCACGTCACTGCGACCGAGCCGAGTTCGGACGCCTGGTTCTTTGTCGCGATAAGACAGGCCTATTGAGCCGGCGCCTTGACAAAGGTTCCGGAGGCGACGTGTCCGAGCAGGACATGATCGCTCGACAGCAGCTTGATCTTTCCGGAATTGACCGCACTCTTGAATTTCTCGGGCGTGTTCAGTTCGTAGCTTGCGCTTGCGGCGGCGGCTGGATCGACGTCGAGGTCGTGCCCGCTGACGATTGCAAGAGTGACGTCTCCGTTTTTGACGAGATTGAGAACCGTGTCGTACGAATCCTCCTTCGCGAAGTTCGAAAGATCGTATTGATAGGCCAGATCGACATTCTGGGCCGATGTCGGATCCGCGTAGTAAGCGCTTCCTAATTTGAGCCGGTACCAGAAAGTCAGGGGTTTGTACTTTCCTGGTTCCACTACCGAATTGAGTGCCGCCGATCCGGGACTGCCCGTTGCGGCGGGCGCCTCATGCTTCGCGTTATCTTCAGCGCAGGCAACGCTGCAAAACACCGGCAGAAGGAAAGCTGCGACGATTGTTTTCATGTCTGTTTCTCAAATGAGGTGCGGCAGGGTGACGAAGGCAGTGAACACGCTTGGCGTGCCGAGAGATGAGACGACGGTGCCCCAAATGTCCTTTTCATGGTACAAAGTAATAATGACGCTCGCGATCGCGCCGGCGGCCAACACGGCGGCCCAGGAAAAAACCACGATCGCGATGGGAGCGGCAGGCGGGCTGCTGCTGTAAGCTTTGATGCAAGTCAAAACCGGATTGGCCATCACGATCGATATGCCTGCCAACGCCAGCCCCAATCGCCAGAACCAATGGACGACAAATACAGGCTTACAAATCTCTCCGTCGCGCCAATGAGGACATATGAATTTTGACATCCTTGAAACTCTCAATCGCAAAGCGAAAGAGTTAGGATAGAACCGCCCGATTTGCAACCGAAGATGGAAACAATCTGTTATTAAAAAAGTTAATGTTCTGCTGCTTGCGGGGCGGCTGGCGAACTATCAAAAAACTTGGGTTGTGACGGCAGGTGGTGACGAATACGAATCGCCGATCTTCCAATTAAACCGGATTCCAGGCGGTCGAGCCGACCGGGCGACAGCTCAGTCGGCAGCGCCGGCCATGCGCGCGACCAGGTGGCGCGCAGCGGTGATCCCCGATACTGCATCGAGGCGCCCTTCGGGGCCATTTTGTGCGGTACGATGAACGGGAAACACGATCGCGAGCGTGCCGATGAATATCGACGGGCAATGCCACTGCGGGCTGATCAACTACCGCGCCACGATCGACCCGATGCGGGTGTCGATCTGTCACTGCTCGGATTGCGGTCCCGCGCCCGTCATCGGGCGAGCGTTCGCGCGACCCGTCGGCTCCCCGCAACGACGCAGCCGCCGCCCGCGACCGCGCGACACACCTTGCCGCGGTCGTGGCGCGGCGCTAAGCAGGCGGCGAGGGCGGTTAGCTCAGCGGTAGAGCATTCCCTTTACACGGGACAGGTCGGCGGTTCGATCCCGTCACCGCCTACCGGCGCGATCTATGTCGACGCGCAGCCGCTGCCGATGTGCACGCCCGCTGTCAAAGCGCGTCAGGCCTGCTCCTCCCAGATCGTCGCCAGATGCACGATGGTGCGGACCGCCGCTTCCATGTCCTGCACGCTGACCCATTCGAGCCGCGAGTGAAACGCGTGCTCGCCGGCGAAGATGTTGGGGCAGGGCAACCCCATCGCAGAGAGCCGCGACCCGTCGGTGCCGCCGCGGATGCTGGTGGTGACCGGCACGAGGCCGGCGCGGCGGATCGCTTCGCGCGCATGCGCGACCAGTTCGGGATGCCGGTCGATCACCTCTTTCATGTTGCGGTACTGCGGCTTGATCTCGAGCCGCGCGGTCGAGCGCGGGTAGGCTTTCATCACCCCGTCGACGATCGATTGCAGCAGCGCTTCCTTCTGCCGCAATCCAGCTTCGGTGAAGTCGCGCACGATCAGGGTCAGCGTCGCTTTCTCCAGCGCGCCCCCGATGCCGACCGGATGCAGGAAACCCTCGCGGCCTTCGGTGGTCTCCGGCGCGCAATCCTTCGGCAGCCTCGCAACGATCGCGGATGCGATCTTGATGGCGTGCTCGATCTTGCCTTTTGCGAAACCCGGATGGGCGCTGACGCCGTCGATGGCGATCACGGCGCCGTCGGCCGAGAACGTCTCGTCCTCGATATGGCCGGCGGTCTCGCCGTCGATGGTGTAGGCGAACGTGGCACCGAGCTTGACGAGATCGACCTTGTCGACGCCGCGGCCGATCTCCTCGTCCGGTGTGAACAGGATGCGGATCGCGCCGTGTCTGATCTGCGGATTCCTCATCAGGAAATCCGCGGCATCGACGATCTCGGCGACGCCTGCCTTGTTGTCGGCGCCCAGCAGCGTGGTGCCGTCGGCGGTGATGATGTCGTTGCCGATCTGGTCGGCAAGCGCGGGATGTTCGGCGGCGCGGATGATCTGTGCCGGATCGGCCGGCAGCGTGATGTCGCCGCCGCGGTAGTTACGCACGATCTGCGGCTTGACGCCGGCGCCCGGGCAATCCGGCGACGTATCCATATGCGCGCAGAAGCAGATCACCGGCACCGGCTTGTCGCAGGTCGCCGGGATCGTCGCGTAGACGTAGCCGTGGGCGTCGAGATGCGCGTCGGCAAGCCCGATGTCGCGCAATTCCCGCGCGAGTAGGGCGCCGAGGTCCTTCTGTTTGTCGGACGAGGGGCAGGTCGGGGAAGCCGGATCGGACTGCGTGTCGATCACGACGTATCGAAGAAAACGCTCGGTGACGCTGTGGGTGAAACGGATCGCCATCATCACAGCCGTCACCGGGGGCGCTACCCGCCATTCCGGAATGACCGCGGGCGGCCGGCCGGAATGGCGCAAGAGGATCGAAGCGAAACCTAGACGGCTTCCTTCAGTTCCTTGGCGGCGCGGAACGCTACTTTTTTGCTCGCCTTGATCTGGATGGCTTCGCCGGTGGCGGGGTTGCGGCCCATGCGCGCGGCGCGCTTGCGCACCTGCAGGATGCCGAGGCCGACGATGCGGATGCGCTCGCCCTTTTTCAGATGCTTGGTGATCCGGCCGACCATGTCGCCGAGAATGGTTTCGGCCTGCTTCTTGGACAGTTCGTGATCCTCGGCGAGCGCTGCTGCGAGGTGCTTCAAGGTCACCGTGGTCGGTGTTGCTGTCTTGGCAGCGGCTTTCTTCGCCATGTCTGGCCTCCTGATTGTTTTGAATGCGCGAGTAACTCAGCCGTATCAGGCCTTAAGCGATTCGGGGTGGCGCTGACTACGTTGTTTTCCCTATAAATAGGGCATTATTTGCATCGGTACGCGCGAAAGGACTGCGGCCAAAGGCGTTCGCAATCGCCTTGACTTGGCTAGGTGGCCCCTTTATGTCCAGCTTGACTGCGGGATGTCGCGATCCACGCGGGAGTAGCTCAGTTGGTTAGAGCGCTGCCCTGTCACGGCAGAGGTCGCGGGTTCGAGTCCCGTCTCTCGCGCCAGTTTTTGATCCCGGATCAATCACTTGCGCAACCCGCGGGTTTCTTTTCCATTTCCGGTCCGGCGGTTGTCATGACGGCGTTGTCGCTGCGCGATCTGTCCCGGCGTTATTCGGACGGCGGCAACCCCTCGACCAAGCCGCCGGGCGGCGCGCTGTATGACCTTTACGACCATTATTTCCGCGCGATGGCGGAGGAACCCGTCACGCTGCTGGAGCTCGGCGTGCATGCCGGCGAGTCGCTGAAGGTTTTCGCGTCGTATTTCGGCGCCGGCACGGTCGTCGGCGTCGACCTCGAGGATCACCGCACCGATTTTTCCGCCTGGTCCAATATCGCGTTCGCGGTGGCAGACCAGACCGATGCCGACGCGCTTGCGGAAATCTGCCGCGCGCATGCGCCGCAAGGGCTCGACATCGTGATCGACGACGCGTCGCATTTCGGCGCCGCCAGCCTCGCCGCGTACAGCATCCTGTTTCCGCAGCTCAAGCCCGGCGGCCTTTATATCATCGAGGACTGGACCACCGGCTACTGGACCGACTGGCCGGACGGCGGCCTGTTCGAAGAGCCGCGCATCACGCAGACCGGCGCGGTGCTGAGCCATCACTCCGGCATGGTGGGCTTCATCAAGTCGCTGGTCGACGAGGTCGCGAGCGACCGCATCCGGCCGACGGTGAGGACGCGGCCGACCCGCGCCCGCCGTCTCGACGTGATGCACGTCCACCGCGAGATGGTGGTGCTGCAGAAGGCCGCAGTCGAGCGGGTGCGATAAAGCGTCGAACCGCGATTCCGGATCGCGTTCCAGCCGCGCGGCGGCTGCATTTGCGTCGTCGGCGTGCGCCGAATTCGGGTTGATTTGGCTCGCCTTGCACCGAATGCCGCACTGCGCTAAAGCCTTGAATGATTCAAAATTGAGGCCCATCTGCACATCGTAACGGTGCAGCGCAGGATCGGCGATGACCAGTATTTTGCCGAATTATCTCCCCATCGTGGTGTTCGTCGCGGTCGCGGCGGCCCTGAGCTTGGTGATGCTGATCGCGCCGTTCGTGGTGGCGTTTCAGCAGCCCGATCCGGAAAAGCTCTCGGCTTATGAATGCGGATTCGATGCTTTCGGCGATGCCCGCATGAAATTCGACGTGCGGTTCTATCTGGTCGCGATCCTGTTCATCATCTTCGACCTCGAAGTCGCGTTCCTGTTTCCCTGGGCGGTGGCATTCGGCAAGCTCGGCGCGACGGGGTTCTGGTCGATGATGGCGTTCCTCGGCGTCCTGACCGTCGGTTTTGCCTATGAGTGGAAAAAGGGCGCGCTGGAATGGGATTGAGCCCGGTGTCGACCTCGATCCAGCCGATGGTCTCGCGCGCGGCCAGCGGAATCCTCGATCCCGGCACCGGCAGGCCGGTCGGCGCCGACGATCCGTATTTTGTCGAAGTCAACAACGAGCTGTCCGACAAGGGTTTCTTTGTCGCCGCCACCGACGATCTGATCACCTGGGCGCGCACCGGCTCGCTGATGTGGATGACGTTCGGGCTCGCCTGCTGCGCGGTCGAGATGATGCAGATGTCGATGCCGCGCTACGACGCCGAGCGCTTCGGCTTCGCGCCGCGCGCGTCTCCGCGGCAGTCCGACGTGATGATCGTCGCGGGCACGCTGACCAACAAGATGGCGCCGGCGCTGCGCAAGGTCTACGACCAGATGCCGGAGCCGCGCTACGTCATCTCGATGGGCTCCTGCGCCAATGGCGGCGGCTATTACCATTATTCCTACGCGGTGGTGCGCGGCTGCGACCGCATCGTGCCGATCGACATCTACGTGCCGGGCTGCCCGCCGACCGCCGAGGCGCTGCTCTATGGCGTGCTGCTTTTGCAGAAGAAAATCCGCCGCACCGGCACGATCGAGCGCTGAGGGTAAGAGGCTCGCATGGCTGAACCGGAAGATATGATCGTCCCGATGCTGCGCGAAATTCGGGCTGAAATTAAATCCTTGAATACGCAAGTTGATGGTCTACGCAGTCATATGGACGAGCGTTTTGACGATAACGACAAGGCTCACACGACTTTCAGGCATGCTCTGGCCGGCGACACACTATTAGGTCGTCTTCTGACTGGCGAATTCGAGGAGCGGATCGAGAAACTCGAGAAGTACGGCGATCGTATTAAAAAGTTGGAAGACAAGTTGCGTGCATTCGAGGGCCGCTCTTGATCGATTTGAATCAACTCGGAGACACGATCAAAACCGCATTGCCGGCCGCAGTGACCGGCTCGTCGATTGCGTTCGGTGAATTGACGCTGGCGGTCGAAGTCTCGCGCCTCGTCGAGGTCGTGACCTTCCTGCGCGACGATCCCGCCTGCCGCTTCGTCAGCTTCACCGACGTCACCGCGGTGGATTATCCCGGCCGCGAGAAGCGCTTCGACGTGGTCTATCATCTCTTGTCGCCGACGCTCAACGCGCGCATCCGGCTGCGCGCCGAGGCCGGCGAAACCACCCAGGTGCCCTCGGTCATCGGGGTGTTTCCCGGCGCCGACTGGTTCGAGCGCGAATGCTACGACCTGTACGGCGTGATGTTCACCGGCCATCCCGACATGCGGCGGCTGTTGACCGATTACGGCTTCGACGGCCATCCGCTGCGCAAGGACTTTCCGCTCACCGGCTTTGTCGAGGTGCGCTACAGCGACGACGAGAAGCGCGTGGTCTACGAGCCGGTTCGGCTCAATCAGGAATTCCGCAAGTTCGATTTCCTCTCGCCATGGGAAGGCGCGGACTATCCGATGCTGCCGGGCGACGAGAAAAGAAGTGGCGAATAGCGAATGGCGAGTGGCGAATAGGGATGAAGATTGGGCGAACCAGCGATCAAATCGTATCGAGACCTACGGGTGTGGCAGGACGCCATGACCTTGGCAGAGTCTTGCTATCGATTGACGCGACCGTTTCCGCGCGACGAACTGTTTGGTCTCACATCTCAGATCAGACGCGCGGCTTCTTCGATTCCAGCCAATATTGCGGAAGGGCATGGACGCGAGCATACAGGCAATTTCATTCAGCATTTACGGATCGCTCAGGGATCATTGAAAGAACTCGAAACGCATCTGATTCTTTCAGAACGCGTAGGCGTTCTGGTCATATCGGAAATGAATCCTGTGCTCGCGCGTTGCGAGAGTTTAGGCAAAATGATGCGCACTTTGATCCGCAAGTTGCAGGACAACGCAGTGAAATGAATCCATTCGCTATTCGCTATTCGCCTAACGTCCACCGGCAATCGCCATGAACGAAGCCCCTGCGCTCCGCAACTTCACCATCAATTTCGGCCCGCAGCATCCGGCCGCGCATGGCGTGCTGCGGCTGGTGCTGGAGCTTGACGGCGAAGTGGTCGAGCGGGTCGATCCGCATATCGGCCTCCTGCATCGCGGCACCGAGAAGCTGATCGAGCACAAGACCTATCTGCAGGCGATTCCTTATTTCGACCGGCTCGATTACGTCGCGCCGATGAATCAGGAGCACGCGTTCTGCCTCGCCGCGGAAAAGCTGCTCGGCATCGAAGTGCCGCGCCGCGCGCAGCTCATCCGCGTGCTGTATTGCGAAATCGGCCGCATCCTGTCGCATCTGCTCAACGTCACCACGCAGGCGATGGATGTCGGCGCGCTGACGCCGCCGCTGTGGGGGTTCGAAGAGCGCGAAAAGCTGATGGTGTTCTACGAGCGCGCCTCCGGCAGCCGGATGCACGCGGCGTATTTCCGGATCGGCGGCGTGCATCAGGACCTGCCGCCCAGGCTGATCGACGACATCGAGGCGTGGTGCGATCCGTTCATCAAGGTTGTCGACGATCTCGAAACGCTGCTCACCGGCAACCGCATCTTCAAGCAGCGCAACGTCGATATCGGCGTGGTGACGCTGGCGCAGGCGTGGGAGTGGGGATTCTCCGGCGTGATGGTGCGCGGCTCCGGTGCGGCGTGGGACCTGCGCAAGGCGCAGCCCTACGAGTGCTACGCCGAGATGGATTTCGACGTGCCGATCGGCAGGAACGGCGACTGCTACGACCGCTACTGCCTGCGGGTCGAGGAGATGCGGCAGTCGGTGCGCATCATGAAGCAGTGCATCGCCAAGCTGCGTGAGCCCGAAGCGCAGGGCCGCGTGTCGGCCGACGACCACAAGATCGTGCCGCCGCGCCGCGGCGAGATGAAGCGCTCGATGGAGGCGCTGATCCACCACTTCAAGCTCTA
>CAXUBE010000082.1:0-9850 GCA_964249215.1 uncultured Rhodopseudomonas sp. | reverse complement strand
GCGCTGAATCACCGGCTGCGCGGCCAGGTCGAGGCGGGCCCCAACGCCTACGATTTCCGCGGCTGGCTTGCGACCTCGCTGCCGATCCTGCTGGTCGAAGGCTTCTACCTCCTGCTGTCCTACAGCGACATCCTGATGCTGCAGCAGTTTCGATCCGCGCAGGAGGTCGGCATCTACTACGCGGTGGTGAAGACGCTGGCGCTGGTGTCGTTCATTCACTACGCGATGTCGGCGACTACCGCGCATCGCTTTGCCGAATATCATGCCGCAGGCGACGATGCGCGGCTCGCGGCCTACGTCACCCATGCCATCGCCTGGACGTTCTGGCCGTCATTGGCCGCGACCGCGGCGTTGCTGCTGCTCGGCGAACCGCTGCTGTGGCTGTTCGGGCCGCAATTCGTTGGCGGCTACGACATCATGTTCATCGCCGCGATCGGCCTCGTGGTGCGCTCCGCGATCGGTCCGGTGGAGCGGTTGTTGAACATGCTCGGCCATCAGAGGGTCTGCGCGCTGGCCTACGCGCTGTCGTTCGCGCTGAACATCGCGCTGTGCCTCGTGCTGGTGCCGCGCTACGGCGGCCACGGCGCCGCGGCATCGACCTCCGCGGCGCTGGTGTTCGAGACCGTGCTGCTGTTCTGGATCGTGCGCCGCCGATTGGGGCTGCACGTGCTGGCGTTCGGCAAGGGCGCCGCCTGATCGCGCGCGCTTTTGTTTCGCGCGCGGCTGGGCTATTGGGCAGCGTGGCAATTTCCGCGACCGCCCGGCTCCCATGATCCGTCTCGACAACATCAGCAAGCAGAACGGCCATCAGATCCTGTTCATCGAGGCCTCCGCCACGATGATGAAGGGCGAGAAGGTCGGCCTGGTCGGGCCGAACGGCGCCGGCAAGACCACGCTGTTCCGCATGGTCACCGGCCGCGAATTGCCGGACGAGGGCCAAATCGTGGGCGATCGCGGCATCACCATCGGTTATTTCAGCCAGGATGTCGGCGAGATGGCGGGCCGCAGCGCGGTCGCCGAGGTGATGGACGGCGCCGGTCCGGTCAGCGAGGTCGCGGCCGAACTGCGGGCGCTGGAGGCGGCGATGGCCGATCCCGACCGCGCCGATGAGATGGACGACATCATCGCCCGTTACGGCGAAGTCCAGCATCGCTTCGAGGAGCTCGACGGCTACGCGCTGGAAGGCCGCGCCCGCGAGGTGCTCAGCGGTCTGAGCTTCACCGGGGAGATGATGGACGGCGACGTCGGCGCGCTGTCCGGCGGCTGGAAGATGCGCGTGGCGCTGGCGCGCATCCTGCTGATGCGGCCGGACGCGATGCTGCTCGACGAGCCGAGCAACCATCTCGACCTCGAGAGCCTGATCTGGCTCGAGCAGTTCCTGAAATCCTACGAAGGCGCCCTGTTCATGACCTCGCACGACCGCGAGTTCATGAACCGCATCGTCGACAAGATCGTCGAGATCGACGGCGGCTCGCTGACCACCTATTCCGGCGATTACGAGTTCTACGAGCGACAGCGCGCGCTCGCCGAAAAGCAGCAGCAGGCGCAGTTCGAACGCCAGCAGGCGATGCTGGCCAAGGAGATCAAGTTCATCGAGCGCTTCAAGGCGCGCGCCTCGCATGCCGCCCAGGTGCAGAGCCGGGTGAAGAAGCTCGACAAGATCGAGCGCGTCGAGCCGCCGAAGCGCCGCCAGGCGGTGGCGTTCGACTTTTTGCCCGCGCCACGCTCGGGCGAGGACGTCGTTAGTCTCAGGAACGTGCAGAAGGGCTATGGCAACCGCAGCATCTACGACGGCCTCGACTTCCAGGTGCGTCGCCGCGAGCGCTGGTGCGTGATGGGAATCAACGGCGCCGGCAAGTCGACGCTCTTGAAGCTTGTAGCCGGCGCCACGCCGCCGGACGACGGAACCGTGGCGATCGGCGGCAGCGTCAAGATGGGCTATTTCGCGCAGCACGCGATGGATCTGATCGACGGCGAACTCACCGTGTTTGCGTCGCTCGAGCAATGGTTTCCGCAGGCCGGGCAGGGCTCGTTGCGCGCGCTGGCCGGTTGCTTCGGCTTCTCCGGCGACGACGTCGAAAAGAGATGCCGGGTGCTGTCCGGAGGCGAGAAGGCGCGGCTGGTGATGGCGAAGATGCTGTTCGATCCGCCGAATTTTCTGGTGCTCGACGAGCCGACCAACCATCTCGACATCGCAACCAAGGAAATGCTGATCGCGGCGCTTTCGCAATACGAAGGCACCATGCTGTTCGTTTCCCACGATCGGCACTTCCTCGCCGCGCTGTCGAACCGGGTGCTGGAGCTGACGCCCGACGGCATTCGGCAATATGGCGGCGGCTACACCGACTACGTCGCCCGCACCGGGCAGGAGGCGCCGGGCCTGCGGAACTGAGCGGCGCGATCGCGTCCACGCGGAGCGGGCACCTGGCGAAGGGGACCTTACCGCTCAGCAATGCGTGCTGCGCGGGCTCTCCAGCCCGTCGGTGCCGCCCGCAGGCAACGGCCGCGGCGGCGCGACGATGGGGATGGCGCGCGGCGGCAGGGTGGTTGCGGTATCGGTGTTTTTGACTGAAGCGGACATGATGCACTCCTGTGATGCGGTGCAACAATCGGTCCGGTTTTTGGTTCCGGCGTGGCCAGCTTTCGTTCGCTCTTCACACTTGCCGCGGAGACGATGCCCCCGAAAAACCGATTTCGTGCTGGAACGCAGCGCGGAGAGCGCCTATTATAGCTTCGTCGCAAGACGATGGCGCTGAAACTCGAAGTGGACTGCGGACAGACCCGGGGGCAGTACCCGGCGCCTCCACCTGAGCAGCCGATTTGCCATGCAATTCGCCGAAATGCGATTGTGACGGTGAATCGAAACGGCTGCTGAGGTGGGGGCGAAATAGGATCGATGGTCGCGAAGAAACTCTGAATTGTGCCCGGCATGATACCGCCGTTATCGGGTCAAAACCTAAATGCAAACGATAACGTTCGCATGAATGAAGTGCGCCTCGCGGCGTAACCATTCGGGGTAGGTCCACCTTGCAACAGAACGGCCATCGCCGCGTCATCCTTCGGGATGACGCGGCTTTTTTGTGCCGGCTGCGGCGATCAGCTGGCGCGTGGTTGATCCGCCGACAACGCGGTTGCCATGAGGCATGCCGCAGCCAGCCGCGGCAAACCTCACCGTCGCCGATTCCAGCACGACGATATCCGGCGCCTTCTCAGCGAAAAACCCGCGTACCGATTCGATACTCATCGCAGCTGCCCGCTGTGAACTGCGACGAGCCGCGCAGCGATCGAAATCAAACCGAAGCGAATTTTTGTTGGAACGGTTTGCGTGCGGCGCGGTTCTTTTCCACGGAGAAACACCGGATCGCTCGCTGTGCACAACATGGCGCCGGACGCGGATAGCCAAAAGCGGTCCAGTCTTCAACGAGCAGACCACTCGGGGAAACCTTGAATGGCCTGCTCGTTTTCGTTTGGGCAGAATAACCCGCAGAATAACCCAATGTCAGATACGAACAGCCGGCGCGGACCAGCGCGACGCATGGCAGCAATCGCGCCCACCCGCTTTTCCGGATCGTGCTTTAGATCCCCAGTATCTTCCGCGCGTTCGCCTTCAGCACCTTCGGGCGCACCTCGTCGCGGATATCGAGCTTGGCGAAGTCGGCCATCCAGCGGTCCGGCGTGATCACCGGCCAGTCCGAGCCGAACAGCATCTTGTCCTGCAGCAGGCCGTTGATGTAGCGCACCAGGATCGGCGGGAAGTATTTCGGCGACCAGCCGGAGAGGTCGATGTAGACGTTCGGCTTGTGGGTCGCGACCGCCAGCGCTTCTTCCTGCCAGGGGAACGACGGATGCGCGAGGATGATCTTCATGTCGGGGAAATCCACCGCGACGTCGTCGACATATATCGGGTTGGAGTATTTCAGCCGCATCCCCATGCCGCCCGGCATGCCGGAACCGACCCCGGTCTGTCCAGTGTGAAACAGCGCGATCGCGCCGCCCTCCTCGATCGCCTCATAGAGGCCGTAAGCCATCCGGTCGTTCGGATAGAAGCCTTGCATGGTCGGATGGAATTTGAAGCCCTTGATGCCGTAATCGTTGATCATGCGGCGGGCCTCTCGGACGCCGAGCTTGCCCTTGGACGGATCGATCGAGGCGAACGGAATCAGCACGTCGGAGTTCTGCCGCGCCAGTTCCACCATTTCGTCGTTGTCGTAGCGGCGAAAGCCGGTCTCGCGTTCGGCGTCGACCGGGAAGATCACCGCGGCGGTATTCCTCGCGCGGTAGTAAGCGGCGGTTTCCGGCACCGTCGGCGGCGATTTGTTCGGCGACTTGAAATATTCCGCCATCCGCGCCTGGAAATCGTCATAGCCATCGTCGGGATGGCAGCCGCAGGGCTCCTCGGCATGGGTATGGATATCGATCGCGACGAGATCGTCGGGATTGAGCAGGGAAAGCGTCTGCGTCATGGTATGCCTGCGATTTGCGGCCGGGACGATCCGCGAACGGCGCGCTATTCGGCGGGCGAATGGCTGCCGTGTCTCGTGGGCAGGCGATCCTGCCGGTCCGGCTTGGTGAGATGCGCACTCGGTAGCACGACATCCTTGGCGAGCCCAAGCTTCATCAGCGCCTTGACCATCAGAAAGGTGGTGTCGATCTCCCACCAGCGGTGCCCGTGCCGCGCCGCGCGCGGATCGGCGTGGTGGTTGTTGTGCCAGCCCTCGCCATTGGCGATGATGCCGACGAACAGGTTGTTGCGGCTGTTCTCGTCGGTTTCGTAATTGCGATAGCCCCAGACATGCGCGAATGAATTCACCGCCCAGGTCTGATGCCAGACGATCACTGTGCGCAGGAAGGCGCCGAACAGGATCAGGCTGACGCCGGCGTGCAGCGCGGTGGCGACGTCGTCGCCGTGGGCCAGGCTCACGGACAGGCCGATGGCGAAGAACAACGGCAGTTGCAGCGCGTTGATCTTGAGCTGCATCTGGCCCCGCTCCAGCGCGGCATAGAACGGATCGCGCAGGATATCCTTGGCGTAGCGCTCATAGATGCCGAGACGCCAAAGCTCCGGATGGCGGACGAACAGCCAGCCCCAGTGGCCCCAGAAGAAGTTCGCCAGCGGCGAGTGCGGATCGGGCTGGTCGTCGGCATGCTCGTGATGGCGGCGATGCACCGCGACCCAGCGCGCCGGCGTGTCCTGAACGCAAAGGATCGCCAACACCACGAACGCATGTTCGAGCCATTTCGGGCAGCGAAAGCCGCGATGCGTCAAGAGCCGGTGGTAGCACAGATTGATGCCGAGCACGCCGGTGATCTGCGCCAGCACGACGGCAAGCAGCAAATTGTTCCAACTGAAATACATCGGCAGCAACGCGGCCAGCGCGATCAGATGGTAGCTGCCGATCATGATGATGTTCGGCCAATCCGGCCGGAACGGCATGACGCCGCAGGGCAGCGGCAACGCCGCGGCGCCAACCGAAGCGGGCGTGTCGGCGGGGTTTTTTTGGAAAATCATCGGCGCTCAGGCTCTCGATGGGCGGGAGGATTAGCGTCGCGGCAGCGATAGCAGAGGCACCGCGGCGTTGGTAGCGCCATCTCTCGCGCAGGCGATGTTTCGCGCGCTGTTCCGATGCCGGAACGCGCTCGCGCAGCCCCGTTTCGCATACAGGTCGTTGCCTGCACGGTCGCCTGTTTGCCATTGCGGCCGCCGTGCAATGCGGCCGATCGGATTGACATGCGGCCAGCGCATGGCCTATGAACCGCAGGTCCGAGGCAGGCTGCCCCGCCGCGCCGGGGCCTCGCCAATATCGCAAATTTCGGCCCGTCGGAAAACGGCCTTTCAAGAGCATCAGGATCGTCCATGAAAGTCCGTAACTCGCTGAAATCGCTGCGGTCTCGTCACCGCGACAACCGGCTCGTGCGACGCAAGGGCCGGGTCTATGTGATCAATAAGGTGCAGCGCCGGTTCAAGGCCCGCCAGGGCTGAAACGCTCCCCGCACCTTCCGCTTGCCTCCATCACAGCCCTTTGACGCCGATGCTGCTTTGCAGCGCGGAAGACTGTGTCTAGACTTTGCAAATGATCGCCAGATTCTCCGCCGTCCGTCGCGCCCAGTTTCCGGTCCTGTACGCCGCGTTGCTAGTGGCACAAGCCTGTCACGGCTCCCTTGCGCAGGCAGAGACCCCGAAATCGCCGCCGCCCCGGCAGCAGATCAAGCCGCCGGAAGCACCGGTCAAACTGCCGAAGCCCGGCGCCGAGCGTGGTCCCAAGGGGCTGGATTTCCTGTTCGGCGCGCTGAAGATCGCGCCCGACGAGGCCAGCGCCAAGCACGTCGAGGCGCGGATTTGGGCGCTGTGGACCCAGACCTCCAGCGATACCGCTGCACTGCTGATGACGCGGGCCAAGACGGCGATGGACGCCAAGCAGATGGACGTCGCGCTGAGATTGCTCGACGCCGTGGTCAAGCTGCGGCCGGACTACGTCGAAGGCTGGAACCGGCGTGCGACGCTGTATTACATGCAGAACGACTACACCCATTCGATCGAGGACATCGAGCAGGTGCTGGTGCGCGAGCCGCGCCATTTCGGCGCGCTGGCAGGGCTCGGCATGATCATGCAGGAACTCGGGGACGACAAGCGCGCGCTGGATGCGTTCAGCAAGGCGCTGGCCATCAATCCGCATCTCGAAAAGGTGCCGGAACTGGTCAAGACCCTGACCGAAAAGGTCGAAGGCCGCGACATCTGAACCCTGCGCCGAAACCGCGCTCTCCGAAACGCGTAGCTTGGCGATGCGCAAAATCTTGCGGAAATTGTCCATGATCGTCATCAGCATGCTGGCCGCGCTGGTGTTTCTGGCGCTGCTGACGCAGGCAGGGGTGTTCGCTCTCGAAAAGATGTATCCGCCGCCCGGCAAGATCATCAAGGTCGCCGGCGGCGCTCTTCATGTGCTCGACCGCGGCCCGCGCGATTCCAGCCCCGCGATCGTGATGGTGCATGGCGCGAGTTCGAATCTCGAAGCGATGCGCTTTCCGCTCGGCGACATGCTCGCGAAATCCCACCGCGTCATCATGATCGATCGACCCGGCCACGGCTGGAGCGAACGCGACGACCTGCCGAACTCGTTGCCGGCGACGCAGGCCAGGATGATCGACGAGGCGCTGGGCCTGCTCGGCGTCAGCAACGCGATCCTGGTGGTGCATTCGATGGCCGGCGCGCTAGCGCCGCTGATGGCGCTGGACTATCCCGAACGCGTCGCCGGCATGGTGATGCTGGCGCCGGTGACGCATTCCTGGACCGGCGGCGTCGGCTCCTATAACGACGTGCTGACCACGCCCGTGGTCGGCCCGCTGCTGGCCTATACCATCACGCTGCCGATCGGATGGTGGATCACGTCGGCCGGCGCGCGCGTGGTGTTCGCCCCGCAGGCCATGCCGGATAATTATGTCGACGAAACCGCGACCAAGCTGTTGCTGCGGCCGCGCGAGTTTCTCGCCAACGCGTGGGACCTCGTGACTCTGAAGGCCGCGGTGCAGGCCCAGGTCGCGCGTTATCCGCAGATCAAAGTGCCCTGCGTTCTGATCCATGGCGACGCCGACAAGACCGTGTCGGTCGAGATTCACTCGCGGCTGTTCGCCGCGGCGGTGCCGAATTCGAAACTGATCGTGCTGCCAAATGTCGGACACATGGTGCAGAATGCGGCGCCTGAACTCGTCATGCGCGAGATCGAAACCATGATCGCGGCGGGTAGTTCACGACCGAAGGCGGCGATGCGCTGATCGCGCACCGCATCAACAAGCAACGGAGCAAAATATGATTACGACGTATGGTTCGGCCAAATGGCAGGGCGGCATCAAGGACGGCAAGGGCGCGATCTCGACCAAAAGCGGCGCGCTCGCCGATTATCCTTACGGCTTCTCCAGCCGCTTCGAGGGCAAGGTCGGCTCCAATCCCGAGGAGCTGATCGGCGCCGCGCATGCGGCGTGCTTCACCATGGCGCTGTCGCTGATCCTTGGCGAGGCCAAGCTGACGGCCGAGCACATGGAGACAAAGGCCGACGTCACGCTTGAGAAGCAGGGCGAGGGTTTTGCGATCACCGCGGTGCATCTGACGCTGAGCGCGAAGGTCCCCGGCGCCGACAAGGCGAAGTTCGACGAACTCACCGCGATGGCGAAGGCGGGCTGCCCTGTGTCGAAAGTGCTCAACGCCAAGATCACGCTCGACGCGACGCTGGTGTAATCGCGACGTACAGGTTCTGCGTCCCTCTCCCCGTCGGCGAGAGGATTTTTGATGCCGCCTGGCGCCGCCGAGGCCGTCTGTCACGAGGGTGGCGTGCAGTCGTCGGCGGTTCGTCAGCGGCTTACGGCAAGGCGTCGCCGCTCGGTTCGACAAAGGCGATGCGCACCATGTTGGGGGCGCCGGGCGTGCCTAGCGGCACGCCCGCCACGATGATGACGCGCTGCCCGGCGCGGGCGAAGCCGTCGCGAAACGCGATCCGTCCGGCGCGCTCGACCATGTCGTCCTGGTCCTTGGCGTCCTCGGCGACCACGCAATGCACGCCCCACACCACCGAAAGCTTGCGCCCGGTCGCGAGATTCGGCGTGATCGCGACCACCGGCGGCCGCGGCCGTTCCCGCGCCACGCGCATCGCGGTCGAGCCCGAGCTTGTCCAGCAGATGATCGCGGACAGTTCCAGGGTCTCTGCGATCTGTCGCGCGGCGTCGGCGATCGCGTCGCCGGCGGTGGCCTCCGGTTCGGGTCGCTGCGCGGTGAGCACGCCGCGATAGATCGGATCGCGCTCGACCTCCTCGCCGATCCGGTTCATCGTCGAGACCGCTTCGACCGGATACTTCCCCGCCGCGGACTCCGCCGACAGCATGATCGCGTCGGCGCCTTCATAGACCGCGGTCGCGACGTCGGAGACTTCGGCGCGGGTCGGCACCGGGCTCTGGATCATCGATTCCAGCATCTGGGTCGCAACCACCACCGGCTTGCCGGCGCGCCGCGCCATGCGCGTCATCTGCTTTTGCAGGCTCGGCACCCGCTCCAGCGGCAGTTCGACGCCGAGATCGCCGCGCGCCACCATCAGCGCGTCGGCGGCCTCGAGGATTTCCGGCAGCCGGTCGATCGCCTGCGGCTTTTCGATCTTGGCCATCACCGCCGCGCGGCCGCGGATCATGCGCTTGGCCTCGTGCACGTCCTCGGCGCGCTGCACGAACGACAGCGCGACCCAATCGATTCCGGTTTCCAGCGCGGCCTCGAGATCGGCGCGATCCTTCGGCGTCATCGCCGAGACCGGCAGGTCGGTATCGGGCAAGCTGACGCCCTTGCGGTCGGACATCCTGCCGCCGATCACCACCCGCGTCACCGCGCGCTCGGGCGAGGTTTCCTCGCAGATCAGCCGCACCTTGCCGTCATCGAGCAGCAACGCGTCGCCGACCTTGAGCGCGGCGAGGATTTCCGGATGCGGCAATTGCACGCGTTCGACGTCGCCGGGCGCGGGATCGCGGTCGAGCGCGAAATGCGCGCCGTTGTTGAGCTGGATCGCGCCGCCCGCGAACGAGCCGAGCCGCAATTTCGGGCCTTGCAGATCGACCAGGATGCCGATCGGGCGTCCATAGCTGCCCTCGACATTGCGGATGGTCTTGACCAGCTCGCGCATCTTGTCGTGCGAGGTATGGCTCATATTGATCCGGAACACGTCGGCGCCGGCTTCGAACAGCTTGCGGATCATCGCGCTGTCGGAGGAGGCGGGACCGAGCGTGGCCAGGATCTTGGTCCGGCGCAGGCGTCTCATGGCTTGGGCCCGGGCGCCGCGTCGGGCGCCGCGCCGGGCGTGCTCGGGGTGGTGCGGCCCGGCCC
>CAXUBE010000081.1:0-9963 GCA_964249215.1 uncultured Rhodopseudomonas sp. | reverse complement strand
CGCCCGAGGACAAGCTGCGGCTGATCCGCGACGAGCAGGCCAAGGGCAAGCTGGTGGCGATGTGCGGCGACGGCACCAATGACGCGCCGGCGCTGGCGCAGGCCGATGTCGGCGTGGCGATGAACACCGGCACGCAGGCCGCGCGCGAGGCCGGCAACATGGTCGACCTCGACTCCAACCCGACCAAGCTGATCGAGGTGGTCGAGATCGGCAAGCAATTGCTGATGACGCGCGGCGCGCTGACCACGTTCTCGATCGCCAACGACGTGGCGAAGTACTTCGCCATCATCCCCGCGATGTTCCTGGCGTTCTACCCGCAGCTCGCCGTGCTCAACGTCATGCAGCTGGCGAGCCCGCAAAGCGCGATCCTGTCGGCGATCATCTTCAACGCGCTGATCATCATCGCGCTGATCCCGCTGGCGCTGAAGGGCGTGCCGTACCGCGCGGTCGGCGCCGCGGCGCTGCTGCGCCGCAACCTGCTGATCTACGGCTTCGGCGGCGTCGTCATTCCGTTCATCGGCATCAAGGCGATCGACCTTGCGGTCGGCGCGCTGCATCTGGTTTGAAACAAACGATGTTTGGTTCGCCGCATCTCATACGGGCACTGCCGTCATCGCATACGGGCACTGCCGTCATCGCGCGGCCCGACCGGGCGACCCGGTACGCGCAGGAGATTCGTTTGGAAGCGCTAACGCCACGGAATACCGGGCCCTCCGCCTTCGCGGAGGGTGACGGCGACGATGTTGCTAGACTGGAGGAGACCAAGTCATGCTGAAGGAAATCCGTCCCGCGATCGTCATCCTGCTGTCGCTGACGCTGATCACCGGGCTCGCCTATCCGCTCGCCATCACCGGCATCGCCGGCGCCGCGTTTCCGAACCAGGCGCAAGGCAGCCTCGTGATTCGCGACGGCACGGTGGTCGGCTCGGCGCTGATCGGCCAGGAATTCAAGGACGACAAGTACTTCCACGGCCGCCCTTCGGCGACCTCGGCGCCCGATCCGGCTGACGCCAGCAAGACGGTGTCCGCGCCCTACAACGCGGCGAATTCCGGCGGATCGAATCTCGGCCCGACCAGCAAGGCGCTGATCGATCGCGTCAAGGAGGACGTCGACAAGCTGAAAGCGGAAAACCCGTCCGCCGAGGTGCCGGTCGATCTCGTGACCACCACGGCGAGCGGCCTCGATCCCGACATCTCGCCGCAGGCGGCGCTGTTTCAGGTGCCGCGCGTCGCCAAGGCCCGCGCCATGCCCGAGGACCGCGTCCGCCAGATCGTGAACGCCAACGCCGAGGGCCGGCTCGCGGGACTGCTCGGCGAACCGCGCGTCAACGTTCTGGCGCTCAACCTGGCGCTCGACGCGGCGGCCGCGAAGTAGCGCGCTGTTCTTGCGCCGGCGGACGGACTATATTGCCTCATGGCAATTGCCCGCCGCGATGACGACCATCGGCCCCGGCCCGACGCGCTGCTGCAGACCGCGCGCCGCGCCGACGCCCATGCCGGGCGGCTGAAGATATTCGTCGGCGCGGCCCCCGGCGTCGGCAAGACCTACGAGATGCTGCAGAGCGCGCACGCCAAGCTCAAGGCGGGCGTCGACGTCGTGATCGGCGTGGTGGAAACCCACGCCCGCGCCGAGACCGACGCGCTGGTGCACGGCCTCGAAGTCGTTCCGCGGCGGCTGCTGGACTACAAGGACCAGGTGCTCGAGGAGATGGACCTCGACGCGGTGATCGCGCGGCGCCCGCGCATCGCGCTGGTCGACGAACTCGCCCACACCAACGCGCCCGGCAGCCGGCATCCGAAGCGCTACCTCGACGTCGAGGAATTGCTGAGCCACGGCATCGACGTCTACACCGCCGTCAATATCCAGCATATCGAAAGCCTCAACGACGTCGTCGCGCAGATCACCCATGTGCGGGTGCGCGAGACCGTGCCGGACTCGGTGTTCGACCGCGCCGACGCGATCGAACTGGTCGACCTGACGCCCGACGATCTGGTGCAGCGGCTGCGCGAGGGCAAGGTGTACGTGCCGGAGCAGGCCGAGCGCGCGCTGGAGCACTACTTCTCGCCCGGCAATCTCACCGCGCTGCGCGAACTCGCTCTGCGCCGCACCGCGGAGCGGGTCGACGAACAACTGCTCAATCACATGCAGGCTCATGCGATCGCCGGCCCGTGGGCCGCGGGCGAGCGCATCTTGGTGTGCGTCACCGCCGATGCCAAGGCCGCCGGGCTGGTGCGCTATGCCAAGCGCCTCGCCGACCGGCAGCGCGCGCCCTGGACCGCGATCAGCATCGAGACCCGGCACTCGCTGCAACTGACCGAAGCGCAGCGCGACCGGCAGGCCGACACGCTGCGGCTGGCGGAATCGCTCGGCGCGCAGGCGCTGACCTTTCCCGGCACCGGACACAGCGTCGCGGACGACCTGCTGAACTACGCGCGCGGCAACAACATCACCCAGATCATCCTCGGCAAGTCGAAGCGCTCATGGTGGTTCGAAATGACCCGCGGCTCGATCGTGCACGAATTGCTGCGCGGCGCCGGCAATATCAGCATCAACGTGATCTCGGGCGACGATCTCGGCGCGCCGCAGCCCGCCAGCGTGCAGACCGCGCAGCGCAGCGAGCCGTTCGAGTTCCTGCCTTATCTGATGGCGCTGGTGTTCACCGCGCTCGGGCTTGCCGCCGCCGCGCTGATCCAGCCGTTCTTCGGGATCGAGAACGTCGATCTGGTGCTCTTGACCGCGGTGGTCGGCGTGTCGGTGCGCTACGGGCTGTGGCCCTCGCTGCTGGCCAGCGTGGTGGCGTCGCTGTGCTACAACTTCTTCTTCCTGCCGCCGCTCTATACGTTCACCATCACCGACCCCACCAACGTCGCCGCGTTCGTGCTGTTCGTGCTGATCGCGATCCTGGTGTCGAACGTGGCGGCGCGGGTGCGCACCCAGGCGATCGCCGCGGCGGGCCGGATGCGGACCACCGAATCGCTCTACGCGTTCAGCCGCAAGCTCGCCGGCACCGCGGCGCTCGACGACGTGCTGTGGGCGACGGCGCACCAGACCGCGCTGATGCTCAAGGTCCGCGTCGTGCTGCTGCTGCCCGAGGACGGCATGCTGACTGTGAAGGCCGGCTATCCGCCGGAGGACCAACTCGACCAGGCCGATCTGGCGGCGGCGAACTGGGCGTGGGGCAACGACCGCCCCGCCGGCCGCGGTTCCGATACGCTGCCCGGCGCCAAGCGGCTGTTTCTGCCGATGCGCACCGGCCGCGGACCGATCGGCGTGATCGGCATCGACGACGACCGCACCGGGCCGTTGCTGACGCCGGATCAGCGCCGGCTGCTCGACGCGCTGATGGACCAGGGCGCGCTGGCGATCGAGCGGGTGTATCTGGTCGAAGACATCGACCGCGTGAAGCGCAACATCGAGTCCGACCGGCTCCGCGCGGCGCTCTTGACCTCGATCTCGCACGACCTGAAGACGCCGCTGGCCTCGGTGCTGGGCGCCGCCACCACGATGCGCGATCTGGCGGCGCGGCTCAGCGATGCCGAGAAGACCGACCTGCTCGGCACCATCATCGAGCAGTCCGAGCGGCTCAACCGCTTCATCGCCAATCTGCTCGACATGACCAAGCTGGAGGCCGGCGCGATCGTGCCGAATACCGCGCGGCACGATCTCGGCGAGATCGTCGGGAGCGCGCTGCGCCGCGCCGCGCCGATCCTGGCGCGGCATCGGGTGCGGCTCGACATCGCCGCCGACCTGCCGATGCTGGAGCTCGACGACGTGCTGTTCGAGCAGGTGCTGTTCAACCTGCTCGACAACGCCGCCAAATATGCGCCGGCCCATACCACGATCGCGATCGAGGCCTTCCGGCATAACGCGGTGGTGACGCTGCGGGTGATCGACGAAGGCGAAGGCATCCCGCCGGACGATCTGTCGAACGTGTTCGACAAATTTTATCGCGCGCAAAAGGGCGATCAGGTGCGCGCCGGCACCGGACTGGGGCTGGCGATCTCGCGCGGCTTCGTCGAGGCGATGCATGGCAGCATCGAGGCCGCCAACCGCGGCGACCGCAGCGGCGCGGTGCTCACCATCCGCCTTCCGGTCCCGCCCGCGACCGCCGCGCTGGATACCGCGGCATGAG
The DNA here is from genome assembly GCA_964249215.1 of uncultured Rhodopseudomonas sp. Taxonomy (GTDB): domain Bacteria; phylum Pseudomonadota; class Alphaproteobacteria; order Rhizobiales; family Xanthobacteraceae; genus CAXUBE01. Next base: position 5,831 of record CAXUBE010000081.1, on the reverse strand, counting down.
CGCGGCGTCGATCAAGGTGCTGGTGATCGACGACGAGCCGCCGATCCGCAAGCTGTTGCGGATGGGGCTGAGCACGCAGGGCTACGAGGTGCTGGAAGCGACCAACGGCAAGACCGCGCTTGAATTGCTGGCCCAGCAGCCGGCGCTGATCATCCTCGATCTCGGCCTGCCGGACATCCAGGGCCACGAGCTGCTGCGGATGATCCGCGCGCGCAACGAGGCCGTGCCGGTCGTGGTGCTGTCGAGCCGCGAGGACGAGGCCGGCAAGGTGCAGGCGCTCGATCTCGGCGCCGACGATTATCTGACCAAGCCGTTCGGGATGGAGGAACTGCTGGCGCGGATGCGCGCGGCGCTGCGCCATCAACTGCAGGTGCAGGGCGAGCGGCCGGTGTTCCACGCCGGCGAGCTTACGGTCGACCTGGTGCGACGGATCGTGAAGCGCGGCGGGCGCGAGGTGAAGCTGTCGCCGAAGGAATACGATCTGCTGCGGCTGATGGTGCAGCACGCCGGCAAGGTGCTGACGCATCGCTTTCTGCTGAAGGAATTGTGGGACGAAACCACCGACGCGCAATATCTGCGGGTCTACGTCCGGCAATTGCGGCAGAAGATCGAGCCCGATCCGGACCGTCCGCAATTCGTGCTGACCGAAACCGGCATCGGCTACCGGATGCGCGGCCCCGATTAGCGGCTGGTCATTTCAGCGCTGCGGCTGCCGGAGCGGCGGGCATCCTCGCCCGAAAATGCAGCAATAATTACACGAATTTTCAATTGACATTTCATGTATCGCGACGAGGATCGGCGATCCTTTCCGGGCGCCTAACCATGCCGATTTCATCGAGCGATTTCCGGTCCGGCATGCGCCAGCTTGCCGCCGCGGTGAACGTGATCACCACGGTCAATGACGGCCAGCGCGCCGGCATGACCGCGACCGCCGTGATCTCGATCACCGCGGAGCCGCCGCAGCTCGCCGTCGCGGTGAACCGGTCGAACGCCTCGTTCGCGGCGATCGCCGCCAGCGAAATTTTCGCCATCAACGTGCTGCCGCACGACCAGGCGGATATCGCGAGCCGGTTTGCCGGCGCCGCGCGCGGCGATGAACGGTTCGCGACCGGGACCTGGAGCGAGCTTGCCACCGGCGCGCCGGTGCTGCTCGAAAGCGCGGCGATCTTCGATTGCCGGCTGGTTCAGACCGTCGAGTTCTCGTCCCATGTGTTGTTCGTCGGCCAGGTGGCGGCGATCCGGGTGACGCCCACCAGCACGCCGCTTTTGTACGTGGACGGCACCTGGGCCAGCCTGGTGCGCGCCAGCGAAGAGGATTTCGACGCCTACGAGCAAGTGATCGTCGAAGTGGAGACGGCGATCGACGACGCGTTGGGGTCGCCGATGGCGCCGACCGCGCAGTTGATGGCCTTCAGCCGGGCCTTCGCGGATGTCAGCGTCGGTGCGATGGACGTGCTGCGGGCGTTTTTCGCGCGCGAGACCTTCGTTCCGGCGGCGCGGCTCGAAAGCATCAACCGCCGCAAGCGCAATGTCGAACGGCAGTTGCAGGCGCTGCTGGCCAGGGGCGTCGCCGCGGGCGAGTTCGCGGCGATGGATACGGCGGCGACCGCCGCCGCGATCATCGGCATGCTGAATGCGGTGCACCGTCGATCCGATCTGCAGGGCGGCGAGCAGCGCGACGCGGTAGGCCGGCACTTTTCGGAGCTGATCGCATCCATGGTCGCGCGCCGGCCGGATTGACTGCGGCGACCCGCGGTGGAAACGGCCTCGAGATCTTGGCTCGACGAGAGAAACGAAGCGAGTCGGTGACATGACGAAGAAAAGCAGATTTGCCAGCAGCATCGATCCGGAAAGCGACGAGTTCGCGATCGACGAGTGGCCGTTCTACGGGATCACCCGCCTGACAGCCCGCTATCATCTGCGGCTCGATGCCGTGCTCAAGCCGATCAAGATGGACGTCGCGCGCTGGCGGGTGCTGATGATTCTCGCGACCGGCCGGGCCTCCACCGTGACGGGAATTTCCACCGAGGCGGTGACCAAGATTTCCACCATGGCGAAGATCATCCAGCGGATGGTCGCGCAGGACCTCGTCAAGACCAGGACCTCCGCGGAGGACGCCAGATCGATCGAAGTCTCGATCACGGCCGAAGGCTTGCGGGTCCTGAAATTGATCAGGGCCAAGATCGGCAAGGTATCGAAGGAGGCCTTTCTAGGGCTGTCCGGGGCCGACCTTCGCGAATTAAACCGCCTCACCGGCAAGGTGTTCGACAATCTGTCGGGGTGAGGGCGGCTGTCGCGTCGCGGTGACCCGGCGCGACGCTGCCACGATGCCCAAAAAATCGACATCCCCGCCGCCGCCGCCTGAAGCAAATCGAGGCAGGCTGCCGAAACTACGCCCAGCAAGTGTTATACAATTCGATTGAATATTCCACAGAATGCGGTACGTTTCCCGCTGCGGCGTCAGCGTCGCCCGATGATCCGTCGCCTGGTTGTTGCCGATTGGCTTTCGTCAGACTTCTCGCAATCCGGAGGGAGACCGTCATGAACTATGCTTTCGGCGCCACCAGCCTGAGCCGCAATGCGGCCGTCCGCGAAGACGATACGCGCAGCGATCCCGCACCCAGTTCCCCGAATGATTCCTGGCCGCTGCTGCTGGCCGACATCAAGGCGCGGCGGGAAGATTTCATGGCGCAGCGCCGCACGCCGCAGGACATCGTCGACCGGCTGAAGACGCTCGGCATCTACCGCGCGCTGGTCGCGCGCCGGTTCGGCGGCGAGGAGCGCGGTCCGGCCGAATTCTGCCGGCTGATCGAGGACATCGCCGTCGCCGACGGCTCGGTCGCCTGGGTCGCGAGCTTCGGCGTTTCGGCGACCTATCTCGCGGCGTTGCCGGAACCGACGCTGCGCAAGATTTACGAGAACGGTCCCGACGTCGTGTTCGCCGGCGGGCTGTTTCCGCTGCAGCCGGCGAAGCGCACGCCGGAGGGATTCGTCGTCAACGGCACGTGGAAATTCGGCAGCGGCTCGACCGGCGCCAGCCTGATCGGCGTCGGCATCACCGTCGAGGGCGACGCCTCCGGCGGACTGCCGCGCGTCGCGGTGATGCCGGCCGCGCAGGTCCAGGTCCGCGAGAACTGGGACGTCATGGGTCTGCAAGGCACCGGCAGCCACGACCTCGTCGTGGACAATGTGTTCGTTCCGGAGGAGTGGACGCTGATCCGCGGCGGCGCGCCGACGGTCGATGCCGCGGTCTATCGCTATCCGTCGCTGGCCTTCGCGGCGCAGGTGCTCGCCGTGGTCGGGCTCGGCGCGGCGCGTTCGGCGCTGAACGACGTGATCGAGATGTCCGGCGGGCGCACGTCGATCACCGGCGCGCCGAAGATGGCCGACCGCGCCCATGTTCAGCTCGAAATCGCCAAGGCCGAAGTCGCGCTGCGCTCGGCGCGGGCGTTTTTCTACGAGATGACGGAGCAGGTGTGGGCCACCGTGCAGTCCGGCGCGAAGCCCTCGGTCGAGGACGTCGGCCTGCTGCGGCTCGCGGCGACCAACGCGGCGCGGGTCGGCGCCGACGTCGCCCGCGCCGCCTTCGGGCTCGCCGGGATCAGCGCGATCTATAACGGACACGGGCTGTCTCGCGCGCTGAACGATACGCTCGTGGTCGCCCAGCACGCGTTCCTGGGCGAGGGCACCTATCAAAGCGCCGGCCGCATCCTGCTCGGCATGCCGGCGGCACCCGGTTTCCCGTAGCGCGACGACGAGGCGCCGTTCCGAGATCGTCAACTCGCGAAAGCTCTGACAGACTGGAGTCGTTCGATGAACTACGCTTTCCCGATGTCGTCCAGCTACGCCGACCTGGTGAAGCCCGACCGCGCCAGTTCCGCGCTTTATACCGATCCCGCGCTGTTCGAGATCGAGATGAGGAAGATCTTCGAGATCACCTGGGTCTGGGTCGCGCATCGCAGCGAGATTCCGAAGCCCGGCGACTTCAAGATGGGGCATGTCGGGCTGCAGCCCGTCATCATCGTGCGCGACCGCAAGGGGGTCGTCCACGTCCACGTCAACCGCTGCCGGCATCGCGCGGCGACCTTGTGCGAGGTCCGCAAGGGCAAGACCAGCAGCTTCGTCTGCCCGTATCACGGCTGGAGCTACGCGCTCGACGGCTCGCTGCGCGGCGTGCCTTACGAAAAGGGCTACGACGGCGCCTTGAACAAGGCGGATTTTCCGCTCGTGTCGCTGCGCGTGGAGGAATACAACGGCCTGATTTTCGCGAGCTTCAGGCGCGACATCGAGCCGCTGTCGGATTTTCTCGGCGACGCCAAAAAATGGATCGACCTGTTCATGAAGCAGGGCGGCGGCTATCCGGTCACCACGCAGGGCGAGCATAAATTCAGGTTTCCGGGCAACTGGAAGATTCAGCTCGAAAACACCACCGACGCATATCACTTCCCGCTGGTGCACAAGTCGTTCCTGTCCGCCGTCGACCAGGAAACCGGCGAGATGCTGGACATGCTGAACAAGGGCGGCTTCGTCGAGGACCTCGGCAACGGCCACAGCGTGATGGTGATGGTGCCGGAACTGATCGATCTCGAAGACGATCTCGATGCGCCGATCCCGGAGCGCTTCCGCGCGCTCGCGGCCGAACTCGCGGCCGATCACTCCGACGTCGAAGTGCGGCGCATCGTGCGCGCGGTCGGCGGCTCCGGCTTTAACCTCAACCTGTTCCCGAACCTCGCCTGCTCGATGGCGTTCTTCCGCGTGCTGCAGCCGCTGTCGGTGCGCGAAACCGAAATACGCCACATCGCGATCGGCATGGAAGGCGGCCCCGCCGCCGGCAACCGGGCGCGGCTGCGCATCCACGAATTCTTTCAGGGACCGATGGGCTTCGGCAGTCCCGACGACGCGGAAGTCTGGGACCGCGTGCAGCACGGCGCGCAGGGCGGGCCGGCGGTGCCGGTGATGCTCAATCGCGGCCTCACGCATGAAGAGGAATTGTCGGGCGGTCATCGCCGCAGCGACGTCAGCGCCGAAACCGGCATGCGCGCCGCCTACCAGCAGTGGAAGCGGTTGATGGAGGTCTGACGCGATGGACGTGGCGAATTCGGAAACCTCCGCGATCACGCTGCAGCAGGCGATGGAGTTCATCTGGCTCGAGGCCGATCTGCTCGACAGCGCGAGCTACGACGAGTGGCTGGCGCTGTGGACGCCGGACGCGAAATACGTGGTGCCGATCGATCCCGCCGCGACCGATTTCGAGGACGCGCTGAACTATGCCTATGACGACCACGAGATGCGCAAGAAACGCGTCGACCGGCTGGTCAGCGGGCAATCGGTCTCGGCCTCGCCGGTCGCGCGCACGGTGCGCCTGCTGTCGCGCTTCCGCGTGCTCGACGCCGATCATGACGGCTGCGACGTGCGCTGTTCGCAGATGCTGACCGAATTCCGCCGCGAGCGTGAGCGCATGTACACCGCCGACATCGAATTCCGGCTGGTACGCGCCGACGACGGCCTGCGGATCGCGCGCAAGGTGGTCCGCCTGATCAATTCGACCGAGAGCCTGACGGGCATCGGGTACATCTTGTGAGCGATGCGCAAGACAATTCGCAAGCCGGACACGTCGCGCTGGTTACCGGCGCGGGCAACGGCCTGGGCGAGGTGATCGCCGGCGCGCTTCATGCGCGCGGCCTGCGTGTGGCGCTGGCGGACATCGACGGCGCCGCGGCGGCGGCCGCAGCCGGGAAGTTGCAGGCATCGGGCGCCGAGGTGATGGCGCTGACGCTCGACGTGCGCGCGCGCGCGGCGTTCGTCGATGCGCTGGCGCAACTCCCCGCGCG